>JAZDHV010000001.1:0-15840 GCA_043805595.1 Candidatus Woesearchaeota archaeon
AGTGGCTTTTCAGAAGATAAAAAGAGGACAGGCTGGAAGATATTTCAGAAAAGGGCTGATAGGATAGACACTGCTAATGCAGGAATTTGTATATGGCATAATTTGTTTTGGTATGGTGATTAGATTTACTGTCCCACAACCATAAAATCCGAAACCTTTAAATATAAGTAATATCTGATTTAAGAGTTAGATTAGATTATTTAATATATTAATATATTTTGTGTGGGTAAATTGGAATTTAAATCAAAAAGAAGTGAGTTCAGTATCTATAATTTCTTTCAGTTAGAAATATCATGATTATAGTCTAAACTATTTTAAAAAAACAAAAAAAATCAAAATAAAATAAAAAACGAGGTTGATAAAATGAATACAATCAAAAAAGGGGTTTTATTGCTAATAGTTCTAACAATGATGGTTTCTATGTGTTATATTGCAGTTGGAAAAATGGATAGTGTTTTAGAACACAACTCTACACTAGGATGGTTTAATATCTCTATGAATATAACGGGAGGGGCATCTTCGCCATGGTTTGGTGCAGATATAAATAGGTCAACTTATTCCACCCATAGTCCAGATCCTTCAGCAGGAGCAAGATATTATTTAACAAATGCAACATATCAATTTAGATTTACCATTGATGTTGCAAATCAGACTCAAACTGATAATGTAGCTAGAGTTGGTGGTAATACTCAATTCTTACACCAAAATGATTCTTATAATATTAGTGGCATTAGAATAAAATTACCTCCTGGATTTATCTATGTTGCATCCAGTGAAAATATAACAGAAAATGGGACAGTAGCAACTGGACCAGATGGAGCTCCAGATTATTCTTTCCAGACTCAAACTTTGAGTGATGGTTCTTTAGTATTAAATTGGACTAGAAGTGATGCATGGCCTTTACTAGGACTTAATGGAACAGTTTCTGACCTTAAGGTTAATCATTATAATCATACTGTGGTAGTTTTCAATGTGACTATTAATGGAAGCAATGCTACAGCAGGAGCTGCTAAAATAGAAATTAATATATCTTTTAATGGTACTAAAGCAGGTGCAGAAGCTTGGCAGAATGCTACAGGCAATGACAGTGTTTCTATTGGCAATATTACTCTTGACTTTACAGCACCAGTATTGGCGACAGCAAATGTAACAGCCTCAAGCTTAGTGTCAGACTGCAATATCAATCTAACTTTTACTGAAACAAATGGGCTGCTAAATAATTCAGGATTGGCAACAAATAATTATAATATAACTTTAAGCAATGGGACTGAAATTCTGATCAGGGCAGCAAATCTAACTTCAGCTACTCAAGTATGCCTTGATACCACTTCAGTAGACCATAATATAACTCCAAAAGTAAATTTTACAACTTTGCCAAGTGATAGTGCAATAAGGGATTATGCAGGAAACAGATTAGTGAATACATCTGTTACAGCAATAGATGGAATCTTTGTATTTAATAATACAGCTAATATGGTATATAATCATACAGCAGGCACAATTACATTAACATTTAATGAATCTGTAGGCTCTGCAATTGATGTTAACAACATAAGAGTCAAAGGAGGAGATTTATATACAGCAGATGATGTAGATCAAAAAAATATAACTCTTAATGGTGCCTCAGTGAGTGTGATTGGGACTGTTGCAACAATATCATTATCAACAAGTATATTGAATAATGTATCTGGATGGAGAAACGATAAATTAAATATGTCAATACTTGGAGCAGTGAATGATTCTGCAAAAAATACTCTTAATCTTGAAATAGGGAATGCATTTGAGGATGACACATATGAGAATGATACGGCAAATGCAACATTATCCTCTGCAACAATAAACTTGAATTCTAATGAAGTAAATTTTACTTTTAGTGAAACAATGGATTGTAACGCTAAGAGTCCGCAGTTTATTGTTGTGCTGAATTCAAGTGTTAATGAAACTGCAGGGGTTAACTCAACTAGAAACATGACAGGTGCTGATTCCTCAACTTGCACAAACGGAACTACATTTACCTTGAAGATGGCTCAAAATACTCTTAATTATATTAAGAAATTGCGAACACCTACATTACTAAGAGTAGAATTTGAGAAAGGATCTGTTTTCACTGATTTAGCTGGAAATGGATTTAATGTTACATCTGTGAATTTAAGCAGTCCATACCTATTCTCAACAATAGTTGCAGATACAACTGGACCAACAATAAAAAATATAATATATAATAATACAGGTATGTCAATGAACAATCGTACATATGGCAATGGCAGTAATTTCCAAGTGTATGTGAATTTCTCAGAAGTAATGTATAATGTGACAAATAATGTTGTATTGACTTTTATCACTGACAATTCAAGTGCAGTCACTGTAACAGTAGCAGGAAATTGGACTTACTATGATGAAAGACTCAACCATTCTGTTTGGCGTGGATTTACTACAATAAACAGGTCTATGGGAGATGGGATTGCAACAATAACTGTTTCTGGTGCTACTGATTTAGCAGGAAATGTAATGACATCAAATACAAGTGTAGAAACATTTGATATTGACACATTTGGACCAGAGATAGTTAGAGCTTGGTATGATGATGTTTGGAGATTGAAATACAATGACTCAGAAACACCAAGGTATGATACTGTAAATAATAGGACAAATGACTCATTATATATACAGTTTAATGAAAACATTACCACCGTAGGTGAAATCACAAATTTCACCTTCAAGCTGCCTGTAACTAGTAATAACATAAATGGAACTCTAGTATCAACAGATGTTTCATTCTTTGGAAAAGCTGTTAATAATACTCTAAGATGGACTATTGGGAATAGATCAACAACATTGGTCATAAGAGGTGTGTATAGCCCTGGCAACAATAAAAACGGTTCAGGCAATGCATCAGGAATTGATATTGCAAATGAGACTGCCGTAGATGGACATGGATATTATAATATCACAGACTGGGCAGGAAATCCGGCAAGACAAAGAAGTGTAGGGCCTGTAGATATTGCAGATGCAAGGATAGACTTTGTTCAGAATGATACAGACATGTTTTCAGTGCCGTTCTGTGTCAATACGACAATGATGGCAGCAGATTCATGGGATGATGGAACATATGCATGCAGTTCATATACAACAGGGGCATGGGCAACAATATCAGATACAAACTTCCTGCCAATGGTTGCATATAAATGCAATTTTAATGCCAACTCAAGCATATATGTATACACCAAAGGCATTGAAGGATGTGGTGTAGGTGCAAGCAGGGCATTGACACAAGGATGGAACCTGTTAGGAGTTGATGGAATACCAAGATTAGCAGCACAGACATGGCTAAGGAGCATTGACAATGGACAAGGAAATGCATCAGGTGTGTCAACTTTGTACAATAACACAAATGATCCAAACAACATGGGCAAGTTTGATCCATCAACATTACCAACAGCATATGCAGATCCATGGGTAGGATACTGGGTATTGACAAGGACACAGGCTTACACATTCACAGGAGATGGAAATTATTAGATGATTTCCAATTTTTTATTTTTTTTAAGTTGTTTATTTTATCAAGTTGTTCATGATGATAATTGACAGAGATGGGGGATAATATGAAGAGCAGGAAAATAATATTAACACTGATAATGTCAATGGTTGTGGTTCTAAGCTATTCTGCAATGGCAGTTCCATCAGATCCAGAGTGGTTTTGGGGGACAGTAACAGCAGGAGGGGATGTTGTCACAGAAGGAGCAATAATCACTGCAACAATAGGGGGAGAAGAAAGAGGAACTATTGTAGTGTCACCGAGCGGAACTTATGGTGATAGAGGAGGGGACAAACTGACAGTCACAGGATGTGTCAGCGGAGACACATGCTATAGTGAATCTCAGACTATAACTTTTACGTTGACTTCAAATGATTGTTCAACTTCTAATACTTTGACTGATACATTTAATGCAGGAATAATCACAAACCTAAACCTTGCATTCAGTGGCTCATGCGGTGGTGGGGCTAGCGGAGGTCCTACAGGAGGCGGAACTGGAGGTTCAGGAGGTTCAGGTGGTGGAGGAGGAGGCGCAGCTGCTGAAGAGACTGAAGTGTCAGACTCTAGTGTAGTCAGTTCTCTAAAAAAGACAATACCTTCAGACTGGACAAATGTAAAATATGTAGTGATTGGATCAACCCAGACTTCAACAAGCTCAAGCACACCATCACAGATTGACTTGGCAAACTCATTTGCAACACAAACACAATCACAGGCAGCAATAACTGCCCTTAAAGAAGGCATCATGACAGGAAAAATCACTCCTGTATCAGTGAAAAGAAGCCTTGACGCCTACAGAGCCAAAAACCTAGACTTAGGAACATCATTATACAGGTCAATAATCACTTTAGTGGCAGAAACACCTACTGATATTGAAACAGGAGTGCTGATTGAAGTAATTCCGCCTGATATGGCCACTTCATTGGATGAATTAACTTTCCTAGGAGTCCAACCAACAATACTGCAGGATGGATCAGACGGAGGAGCAATAATTGTACAATGGGACTTAGGAAAGATGAGCGCAGGAAGCCAAAAAACTTTCCAATATGTAGTGCATAAAAGGCTAAGTGTATTAAATTCTGTATCAGTTGCAGGAGGGTCAAAGCTGGCTCCAATAGAAGAAACAACTACAACTACAACTACTACACAGCCAGTTGAAGAGGTTGTGAAGCCAAAAATAGGATTTGGAATAATCCTTTTCTTAGGAATAATAGTCCTTGGATTGATTGCTTACTTTGCATATATCAAACTGCAGAAAAGGTGATTTTATTTCTTTTTTTTCTATTTGATAACAATAATCATAGGCGGTAAGAGGCCTGATAATTAGGAGTTAAAAGAATAAAAACTTAATAATATAAAATAAAAATTATGGATTATAAACAATATATTTCAAAAAGTTTAAATAGTAATTAGGAATCTCCTTGTTCTATGAGAAATTTGCATAGTGTCAAATCATTACTATCAATTCTGCTGTTGCTACTGTAAAGGCTAGCTCATTGTCCGGTCTTTACTCATTGTTTATTGTTCTAATTTAGAATTTATTCTTTGATTATTTATCATGAAAAATATACTGAAGGTCTTTTAAATTTTCGAGGAAGTTTGTAAGCCAAACAAATTAAAATTTGGAGGTTAAAATGGAATTCAGAACAGGAAAGCTGTCACAGAACGGAAGTGGAGGAGTGTGCAATATAACTGAGTCTATGCGCCCAGAAGTGCCAATAGGTGCGCAAGCAGATTGCATAGACAAGATTGTTGATACAGAAGGAGGCAATAGTTGTGTTAAAGGAGGGAAACCAAAGGTTTATTTAGCAAGAAGAGAACTAATATCTGATATAATGTATCTTTAAAAAAATAAAGTTTAAAAAGTATGGATGAATTAGGTGAGCATATGGTTGATTTAACTAAAATTCCAGGAAAATGGCAGAAGAAATGGGAACAATCCAAGATCTTTGAGGTAAAGGAAGACTCAAAGAAAAAGAAGTATTATGTTCTTGAGATGTATCCCTATCCGTCGGGGTCGGGTCTCCATATGGGCCATGCACGCAATTATTGCATAGGAGATGTATATGCAAGATTCAAGAGAATGAATGGATTTAATGTGCTTTATCCAATGGGATATGACTCATTTGGGTTGCCAGCAGAAAATGCTGCTATTCAAGCCAAATCTCATCCTAAGATATTCACCGAAAAGGCTATCAACTCTTTTGTTAAACAACAGAAAGAATTAGGATTAAGCTATGACTGGTCAAGGATGATAATGAGCCATTCACCAGAATACTACAGATGGGACCAATGGATATTCCTGAAAATGTATGAGAAGGGACTGGCTTACAAGAAAAAGTCATCAGTCAACTGGTGCCCAAAATGCAATACAGTACTGGCAAATGAGCAAGTGCATTCAGGCAAATGCTGGAGGCATACAGAGACAGAAGTTGAATTAAAGGATCTTGACCAATGGTTTTTCAAGATAACAGATTATGCAGAAGAACTGCTCAAAGATATTGACAAATTAAAAGAATGGTCAGAAGATGTCAAGATAATGCAGAGAAACTGGATTGGAAAAAGCAGAGGAACATTGATGGATTTTCCAATAAAAGATTCTGACAAGAAATTGACTGTCTTCACGACAAGACCAGACACATTCTATGGGATAACATTCCTGGTGTATGCACCTGAACATCCTGATGTGCAGGAGCTGATAAAAGGGAGAAAAGAAGAAGAGAAAGTCCAGAAATTCATAAAAAAAGTCATCAAGGAAGACAGGTTTGAGAGGACAGCTGAGAACAAGGAGAAAGAAGGAATGTTCATCGGCAGATATGCGATAAATCCAATAACAAAAGAGGAGATACCAATATATATTGCAAACTTTGTGCTCTATGAATATGGGACAGGAGCAATCATTGCAGTGCCTGCACATGACCAAAGGGATTTTGAGTTTGCAAAAAAATATGGCATACCAATAAAAGTCATTCTTAATCCACCTGATTATGAACTGAATGCAGAGAAGATGTCAAGAGCGTATATGGGAGATGGCATCATATGCAATTCTCAGCAGTTTGATGGCATGAATAATCGTGATGCTATTGATGAGATAACAAAATTCCTTGAAAAAAACAAATGCGGCAGGTTTACAACACAGTATAAATTAAGGGACTGGCTTCTTTCAAGGCAGAGATTTTGGGGATGCCCAATACCAATAATCTATTGCGAGAAATGCGGGATTGTGCCAGTGCCTGAGAAAGACCTGCCTGTGAAACTTCCTGACAATGTCAAGTTTGGAGGAAAAGGAAATCCTTTGGAGCAGTGCAAAGAGTTTGTAGAAACAAAATGCCAAAAATGCAAAGGAAAAGCCCGACGGGAAACAGACACAATGGACACTTTTGTAGACAGCTCATGGTATTTCTTAAGATATTGCGATCCAAAAAATAGTGAAGCGCCATTTGACAAGAAAAAGGCAAAATACTGGATGCCAATGGACATCTATATCGGCGGAAAAGAGCATGCCTGCATGCACTTGATCTATTTCAGATATTTTACAAAATTCTTAAGGGATATCGGATTGTTAGACATAGATGAGCCTGCTCCAAGACTGTTTAACCAAGGAATGCTGCACAAAGGAGGATTTGTGATGTCAAAAAGCAGGGGCAATGTAGTGACACAAGAAGAAATTGCCAAAAAATATGGGATTGACACAGCCAGATTGTTTTTGGTGTTTGTTAGTAGTCCTGACAAAGACATGGAATGGGATGACAAAGGAGTTGAAGGAAGCTTCAGGTTCTTGAACAAGGTCTATTCCCTCTATGAAAACAAGACAGTTGAAAACAATAAATCCATTGAATCAAAAACAAATGCCACAATCAAGAATGTCACAGAGAAGATTGAGAAGATGCATTATAATTCTGCAGTCATTGACATAATGCAGCTTGTAAATTTTCTGCACAAGAAAGGCGCTTCAAAAGATGCCCTATTAAAATTAGCATTGTTGATATCTCCGTTCTGCCCTCATATTGCAGAAGAGGTCTGGGAAAAGATTGGAGAGAAAGGATTTGTCTCAACAGCAAAATGGCCAAAATTTGATGCCAAGAAGATTGATGCAAGAGAAGATGCGAAAGAATCAATAGTCTCTATAGTTCAATCTGACATCAATTCAGTCTTGAAACTTGCCGGGATTGAAAAGCCCAAGAAGATTAGGCTGTTTGTAGCTGAGAAATGGAAATATGAGCTTTTTAAGGAATTGAAGAAAGAGCTTGAGAAGACAAGGGATCCTGGAGTGATAATGAAGAATGTTATGAAAGGAGAATTGAAGAGATATGGCCAAGAGATATCTAAAATCATCCCAAGATTATTAAAAGACACTTCAAAGATCCCAATAGTCATTCTCGACGATAAAACAGAGATGAAAGCATTGGAGGAAGCCAAGCAAGATATTGGGGCAGAATTCAAGTGCATTGTTGAGGTTAAGTTAGCTGATAAATCAGAAGAGCAGAAAGCAAAGCAGGCAATGCCTGGAAAGGCTGCGATTTTGGTTGATTAGGATTTTATGTCAAGGCAAATAATGGTCCAATAAAATTAATCAAGAATCCAAAAATTAGATATATTACAATAATGGCTATTGGAGGAATAATATATTTCATCCAACTTTTGTTTTTTGGCTTAAGTTTATTATTTACCAACAGAAAAGGGACAAGATTCATGGAATGATAGTTTATCATCACATAAGGCAAGAAAATGATCATTAAAGGTGATGCAAGGAAAAAGAAAAATCCATCACCAATCGCTTGACCTAAACTGAAAATAATCAAGTATTCCCATAATTTGTAACTGTATTTGTTTATGAAATACCAAATTGAGATTAAAATTACAATATAGACAGGTATTGTGAAAATCAGATCAATAAAATAGTTAGTAAGCATTGTGTTAAATCCCATCCCGGCAGTGAATCTTAATGATTCAAAAACAGGATTAGAGAACATATAGAATCCTTCGACAAGTGCTGCGAAAATCACTGCAAGTGTTATGAAAATAAGCTTCGGTGTGAACATTTTTGAAAGGACTTTTATAATGGGAAACAATGCAAGTTGAGCCAAAAAGAATAGTATTATGAGAAAATGTGTGATGTTATCTGGGTCAAATCCTTTTGTGATAAATGTGACAGAAAATACAACTACTGCCCATATTATGTAAATGGAGATGATAATCCTATTTTGTTTATCCATATTCTCAATCTAGATTTCTTGATATGTCAGAAATATACCACTGGTCTACATGATCAGTAGACAATAGTCCGCAATCCATTTTTGGAATTTGGTATATTTCTGAGCATGCTCAAAGTCGGCAGGGTGAGCAAAGCGAACATGCTACCAGTCTATTGAATGGTGGTCCCTGCCGATTTTGACATAAAATGGTTTCTATTGATTCGGAATTAAAAAAGCAGGTGAGCACGCTTCTGGATGGAGACACATACCAAACATGGGCTAGCCCTGACCTCTCCTCAGTTCCGCAACCCTGAAAGCACCAATCCAGTTAGTTATGGCTGCTATGTTCCCATCCTCTCTGGCACGTCAGTGTCAGAGACCAGTGAGTCTCTGGTTCTAGCGTGTGACCAGGTTCCTAAGAGAACCAGTCCAACAGGACAGAACCTCAACGTTGAAACCAGGACCCATATAAAATATATGAATCGCTCCAAAAGCTTCAATCCTGCCTAAAGCCCGTTGACAGCAACAGGAGAGGGCTAACCTCCCGATCTAGCTCACCTAGGGATATGGAGGGGAAAATGGCTTTTTAAAGGTTATGATTTTTAACAGGACTTTTTGGAACAAATCTTTTGAGTATTGAATTATATAAATGCTTATAAATCACAAATATTTCTTATAATCTAAGGGGGATTAGATGACAGACTCAATAATATTCTTAGGAACAGGGAAAGGAGGGATTGTTGCGGGAAAACAGCTAAGGGCAACAGGCGGAATTCTGTTAAGAGCAGGACAGAACCAGTTTGTGATTGATCCTGGCCCAGGATCATTGGTAAAAGCAAGGGATTATGGCATTAACTTAAGGGAGACAGTTGCATTGATTGTGACTCACCATCATCTAGGCCATTGCAATGACTTAAATGCACAGATAGACTCAATAACCTATTCTGGAATGGACAGGCAAGGAGTCTTGATATCAACAAATACAGTCATCAATGGAGATGAAAACCTAAGGCCATATCTGACCAAATATCACAGAGATCTTCTGGAAAGGGTCATTGTAGTCAAGGAAGGGCAGAAGGTAGGCATTAATGATGTCGAGATAACAGCAATTCCAGCAGATCATGGAAGAGTTGAGACAATCGGCTTGAAATTTGTGACAAATGATTTCACATTATGCTATACATCTGACACAAGATATGATAAAGAGATAATTGAAAATTATACAGGAGCTGACATATTAATATTAAATGCAACAGACATGAACAAAGTGGAAGACAACCTATCCATTTCAGATGCTGAAAAAATCATTGGCATAGTTAAACCAAGCCTGGCAATCCTGACACATTTTGGAATCAGCGTCATCCAGTCAGACCCTATCTATCTGGCAAGGGAGATACAGAAAAAGACTCATGTGCAGACAATAGCTGCAAAAGATGGCATGATACTAATACCAGGAAATTATGCTGCCAGATCACAGCAAAAAATTCTTAAGAGCTTTTAGATCAGATCAGCAGAATAATAATAAAATATCCAATAAAACAGCCAATAGTTATAAAAGGCATTGCAGGATAAAACTTATTCTTTTTTGAATACAAAAAAAGGCCAGACAGAGCAATTGTAGCAGATAATGCGACAATAAGAGAATAAAAGAAAGCTGGCGTCTTATCAATACCTAAATTAACAATCAAATGTTCCATGACAACTGCTGCAAATATCAAAGTGAATCCAATGTCCCCACCACCAAGAATAGCGCTCTTGACCTTTTTTTCTTTTGGTAAATCTATATCTTTTCCTGTCTTGTGATCAAGGACTTTTTTCTTGAAAAAATCTATCTTTGGAATATTGTACGGTATTGCCAATCCAGCAAAAACCTTGTTAGATGCCTGGAATTTGGCAAGCTTAATCATATGCTTTGATTTCCAGACAGCATACATATCATAAAATGAAACAAGAATCAATAATCCAAAAGCAGATGCAAGATTAAAGAGAGGAAGAACCAGTATCGCAATCCCAGAATAGAGGAATACTTCAGTAAGATTATGGATATAATAATTAGGTTTGAAAGCCTTGATATAGGCAAGAATAAGGGCAAAGGCAAGGGCTATATATTTGTTGATAAACACTCCAAAAGCAACTCCTAATGCAATAAATACAGCAAAAAAGAATCCATATTTCCAGAATCTGCCAAGATTAGTCCTTATAAGAAGCAAGATCAATGCAGTCATGATAAAGATTGCTGCAACTATGAATAAAAAAGAATATGTCTTTTGATTTTCCTGAAATTCCTGGGCTGGACCAAAAGTAGTGTTTGCATGGACAATAACAATCTCACCTTGGTCATTTGTTTCAACCTGGATATATTTATTCACAACATATAATCCAATAACTTGAGTCATAAGAAAAATCAATATCAAAATCATAGTCACTTTTAAAGTATGTTTCATAATCAAGTTTTAGGCCCCTATGAATATAAATGTTTGGATTTTTAGTCTAGAATGTTTTTTTTTGGAAAAAAATTTAAACCATACTATTATTAGCTGGATATTATAATGAAATTAGCCCATAATATCATAATCAGTGTCTTTGCAAAAGATGATGAAGATTATGATAAAATAAGTTCAGGATTATTCAGATTAATACCTTTTGATATCTTAAAGGAAAAGATTATAGTAGAAGAGATCAAAGCAAAAGGACTGGAATGTCCTGAAATAAAAATTATGGAAGCAAAATTGATCAAAGACAGGCATGTAAATGGATTTCTAAAGAATCTGAATAATGCATTGCCGGAAGAGCAGAAAAAAAAACTTATGGACCAATACCTGAGCAGGCTGGATGAGGATCTAAACTTCTATATCAGGCTAGACAAGGGAGAGCTGCTGGAAGGAAAACATAAATTGACTGACAAAGGAGACTGCTTTCATATAAAGATCCATTTGGCATGTTATCCTGAGAAAACAGAGATTGCAAAAGGATTGTTAAAACAAATCTTTAAATATTAGATATACATTCCTAACATTATGGCAAACAGAGTTGATTATGCGTGGAGTGCGTAAATACTTTTTTCTAGACTTGTCTGCATTCAAATGCTCAAATGGATATTGGCAATAGAGGCTTCTATATTCATTTTTTTTAGATCACCTATAGATGATCTTTCTATTATTTTTTCATATTATTTCTTTAAGAGGGAATAAAAAATCACTAATAACAGGAGGATAAAATGTTAAGAGAAAAAGAAGCAAGAATGGTAATTGAATTGGCTGCACATAGACATGAATCAGATGGATATGGAGCATTATATCTTGATACTGATGACATATCTCAAATGATCAGGGAAAGGAACCACAGAATTCATGTCGTGAATTCAATTGAATTGGAAGGTTTGGCATGTAAGGGAAATGGAGTTACATCATATACAATAGTGAATCCTCTTCCAAGAGGACATGAAGGGGAAGAGTCATTGATAGAATATCATGTTCTGACTATCGGTTTGAGAAAGCAGCAAAGAGAGATTAGTGAATCGCATGATAATGCAAGACAAGATGTAATAAGAGTGACAAGAATACATGAAAGCGCTAATGGCAGGACACATGAGTATCTGGACAAATTAATGGATAAACATGGATTTTCATAGCATTAATAGCAAAATATATAAAAGTGAAGAGTTAGATGATAGGCAATGGCAAAAACAATTGACCCCTACAGTTCAGAACTAATAGAGGATTATTCCAGAATTGTGAAAGATTTTGGATTAGAAGAGTTTAATATAGGATTATTTCCAAAACCAAACAGGGTCATGAAAAGAGGGATTGTATTTGCAGGAAGAGACCTTAACATAATTGCAAAATGCATACAAGACAAGAAGAAATTCTATGTCTTATCAGGAATCATGCCAACAGGCGAAAAAATCCATTTTGGCAACAAGATTGTTGTTGAAAATATCAGATATTTCCAGGAAAGTGGAGGAAAAGCATATATCCTGATAGCAGACCTTGAAGCAGCAGCAGCCAGAGGTGTTTCATTAGATGAAGCAAAGAAAAGAGCATTAGATTTTCATATCCCTGCATATCTGGCTCTTGGATTGGATCCAAAAAAAACAGTCTTTTATTTCCAGTCAGAGAACAAGGAGGTTATCCACCTAGCATATGAGTTTGCAAGGAAGATAACATTGAATGAGTTCAAAGCTATATATGGAAGCGCAGATCCAGGAAGGATAATGAGTGCAGTGACACAAGTTGGAGACATCTTATACCCTCAGCTTGAAGAGGAGATGCCTGGAATAATTCCAGTAGGCATAGACCAAGACCCACACATAAGATTGACAAGAGATATTGTTGCAAGAGTAAAATCAAAATATAAATTCTTTCCGCCAAGCTCATTATACCATAAATACACACCTAGTCTAGATGGATCAATAAAGATGTCAAAGAGCAAGCCTGAAAGCTGTATAGAGCTGCCAGAGCCAATTGAGCCATTGAAGAAGAAATTGAAAAGAGCATTGACTGGGGGCAGAGACACAATAGATGAACAGAAAAGATTAGGCGGAAGGCCAGATAAATGCATGATATTTGAACTATACAAAAGCCATCTGATTGATGATGATGATGAATTAAAAAATATATATGATAACTGCAAGAAAGGGGTATTAATGTGCGGGGAAGACAAGGAAAATGCATGCAAAAAGATGGAATCATACATGAAAAAATTTATCAAGGATATTGAAAAAGCCAGGAAACAGGTAAGCAAACTAAACTTCGTAAAATTTAAATAGGCATGCGGTTATATAATAATAAAAGAGGTGTAATCATGAAAATAGCTCCTTTACCAAGCACATTTATGTTGACAAGCATGATAGGATTCTTCATATCAGTGATCTGGGTTGAAAAATATAGCCTAACATTTGCATTTGCTTTTGGATTAGTGTTTGCACTTATGTTCATCTCATCATTAGTGTCAATGACATATGCTGATGCTGATGAAGTATTAAAATTGGATGGGAAACTAAGATAATTATTTCTCCGTAATAATTATAGATAATTTTATAATGAAATATTTTTTTAGAGAGGTATAATGAATCAATCAAAGAGGTTTGAAAGAGAATTGGAAGTGATAGATGAAGTTGTAAAAGGTTTTGATGACTCTTGGTACAGTGAACAGGAAGGTCTTATCAGAGAAAAGCTATCCCATTTTGTTGATGATGTTGTGGTAGAGGGATTTCAGAGAGATAGATTAGAAGGAAATACAGTTGTTTATCTGCCTAGGCATCTGAGCCATGTTGATTATATTGCATTGGCATTAAAACTGCATGATCTTAGGATGCCTCCTCCAGTCTTTGCAGCTGGATCAAACCTGTTTATCGGAAGATTTGGCGATTATTTAAAGAGAGGAAAAGCTGTTCCAATAAACAGAAGGTTAATGGGTTCTCCAGGATATGTTTTTCAGGTCATCAAAAGATTTGTGAATTTTGTAGCAGAAGGGGAAGATACAGGAATATATACAGAAGGAGGAAGAAGCTATGACGGGCAGATTGAACAGCTCAATCCATTGTTCTTTGGAATGACAGAGAGAGCACAGGAAAAGGCAGGGGATATGGCTGAAGACATTGTATTGCAGCCAATTGCAGAAAGCTATGACTGGGTTCCTGAATCAGAAATTTTTCATTTATTGTCAAAAACAAGAGGATTGAGGAATTATGGATATTCTTTGATCAAAAGGCTTGGTGATCTAGCTTATTATGGGCTTGACTTAACAGTATTTGCTCCAAGGTATTTCCTGTCAAATCCTGAAGGAAGCCTTTATCTGAGTTTTGGACAGCCAAAAACAGTAAGAGAGCTAAAGATTGAGGCAGCAGCCCATGAGCCAAAGATAAGATATGCTGACCATGCAAGGAATTATGTGAGAGCTGAGCTGATAAAACACCAAAGAGTGACTCCAACTGCATTAGTTGCATTCTGCATTGAAGAACAAGGCACTCCAAGGGATGTAGACAGGATGGAGCTTGGAGATAGGGTAGAGCTCTATGCACACATGCTTGTAAGCCAAGGATTTAAACTAAGCATATATTTTGACGGCATCAGAGACCCTTTTGGTGCAGGTGTTGATATTTTTCAGAGAAACGGAGTCTTAAATGCGAGAAATGGGAGTATAAAAGTGAGGAATCCTCATGTTGTGAGGTATTATGCAAATACTATAAGGGAAGTGATGGAAACATCCAGAGAAATCTGCCTGAGGGATTCTAGACATTAAATATATTTGAGTTTTTAAAGTAATAAATCTCTCTTTTTTTATTGATCACTATTTCCATCTATTATCAAACAGATTATTTCTATTTCATCAATTTCAATCTTTTCTTTTGCAAATATTATATAACCTAGAAAAGTTATATAACTTATATTGATTATATATAAATGCATGCATACTTTAGAATATTTTCAGATATTTTAGAAATACAAATAAATTTCAGTGAAGAGATTATTATTATAAGGTTGTTTGAGTATTAAGTGAGTCAAATTTCTCTTTTGCCTTATTCTCCTTGAAATATATCTCATGAGATGATCTTTTTTCAAACAAAGAAATTGCTAATTTAATCATATCTTCCTGGTTGCTTGCTAATGCTTTGTCAATAATAATCTTTTTAGCATCATCAATGCATTCTTTCATCAGCTTAATGTTGGTTGATCTTGCAAGCTGCTCTTGCTGCTTTTCCTCCACATCTGTCAATGCAATCTCTATCCATTTAGGATAAGTGCTCTTATCAGTTGCTTTTGGAAAAGATTTTGTAAACACCATAGCAAGAGGTAAGAATAGGTAGTTTATATTTATTTTGGTGATAATAACAACAACTCAAGAATCAAAAAACACAATTAAGAATATGAATCAAATTTGGGTAAAACTTTACAATGTCAGAAATTTTCCACCAGTTTTTAACTGGTGGCTGAAAGCCATTCCTAATATTGGAATCAGAAAAATGCTCAAAAATGCAAAGCATTTTTGGCATGCCAGAAATTTTATTAAAATTTCTGAGCATTTCTGAGCACTAAGAACCACCAGTATGTAGATGTAGTGGATGTTGAATTGATGAATCCCACCAGTCTCTGACTGGTGGTTCTTTAG
>JAZDHV010000002.1:0-18781 GCA_043805595.1 Candidatus Woesearchaeota archaeon
TTTCCTATGCCCATATATTATGTACAAATGTATCACGGATTTAAGGGGATAATAATGTCACAAATCTTGGAGATTAAGGCAAGAGAAATTCTAGATTCCAGAGTGAACCCAACCAAACTTTACCAAAGTTTGACCAAATGTAATCAAGGTGGACATAAAATCCACCAAATTGGAGGCAAATAAATGAGTAAAATCCAATCAATCAAAGCAAGAGAAATTCTAGATTCCAGAGGAAATCCAACTATTGAAGTTGACCTAAAGACAGAGAATGGATTATTTAGAAGCGCTGTTCCTTCAGGAGCCAGCACTGGAGTGCATGAAGCTCTTGAATTGAGAGATGGTGATAAAAAAAGGTATATGGGAAAAGGAGTGCTAAAAGCTGTAAAAAATGTCAACAAGATAATTGCTCCAAAAATCATTGGGATGAATCCTATCCAGCAAGCAGAAATTGACAGGAAAATGATTGATCTGGATGGGACTGCAAATAAGTCTAAGCTAGGGGCAAATGCAATATTAGGCGTATCAATGGCTGTATGCAAAGCAGGTGCAGCGTCAAGAAATGTCCCATTATACCAGCATATAGCTGATCTGTCAGGTGTCAAAGAATTTATCATGCCTGTACCTTCTTTTAATGTGATAAATGGAGGAAGCCATGCAGGAAACAAATTGGCAATGCAAGAATTCATGATACTTCCAATCGGTGCAGAAAATTTCAGCAAAGCAATGCAGATGGGAGCAGAAGTCTACCAAAATCTCAAAAAAGTCATAAAAGAAAAATATGGACAGGACGCTGTGAATGTAGGGGATGAAGGCGGATTTGCACCAGACATCCATGACAATAAAGAAGGACTGGAACTACTGAAAGAAGCTATCAGCAAAGCAGGATATAAGGGAAAAGTAATGATAGGAATGGATGTAGCAGCATCTGAATTCTTTAAAGACGGTAAATATGACCTTGATTTTAAGAATCCAGTAAATGAAGGAAGAAACAAGAAATCAGGAGATGAGATGATTCAATTATACAAAGAATTTATTGATGATTATAATATCATCTCAATAGAAGATCCATTTGACCAGGATGACTGGGAATCTTATCCAAAACTTACTAAGGCAGTTGGAGAAAAAGTCCAGATTGTCGGAGATGATCTGTTGGTCACTAATCCCAAAAGGATACAGAAAGCAATCCAGGAAAAATCTGTCAATGCATTATTGTTAAAAGTGAACCAGATTGGAAGTGTCACTGAATCAGTCCAGGCGTGCAGGATGGCACAAAAAGCTGGATGGGGAGTCATGGTAAGCCATAGATCAGGCGAGACAGAAGACACTTTTATTGCTGATCTTGTGGTTGGATTAAAAACAGGACAGATAAAGACAGGAGCGCCATGCAGATCAGAGAGATTAGCCAAATATAACCAGCTTTTAAGAATAGAGGAAGGGCTTGGAAGAAAAGCGAAATATGCAGGAAAGAACTACAGAAATCCTTGAAGATTTCTGAGCTTAAAATCGAAGATTTTAAGTTATAGAAATCCTTAAAGATTTCTAAATCTAAAATCAAAGATTTTAAACTTTAAGAATCCTTAGTCTTTTTCAGTTACTTTTATATATCTATTATTCCTAAATAAAGATATGAAACCAAAGCATAAAGTAATTCTTGTGATAAGGGATGGATGGGGATACAGGAAAAGCAGGAAAGACAATGCAATTGCTGAAACACCAACACCTAATACAGATTATTTGATGAATGATTATCCAAGCACTCTACTTGATGCAGACGGAGAGGCAGTCGGGCTTCCTGAAGGATACCAGGGGAATTCTGAAGTCGGCCATATGACAATCGGCTCAGGAAGGATAATATTCCAGTCACTTGAAAGGATAAACAAATCTATTGATGACAAGAGTTTTTTCAAAATACCTGAGTTTTTGGATGCAATTAAAAACTGCAGGAAAAACAAGACAAACTTGCACCTGATAGGATTATTGCAGGTGGAAGGTGTGCATGCCCACAAAGACCATCTGTTTGCACTGCTTGACCTCTGCAAGAAAGAGAAATTCCATGATGTCCTTGTCCATGTTATCACAGATGGCAGGGATGCTCCAATCAAAGCCAGCATAAAGCATATAAAGAGCCTCAAGAGCAAATTAAATAAAATCGGATTTGGAAGGATTGCAACACTTTCAGGAAGATATTACGCAATGGACAGGGACAAAAGATGGGATAGAACAAAGAAAGCTTATGACCGCATTGTAAATGGACAAAGTGACGAGAAGTTTAATGATATCCTAAAGCGCGTCAAGAAATGCCATAATATAGGAGAGTCAGATGAATTCATCATTCCAAGGAAAGCAAAATTTTATGAAGGAATAAAGGCTAAAGACTCTTTCATCTTCTTTAATTTCAGGACAGACAGGACAAGGCAGTTGACACAGGCAATTGTTGAAAAAAAATTTTTAGGATGGAAAAGAAAACCTTTGAGATTATTTTACGTCGCAATGACACAATTTTATATCCCAATGAATGCAAAAGTCGCATTCAAGGATGTTGAATTCAAGGACATATTAGGTGAGATAATATCAAAAAATGGACTGAAACAATTAAGGATTAGTGAGACTGAAAAATATGCTCATGTCACATTCTTCTTCAACTGCCAGGTGGAAAAACCATTTATTGATGAGGACAGGATTATGATACATTCTCCAAAAGTCACTACATATGACCTAAAGCCTGAGATGAGCGCATATGAAGTCACTGAGAACCTTGTAAAAGCAATAAATTCAAACAAATATGATCTAATTGTGACAAATCTGGTGAATGGAGATATGGTAGGGCATACTGGTGTTGTTTCTGCTATAAAAAAAGCTGTCAAAGCTGTTGATGATTGTGTCGGAAAGATAACTCATACTGGACTGGCCAATGACTATACTCTACTTGTGTTTGCAGACCATGGAAATGCAGAAGATCAGACAGAAGGATGGAGAACTTCACATACAATTGATCCAGTCCCCTGTATATTAGTCTCAAATGATGAAAAATTGAGAAAAGCAAGGCTGAAGAATGGAAAAGGGCTACAGGATATTGCTCCAACTGTGCTGAAACTGATTGGATTGAAAAAACCAAAAGAGATGAGTGGAGAGAGTTTAATTGAATAATATTATAGGAACAAAAATAAGTTCTAATAAAACATTTCTAAATATTTCTGCATGTTAATCAGAAACTCTTCTGGATTGGCTTTAAGCTGTTTTTCAATCTTTTGTCTCGAAAACCATTTTATCTCTGCAACTTCGTCTTTTTGGATACTAAACTCTTTTACAGGCCTATCAATTTTGCAAGTGAACCATTGAGTGAAATGAGGATATTTATCTTTAGATCTTATCTTTGGGCCTTTTTCAAATGAAAAAATATTTAATCCTAATTCCTCTTCAGCCTCTTTTATTATACTGTCTTCATAAGATTCTCCTTGTTCAACAGTTCCAGCTACAGCAGGTCCCCATAAACCTGGGCTATGGCTCTTTGAAAAAGCTCTTCTTGCCAACAGGCTTTCTCCTTTTGAATTCTTTATCCAAAGAGCAGAAACTCTATAAATTAACCCTTTTTCATCAACTTCTTGTCTGGATTTATGATTAATTATGTTATCATTCTCGTCAACAACAATAATATTTGGGTTCATATTATCATAATAAGGTTTTCATATAGTTATAAAAATTTCGATTTTCTTAACAATATCGTGTTTATTTCAGATATTTTTTTAAAGCAATGTTGATTTCTGGAAAAGGGGGGATAAATATATGGCAAAAATACTATTTACAGACAAACTAATGCCTGAATGCAAATCAAGGCTTGAGGCAGAGGGTCATGAAGTTGATGTTGACAAAGATATCACTCAAGAGGAATTTGAGAAAAAGCTTCTCGATTACGAAGGTTTTGTTGTCAGAAGCAAGACAAAACTTACAAGAGAGCTTATTGAAAGGGGTGTTGGAACCCACCTGTTCTATGGAAGGAAAGGGGTAGGAGTGGACAACATACAAGATATTGAATATGCTTTGGCTAATGGAATAGCAGTTGCAAACACACCATTCTCATCAACCACTTCTGTAAAAGAGCATGTTTTTGCTTTTATGCTTGCTGCTGCCAAGAGGCTAGCAGAATATGATGCCAGCATGAAAAGAGGGGAGTGGCTCAAAGGAAAACTGCCTGCTTATGAAATGCATGGAAAAACACTTGGAGTATTTGGACTTGGCAGAATAGGAAGGAGTGTTGCACAGACTGCTGTCAATGGATTTGGGATGAATATCATCTACTCAGACCCTTTTGTTGATGATCCTGGTATTGAAGGAGTTGTAAGAGTATCTGAACAGGACCTTTTTGCAAATTCTGACTTCTTGACAATGCATGTCGGACTGAATGCTGAAACAAAAGGAGTGGTCACAGATGATATGCTGCATCGAATGAAGAAAAGGTGTGTGCTGATAAACACTTCAAGATATCAATTGTTTGGAGGAGATCTAAGCGATTTTCTAAGAGAAAGTAAAGATAGAGTCCTATGTTTGGATGTTTTTGAGAAAGAGCCTCCTCAAGAAGTTCCTTTTAGTGAGTTTGGATATCAAACAATATTGACTCCTCATTCTTGCGCATCAACTCCAGAAGCCCAGATGATGAGTGACTTAAGGATAACTGAAGAGATAATTGATTATTTCAAGCTAGGAGTGTGCGAGCATCTTTGGCCCTTAGGATCACTTCCACCAAATATGTATAAACTGTTAAGGTTAACTGCCCAGATGGGAAAAGTTGGATCAAGATTCCTTGATGAATATGCAAGTCAAATAGAGCTAACTGCATACAAGCAATTGAATCAGTTTGCTGATAGATTTCTTAGGTTTGCATCATTAGGTGTTTTAAGGGATATAAATCCAGATGTGAATTATTTGACACTTGATAGTCTATTTTCTGGATTAGATTTGGTAGCAAGGACTCCTGACAATACAAAGCCTTATTCAAACACAGTAACTGTAGATGTTGTCTCACCTGAAGGAAACAGGGTTTCAATAAGAGGCTGCCTTAATGAAGCTTCAGAACCAAGGATCAGAAGAATCAAATTATATGAAGTGGATATAACTCCAGAAGGACATCATACATTCTGTGAATATGACTGCACTGCAGGACCATTAAAAGCAATATCCACTGTTACAACAAAACATGGAATAAATGTCACTGAATTGGGGTCTGCAACTAATCCTGAAACAGGAAGAGAGCTTGGATGCTTTAGGACAGCACAGCCTTTGACAAAAGGTGTTCTAATAGATATAAAAAAATCCTTTGAAACAGATGGGCTTAGCCTATATGCTATGAAGCATATTTCTTTTTGATTTTTCTATTATATTTTTATTTTATTAACTTTTTTCACTTATCCTAACCTTTCTTAAAAAAAACTTATTCTCCTTAAAGTTTAGGTCGAATATGAAATTTACCAATAATGTAAGGGATCACAAAAATGATAAAAAGTATAAAATATACAATAACATACCTTTTGAATGATTCAAAATCCCTTCTGAAATAATATGAAATAAGAATACAAACCAGAAATAACAATATCAGAACCAAAATGTAATAATTTTCAAATTTTCTAAAAAAAATGGAGGTGCTGTCTTTATTCTCCATGTTTAAACCCATGCTTGATTATAAACATATAACTATTTAAATCTAATGGTATTTATTAAAATAAAATGACAAAATCAAAATATGAGATTCCTGCAGAGATAAGTAAAGTGATGATTAAAGAGAATATCAAAGAGCTAAGGCCTTGCCAAAAAAAAGCATTGGAAAAAGGACTTCTTGATCTGAAAAACCTTCTTGTATGCACACCAACAGCATCAGGAAAAACATTGATTGCTGAGATCGCATTCATCAATTCAATAAGCAAGGGAATAGGAAAAGCAGTCTATATTGTACCTCTTAAAGCCCTGGCAAATGAGAAGTACAAGGAATTCCAGGAAAGATACGGCAATAAGATAAGGATAGCTCTCTCAATTGGCGACATGGATAAAAGAGAGGATTATCTCATTGATTATGACCTGATAATATGCACTGCAGAAAAACTTGACTCTTTAATAAGGCACAGCTGTCCATGGCTAAAGTACGTTAAAGTATTGATAATAGATGAGATACACCTGATAAATGATCCTTCAAGAGGGCCAACTCTTGAGATCCTGATCACAATTATCAAACAGATTCTGAAGAATGTGCAATTGATAGGATTAAGCGCAACAATAGGAAATCCCTTGAAACTGGCAGAATGGCTTGAAGCAGATCTTATAGTGGATGATTGGAGGCCTACAAAGCTAAAAAAAGGGGTTTATCTGGATGGAGAAATAACATTCGATAGTTAAAGAACAGGAAATATCTCCATAAATAACGCAATCCAGATGATATTAATAACCAAAAATCCTATTATGATACTAGCAACATGAGTCACAATACTCTGTCTGAACATTTTCATGAATATGATGAAACTGAAATTAATTGCTAATGGTATCAATCCCCATATGATAAGAGCATAATACGTGGCAGATAAGCTATACATAAAGATTGTCAAATAAAGGAAAATTGAAGCCCAAGTCTCCCAAATAAGCAAAGACTGCTTGATGCTTTCAAAATAATATCTTTTTATCAGATAAATGAGAAATATGTTTATCAACGTGAATATAACTAATCCTATAATTCTCACCTCTCCCAAAAAACTGAAGACAAAGAATACACCACCAATCCAGATAGCGATTGCAGTCGCAGTAGTCATTGTCTCATCCTTGACATTGAAGAAAACAACAATCTCCCTCAAGATGACTGCATTGATAATAGTCAAGACTACAGAAACCAATAATTTAAGCAATATCATTGTCAAAACTGGTGGAATTGCCATGTTTTACTTTAACTCCAAAATGTATTCCAAAATGTAAAAAAATATAAAAAAAATAAAAAATTTAATTAGGTTTTATAATGCTCCTAATCCGCCAGCTGCTCCTAATGCTCCTAGCCCTATGGCCATAAACAATATTCCTAAAATAAATGCTATAACAAAGCCAACGATTAAGCTTAGGACAAAATAAACAAGCCAGACAAGGACAGCCTTGCCCCAATCAAGATCATATTTAATCTTGATCAAGTATATCCCTAGTATTATTCCAACAATAAACCCAATGACTCCAGCTATCAGAATAAATGATGATCCCAATAAGCTTAAGAGTCCAATCAAAAAACCTACAATACCAAGAATTGTTGTTATGTATAATGCTGTCATATAACTTTGATCTTTTAACTTAAATATCTTAGCACTAAGCATCAATAATAATGCTCCAATAAAGATTGTAACAACAGTCATTATCAATGATGTTACAATCATAGCAATTGCTGCCATTAAATACACCTCCTGTTTTAGATAATTTTATGTTTTGTTATTTCAAGAAAAATATTTTCAATAATCAATATTAATTACACACCTCCACATGTTTTTTCTATCATATATCCAACTAACAGCTTATTATATTTTAAGGATTATAGTATAAAAAGTTTTCTAATTTATGCAATGAAAATGCTGTCCACTACTTCATTAGGATCAAATGCCTTAATATCACCATATTCCTGGCCTGTCCCAATAAAAAGGATTGGTTTTTTTGTGATAAAACTGACAGAGATAGCTGCCCCTCCTTTCTCATCAATATCAGCTTTTGACAATATGATCCCGTCTATGGATATTGCCTCATCAAAAACCTTAGCCTGCTCAACGCAATCATTTCCTGTGATGCTCTCTCCAACAAATATTTTTAGGTCAGGTTTTGCAACTCTCACAATCTTCTTCATCTCTTCAGTAAGATTTTGGTTTGAATGCATCCTGCCAGCTGTGTCAATTAGGACAACTTCTATGTTCTTTGCCTCAGCATGCTTGATAGCATCAAATGCAACTGCAGCAGGATCACTCCCATAATCATGCTTAATCATCTTTATCTTAAGGTTGTCTGCATGCTCCTGAAGCTGGTCTATTGCAGCAGCCCTAAAAGTGTCTGCAGCAGCCAAGACCACACTATACCCCTTTTCTTGCAGCATATTTGCGATCTTAGCAATTGTTGTAGTCTTGCCGCTTCCATTTATGCCTAAAAAGCAGATGACAAAAGGCTTTTTCTTTTTTTTTATTCTCTTCAATCATATTAAAGAGACCAATATCATTGTTTATAAAAAGGTCCTCAACTGACTGCTTTAAGCTGCCAATTATCTTATTCTCAATATCCCCTCTTCTGATTGGCTTGTCAACAATATTCTCTTTCAAGTCCAGTTTGATCTTATCAATCACTTCTAGTGCAACATTATTTTCAAGCAAGGATATCTCTAAATCTTCAAATATAGTGTCAAACTGCTTTTCAGAAATCTTTTTCATAACAACTGATTCTGCAATCTTCTTAAACAATCCTTTCTTCTCTTCTACTTGACCTTTTTCAGTGATAGGCTCTGCTGCTGACTGCTCTTCTTCTTGCTCCTTTGATTCTGGATAAAGTTCTTCAGCATCTGATTCTTTTTGTAGGATATCGATTTCCTCTACTTGCTCTTTTTCTTCCTCAAATCCTTCTTCTTCAAGTCCTTCTTCTTCAAGTCCTTCTTCCTCAACTTTTTCTTCCTCAGAGAGTTTCCTTTTAGTCTTGTCATCTTTGACCTTGATTTCAACATAATCATCAACATCATCCTTGACCTTTTCCTTTTTCTTGAAGAATCTGTATTTTATTGAGCCAATAAAACTTTTTTTATCTTCAACATCCCTATTATCCTCAAATACTTCGACTTTTTCATGGAATATTTTCTTTTCTTCAGGATGTTTCTTAGAATATTTAGGTTTTTCAGCAACCTTTGCCTCTTCCTTGACTTCTTTCCTGATGTCCTTTTTGAAAACTTGTCTTGGAATAGGTTCATCTAACTTTTCAATCCCAAGATCATAATCTTCTTCCTTGATATCATCATTTGGCAGCTCTGGCTCTTCGATCCCATCTATTTCCAGATCCTCACTCTTATCCTTGATTCCAACCTTGATCTTATCCTTGACCTCATCCTTAATCTTATCCTTAAGCTCTTCCTGATCATTGTCATAAGATCCAATATCATCTGCCTCTTTTCTTATTTTATCAGAAATATTTGCTATTGTGCTCTTTAATTTTTCTTTAAGAAACTTAAACATTTTATTCCCCAGATTCCTCTTGAAGCTCTGATTGAAGCTTTATAGCCTTTTCAATCAGTTCATTTATCCTTTCTCCCAATGATTTCTTGAGATTTTCCATCTCTTTGACCTGATAATCAAGTATTTCTTTTGTTTTCTCATTAGTCTTCTCCACCATTACACTTGATCCGACATTAAGAATAACATTATTGGAATCAGCTAATTTAGCCTTCAAAAAGATGCCAGAAGTGATTGGCACCAAAATCTCTGTGCCTTCTTTTTTTCCCTTAAGCTCATCAAGAGCCTCAACTACAGAGATTATATTGTCATTATGATTATCAATTGACTCAAACTGCTTTTGAGTTTCCTTTATCTGCTGGTCAATAATTGACAATTGTATATACTTTTCCTTTTTTTTCTCTTCCTTCATCTTAAAAGACCTTGTTCATATTGATATAAGTTTAATCATAAGTTTAATCATAAATTTAATCATAAATTTAATCGCACTTTGATATAATACAAAGGAGTATATTCTACTTTAAAAGGTTTTTTGTTTTTACGAGAATTACCCGATATAATCAGCATGAGGATTTCCCTTATTTAGTTTATCAGACCTTGATGCCTTGATCATCTGCTCTGCTTTTTTCATAAGGATATGTTCAATATCACTCTCTTCTTCTGATAACCTGCTCAAATCAATATTCAATCCAAAATGATTCTTAAGTATTACCATGACTTTCTTGGCACCATTGACACCTGAGTAAAAAGGATGTCCATAAGTCTCAGCAAGAAAGCCAATGCCTTCAATATCCCTTTTTTTAGCCATACCAAGCAATAGGCCTGAAACACCCATTATCGGACCTATTTTGCCAAATAATTTTGTTACAACCTTGTTTCCATCCTTATACCTGTCAATTATGCTTTGAGTATTGGCAGTGCAAAATACTTTTGGTGATTTAGGTATCTCTTGCAGTCCAACTCCTCCTATTGTGATTATCTCCTTGACGTTATGACTTTTGCATATGTCTAAAATGAGTTCACAAAATTTGTAACTGCTTACCTCATCCAATGGCTGTATGTC
The DNA here is from genome assembly GCA_043805595.1 of Candidatus Woesearchaeota archaeon. Lineage (GTDB taxonomy): Archaea > Nanobdellota > Nanobdellia > Woesearchaeales > JAGVYU01 > JAZDHV01. The sequence goes on from JAZDHV010000002.1 coordinate 10,270, forward strand.
ACCTGCCAAGATCAACAGGTCAACTTTTTTTGCCTTTAGATGATATAAGCTGATATCAGGAAGATCCACCAGATTTTTCTCATTAACAAAAACAGTGTTTGGAAGAGAATAAGAGAATAATGAAATCAGCTTTTTTGCCTTTAGCTCTTGAATTATAAAATCCACAGAAATCTTTCCAATATTGCCTATTCCAGGAAGACCCTCAATAAGAACAGGGTCTTTCAGTTTTGGAAATTGTGAAAAATCAGTTATCTGCCAGCTGTCCATATCAACATAATATATTCAAGAAGTTTATAAAGTTTGTTGTTAGGATGGCTCTTGTGAAAATATGCTAGAACTAGATCAATCCTTTATCTTCAATGCCATCTCTCTTGACTTTTCTCCTGTATTCACCATATTTGTCTTCAGGAGAATATTTAGGCGGAGCAGGAGAGACTGCCTTGCCACTGCAATCACAATCATCTTTCATAGTGTATTTGCCGCATTTTGAGCATTTAAGAATGTGTTTCATTTTAATCAAGATTATTTTGACTGCTCCCTTTCAAAGATTAGCTCACCATTATTCTTTTCAACATCTTTTGTGACTGATTTCACCAATTTATCAAGAATCTTCTCTGCATCCTTATAATTTGAGTCTGTAATGATAAAATGATACTTACCAGATCCGCTATATTTCATTTTTATCTTTTCATCAATCTTTTCCCCTTTTATCAGGGCTTTCTTGATAAACTCAATTCCACCAGGCTGATAAAACCTAATGCCAAAACAGCCTTTTATTGCCACTTCTGGAGGAGTCATCCTCTGCTTGATCAATTCAGTCAATTCTTTTGAAAGAACCTTATCAATCCCGAGATCCTCAATATGTGCAGAATCACTAGACACTTCCTGGAAGAATTCACTTAAAGAGCCATATTCTTTTGAAATCTTATTATATATTTCAAGGTAAAGATCTTTTGAATCTTTTTTGTTTGACTCAGCGACTAATTCAACAATCTTTTCAGCCAACTGCTCCTGCTTAATCTCCTCTATCTTTCCTTTTTTTTGCCTTTCATTGACCCGCCTAAGACTAAGGTCAATATGCCCTTTCTCTTCATTCACTCTCAGAACAACACATACTACCTTTTTCCCTTCTTTCACAAAATCCCTTATATTCCTGATCCTTCCAGGGCTGACTTCAGAAATGTGGATTAGACCAGATTTTTTGTACTCATCAAGATCTACAAAAACAGAATGATGAAAAATCTTTGTGACAGTACAAAGAACAAGCTCACTTTCTTCAGGAAAACCTTGCTTTAATAAAAACATTTATTCTAAAACCTCCAATATCCTTGCTTTTACCTTTGACTTGCCTCCTGTCGGATCTGACAGGACCTTTCCGCAGACCAAGCATTTGACCTCAGAGCTTCCCTTGCCAAAAGTAATCTGCTCATTCTTGCATTTTGGACACCTGAGCTTTATGAATTTGCTTGTAGGATCATTTCTTATCATTTTAAAACCTCCATATTTAAACCTAAATAAGTGGTTGTATCAAGGTATTTATAAACTTTTGGGATAGTCAATAATAAAGAATAATTATAGAATAATTATAGAATAATTATAGAATTATAATAGGATTATTATAGAATTTGCTAAAAGAATTTACTTAAACTCAACCTTTTTTGCTCTCTTGCCCTTTTTCTGGGTATGTGACTTTTTGCATTCCTTGCACTCATACCTTAGATCAGTCTTTTTAGAAGTCTTTTTTCCAGCCCTCTTGAATTTATTGATTGCTGGCTTTGAATAACGGCCAAGATTGCCCATTCCTTTTGCCAATCCTCTTTTTCTAGCCCTGTACTTTGATCCCCTGCTCAAACTTCTTGGAGCTCTCTTCTTGCTCTGTGAAACCTTATGGCTAGTATGCTTTCTACAGAAAGGACAATACCTGTTCATCAGCTTTGGAATCTTCATAGTATATAAGAATTAATAGTTTATTTTTAAATGTTTTGATTACTCTGGCCCTCTTTATCATCAATAGCTTCTGCCCTAGACTTGGTTATCAGGATGTCAGCAATCTCTGCAGGCAGATTTGCAATGTCTTCTTCTTCAAATGGCCCATATATTTCTCCGTCTTTGCCATAGAATTTTGGGATAAAAGACAAGAATCTGATCAATTTTATTTTTTGCCCTATTTCTGATTGGCTGTTATCCAATCCAATATTTGTTCCAACTGGCCTCTGTCCTTGAGCAGAAATTGAACCCCTATCCGAATTATCAACATTATTATTCTCAATATTATGAGTGTTACTGATTCCATAATATTTACTTTTTGGACTTGAGTAATCACTTGCAGAAACAAACTGCCCATTATTGTCCTTATGGTGTTTATCGTCGATGATTTTTTTCCCTGTCCCATTACCATTAAAATTTATATTAATCTCTGAATTGGCAACTAAGACATTATGAAGAATTGACTTCCTATATCTGCTCAAAACCATAATCAGGTCATTATACATCATCTCTTCAGTCTCAAGAAGATTTGAAGTATCAATAAGGTTTGATTCAGTCATTGACTTGTTTACAGCCATATTGATTATTTTCTTCTCCCTTATGTCATATAATTTTGACAAGATATTCTTCATATTATTGATCTGCTTCTCTGTATTCTCTTTCTCACTCATTGAGAACAGGTCTTTCTGTTTTCCCTTATCATTAAGAATCTTGATCTTTTCCTTAAGATAATTTATGACATCAATTGAGAAAGAACTGCTAAGCTCCTGAAGGGTGTCCCTACTCTTTTCTCTTCTCAAAAGCTCATACAATGTCTCATATGTTATCTTAATCTCTGACGATCCCATTTGCAATAATATGTGTAGAAATCAGTAATTTATATCTTTTATTGTAATCAACATATTATGATAATAAAAAAAATTATGGATAGGTTGATGATTGGCCTTTCTTACTGCTAAGACCAATAAATCTTCCTACAAACAAGCCTAATAATGATATCAACATTATGGCTCCTAACATAGGTGTCTTTATCACAGGCAAAACATCAAAATCCCTGACAGCACTTCCAGTGATTAAGGATTTCTCAACAACAATGATTTTTGCCGGCCTCATTTTGGATGAGAATATGCCATCAATATAAGTATAAGTGCCTGCTTCATTGAATGTATGTGTAAACTCATCATCCTCATATAATCTTTCACTCCTGAACTTACTATATTGGTCCTTGACCAGATGAGGACGAGGATTTCCGTTCACAACATCCTTATTCACCCATTTGACTGTCTCCCCAGTGAATATTGTCAATTCTCCTGGATCAAACTTAAGATCCCAAATCTCAACAATATGCTCCTTAGGCAGATCAACAACAGGATCAGCGACAACAGGTTTTACATCAATAGGTTTAGGAGACTCAGTAACAGGAGGCGAGATTGGAAGTGAGCTAGCTTGAGTGGTTGTGGTGTCAATTGGTTCAATTATTGATTGCTTATTAGGTGATAAGATAAATATTGAGATTATAACTACAAAAAAAACAAAAAAGGCTAATATCAATCCATTATTCTGCTTAAAAGTCAGTTTTTTCATTTTTCAGTATACCCCACTGGAATAATAATAACATCCTCATCCTTGACATTATTGACAGCAATATCTTCAAAAATAATTGTGATACTATTGACATTTACCTCATATGGAATGCCATAATATAAACTTATCCATAATTCACCTGTATTTCCTTCATTATTCTCAAAAGTTACCAGATATGCTGGGACACTGCCTATTTGCTTGGATCTTTTCTTGTCAATTGACCCTGAAACAATCGAGTTAAGAGTGTCAAGAGGAGTATCCTTAGGCTTGAATTCATCATAATCAACTTCCCAAAACTTTTTTTTCACTAGACTTGAACAAATTTGCGATTCACAGACAGCATATGCCTTTTTATCAGATGCGTCGAGATATACTTCATCATACCTGTCATCATCACTTAGGCCTCTTTTTTCAAAGAGTTCCCTTTTAACCTTGTTTCCCTTAATATGTAAAACATCCTTTGACATTCCCTCAATATATTTTATTGAATTAACTGCGATCCCTTTATCAATCAATTCCTTTAGTTCAGGGCTGATTTCAGGCATTGTTGAAGTGGTTGTTATGATTGAATCACTTTCAGTTGTTGTTGCCCCTGATTCCCCTGCAGCATTTGATAAAGTTGATGCAGTAGATGTTTCAATGTCAGAGCTACATGAAATTAAGAATAAAATAGGTAGAACCAAAAATAAGACTGTTTTTCTCAATAACCACACCCTTTTACAATCTGCTTTAAGATTGTTATTATATATAAATCTTGCTAATTGGGCGGGACCTAAAGAACCACCAGTCATAGACTGGTGGGATTCATTAAATCCACAACTACATTATGATAGGACTGGTGGTTCTTAGTGCTCAGGAATTTTTCACTCCTGAAAGCTAAATCAATCAAATATTGTCACCAGTCAGAGATTGGTGGAAAATTCCTGACATTTTATACAATTCTGACATTTTAAAAAAATTATTAAAAAAAAATTGCGACTCATTGAATTGATCAGGAAAAAGAATTAATAAAAACTAAATTAAAATAATAAAGAAAAAAATAAAAAAGGAGTTAAACTCCTTATTCTTCTACTTCTTATTCTACTGGGGCTTCAGTTGTTGTTGTCACAGCCTGTGTGGTAGTTGTTACCATTGGGGTTCCAACACTGATGTCATTTAGTGTTGTTCCAGTGACTTCAACTTCCATACCAGACAAGTCAGCTTGGTGCTCTTCATAGTTTGCAATCACTCTAGCTGCTCTTCTTGTGTCCTGTGCTCTCCAACCTGCTATAATAAGAGCAACATTGCCATTATCATGCTCTAAAAGCTTGAGTATAGCCTTGTTCTCCTGCAAGCCAATTGGGTTTGCTCCAGCTGCACCGCATGTGTAATCTGGCAATCCAGCCAATGCTGCAGTTATTGAGTTGACACAAGATCCACCGATTGAGATCACATTCTGTGCTTCTGCATCAGCAACTTCGCTGTCCAGTTTTGAGCTTCCAACTTCAATCCTGTTGATGTTGACATTCTCAGATCCTGCTCCACCTGTTGTGGATACTGATGCGCTCTCTGTGGTCACATACAACAATGGTGTCCTTTGCACTTTAGGATATTCTATGTTCATTGTGTCTGGATCACTTGTTGGGTTGTCCCATACAATATAAGCACCCATAGATGTATAAGCTAAGTTCTGGTTGCTGTCACCAGGAGGGCTTATAAAGTTAAGATTTGACACAGTTCCTTCACTAAAGCCTAATTCACCACTTGCCGAGGTTATGTTGAGACTCAATGCTGTAGAAGGCAGATTCTCATAATCATCAGAATCTGGTGTAGTAATATTTACCACTACAGAATTTGTCAGGTTCTCAACAGTCATTTGTGCACCAGCATCAGTTGTTATTGAGACAATTTTTGTCGGAGCAATTGCACCACTTGCATCTAAGTCCATAAAGATATTAAAATTAGATGTTGATGTGTTCGAAGCTGCATATACATTATACTGAGATCCGCCCAATGATAATGTTGCAATTGAATCATCAATTGATCCTACAATACTGAAGTTTCCATCAGTGCTTGCTGTATGTGATCTCTCAATAGTCTCGCCAGTTCCCAGATTCTTGAACTTAACTGTTTTTGAATCTGAACTTGATTTTGAGGCTCCTAGATACTTCAATGCCCATGTGTTCCTGTTGCCAGCACTCTGAGATGAGTCTTCAAGAATGATATAATCATTCTTTTCAATTGTAAGATTTTCTTGCATGATTAAATCATAGCTGTCATCTCCAAGCTTCATGACATTTGAGCTAGTTGTTGCGACTAATGGCACAGTGACATCATTTCCAGCGCCATCTGCAAAGTTCAGATTATACTGGTCAGATCCAGAGGTTGATATTCTGATTGTCTCAGTGTTAACGTCAGCAAGGCCTAAAAATTTTAGATCCCAACTGCCTGGGAATAAGGCATCAGGCTCATCCATCTGTTCACTCAGAGTTTCACCAGCTTCAACATAAAAGTTGTCACTTGCATTTATCTCAACTATTATTTTCTGAAGCTTATACAGTTGGTTTGTTGCTGTTTCATTAGATCCCCTAAGGATGACATTTGCATCAGATATTGAGTCATCATTGACTTTCAGGGAATTGGATGAAAGAGTGTTTGTGATATCATCATCCTTTAGCTCAATCTTCTGAGCTCCAAGATAGAACTCAACCAAGTCAAGAGTTACATCACCTGCTTCGTTTGGAATAAGGTCTGTGACTCCAATCTCCATTCCATCTGAAAGCCTGTCAGATCCACCATCAGCAAGTGAGTTTGTAGACTCGCCATTGACACTGAATTTTGCTTGAATGGTTCCTGTATCTGTAATTGCAGTAGCAGTTACTTCATAATCTTTTCCATCAATTGTGTAGGTCTTTGTCTCTCCCTCTTCCAGGGTGTCTTTTACAGAGCCACCAAATAAGGTAAGAGTCAAACCAGATCCTGATGATGAAGGTCTAATTGCTTTCACAATTGTATAAGGTCTTCCAGCAATCATTATTTCTTCATCTTCATAATCACCCAGATATGTTCCAGTTGATGTTGTTGTTCCAGATGAGTCTTCTGTGTCTGATTCAAAATCAGTTGTAAATTCAAGTTCATATCGTGCAATTGAATGTGAATTTGCAACATAGAACATTGGACCAACATTGTCATCATCATCTCTTTTCAGCATCACATACTCTGTTGCGGTGTTATCAAAAAATAAGGACTGTTTATAATCAAAGGATCCTTTATTGTTTGATATGCTTCCATCAGCCAGAATATCAAGATTGTCTCCATCAACATATGTTGTTACATTCTTAATATTCTCAAAATTTGTTCCTGTATCCAGGTTTTCGCTCATTTCCAATGTCTTGGATGCAGTCCCTACTTTCCAGGAATCTCCTGACACAACAGTAGTTGTACCGCTTCCTCCAGTTGAGGTTGTTGATGCGAACTGCAAGCTTGCAATGATATCGGTCACTCCGATAATATCAGATGCAAGTCCTGCTGGATCTGTTCCGCCAGTTCCAACAACCAGAATTCCATTAAATACTCCGTCCTGAATAAAAGGGACAGGGTATTGATTCAAATCTGCTGCCATAGCACCAAACATGGTTGCGCCGACTAAAGATAAACCAGCGCCAAGGGCAGCCACTCTTTTTATTGCTTTCCCAATTTTCATCTAAACACCTCCTTGTTCAGAATAGTTATCATCTCTTTTAAATTTTTTTCATTTATTTGTTTTTATCAGCTCATTGCTGATATTTACCAGCTGAATCAGTCCTTATATAAGCCTTATGGGCTCATTATAAATCCTAGCTTTTGCTAAACCATGAGATGGTTTAGGCTGGTCAGATTGCATAATTGCCATTAACTGACTTATAAAGCTTTCGAAAATATAGTCGAGAAAAGAGGCATAGATTCAAGACTAAGTCCTGAAATGGTTGAATTCGATAAGATTAAGCATTATTCACTCTGGAATAGTATTTTTAATGGGTTTATAAATGAAGCAAAGTTTTGCCGGATAACAAAAATTTGCCAATCCATTAATATGCTCGCCTATCCCCAACCTAAAGGTGGGGGTACGAAAAAATTGCAAAGCAATTTTTTGTACAAAAAATCCCTGTAGGATTTTTTTGTATTACAGCCCGCTAATATAGCTGGCAAATTTTTGGGATTGAAAATGCTCAAAAATGCAAAAAGCATTTTTGGCACGCCAAAAACTGATAGTTTTTGAGCGTCTCGCACTAAAGTGCAGGGTATTCTCCCAAACAAAATCTCGCGATACGAGGTTTTCAATAAATTGTATGTCTCATTTTTTGCCTGAAATCTCCTCTTTTCTAGCAAGCAGCCATAACATGTCTGAAAGCCTATTCAAATATATCAAAATATCCCTGTTCTCAAGCAGCTTATTATTGTCAAGAGCCACAACAGTCCTCTCTGCCCTCCTGCAGATAGTTCTTGCGAGCTCAAATAATGCAGAATTCCAGTTTTCCCCTGGAATAGACCATCCCATATCAAGATCATATTTTTCCTGGATCTCATTTATCCTGTTCTGGATAAAACTAATATGGGTTTCACCAATCAGATCCTTATTGTCTTTTTTATCATAACTGATATTATCATATAGTGTAGTTGCCAGCTCCTTATTTATCTGGAACATGTGTTTTTGGATTCTCAGTATTTCTTCCTTAAGGGCATTATCCTTTACTGCAGCCCTAATAAGGCCAAGAGCTGCATTCAGCTCATCAACAGACCCATAAGCATCAACCCTAAGATTATGCTTTGGCACTTTTCTGCCAAACATCACAGAAGTATTTCCCTTATCTCCAAACTTTGTTGAAATAGACCACTTGACCATTTTTATTGAAAATCTAGTTTGTATTATGTATTTATCAATTTATATTTCGTATAATATATTAAATATATTAAGTTTTATTAT
>JAZDHV010000003.1:0-60841 GCA_043805595.1 Candidatus Woesearchaeota archaeon
ATTTTCCACCAGTTTTTAACAGGTGGCCGAAAGCCATTCCCAATATTGGAATCAGAAAAATGCTCAAAATGTTAGAATTGTATAAAAATCTTTCAGATTTTTAACACCCTAAAAAACACCTTGTGTTTTTTGGGCACAAGAAATGCATTTAGCATTTCTAAGTGTGCCAGAAAAGCAAAGCTTTTCTGAGCATTTCCATCCAGTCTATGGCTGGTGGAAAGCTTTGCCTGCTTTTAACTTCAAAAGCTGGAAAATGCACAAAAATGCAGGGCATTTTTGGCATGCCAGAAATTTCTAAAAAAAATTTCTGAGCATTCTGAGCACTAAGAACCACCAGTCTTATTATAAGGTAGTTGCGGATTTAGTGAATCCCACCAGCCTATGACTGGTGGTTCTTTAGAACGCAAATTTCACCGAAACATTTAAATATAATACGTATATACCGTATATACAATGCAAATTGAGAAAATTGTGCAAAAAGGCGGGAATTCAGGCCACATATATCTCCCCAAAGACACTGTTGGCAAAAAAGTTGCAGTGATTTTAATAGAGAAAAGTTTAGAAGATATTAAAAATGAGGTTATTGATATATTAAAGCCATATCTGAATGATATTAAGGGTGTTTATATTGTTGGTTCATATGCGAGAAACGAGCAAAAGCCAGATTCTGATATTGATATCTTGGTAGTTGCTAATTCTAAAATCAAGATCCAGGATAAGATAAGTCAATATGAGATAATCTCAGCCTCAATTGAACAGATCAAGAATACTCTTAGAAACAACGCTGTCCTTCTGCTTCCCATGATAAAAGAGGCTGTTCCAATTATTAATGAGGACTTAATCGAGAAGTATAAATATTACAGACTAAACAAGGAAAATACAAAATGGTATATAGAGACCACTGAGACTTCCTTAGGTCTTGCAAAAGACTGGATGATGGAAGAAGATAAATATTCTTTGCCAAATATTGTTTATCCCCTGATTACAAGGCTTAAGGGGCTTTTATTAGTTCAGGCCTTAATGAACAATAAAAAACCTGCAAATGCTGAACTGTTTCATTTAATTGAGAGGAAAGGCATATCTAATAAAATAGTAAAACAGCTTTATAAGATGTACCAGGAGAAAAGGGATAATAAGGAAATTTCCCCTAATAATATTAGTTATAAAGATATCCATTTATTGTTAGATCTCGTTGAAAAAACTCTTAAAAGGGTGAAAAAATCTCTGGCAAGGCAAAAGTAAGGAAAAAGTTTGAAGGTTATAAGAAACAGTTACAAAAGCATATTGACAAGTTTAATGAGGCCAAGCATAGAGGTGACATTGGCAGCATGAACTATATGGCTAGGGAAATGAGAAGCTTTATGGAAAGGATGGATAAGTTCAATAAGGAATTAAAGCCAAGGAAAAAGAGGATTAAAAAAGGTTCTTCATCACATTAATAAAAATAATTTGATGTGTAGAGTATAAATGGAAGGTTAGTCTCCAAAGATTCCTATCTCAAATAACAAAAACCGAACTATTCCCCTGCCTGAAGGCAGGGGTATTTATCGTTCGGTTTTTGGGATTGAAAATTCCGACAAGAGAGTCGGAATTTTCAATAATATTTGATTTAAAACAAATATTTGAATGCATTGTTTGAATTGATTGTTTGAATTGATTGTTTGAATTGATTGTTTGAATTGATTGTTTGAAATGAATTGTGGGGTTTTTTATGTTTAGAAAAGGGCAGATTACAGTTTTTGTGATAATTGGGATAGTCATCCTTGTCTTTGTCGGAGTAGTTTTTCTGTATCAGACACTTAAGGATGAAAGTTCCTGGGACCTGCCCACTGACCAGATTGAGATTGTCAGTGAGGATCAGCGCAATGTCATTGACAGTGTTGATTCATGCCTGATGATACTTGCATTGGATGGCCTTGAGATAATGAGGGTTCAGGCAGGCTATATCAGCATCCCAAATATTGAGGCTGTTGATGTGAGGGATGACTTCAGGAATGCTGTTGTCATCGATTCTGGGATAAAGCATGTTGAATATTCTGGTTCTTCAAGGAATTCACAGCCTTATTGGATTACAAAGGATGATCTGTTTGTACCGTCCATTCAAAAGATGGAGTATGAGCTTTCTTCTTATATCAGCTCAAATATCATGGCTTGCCTTGGCAATCTTGATTCTTTTAGAGAGCAGGGTATTGAGCTGAATGTTGATCATCTTAGGGTTGATGTGAATTTTGATCAGGGTGTGTTGGTTGACATGGAGATGCCTATCCACGGCAGCTCTGATGGAATTGATTTCAGCATGGACACTTTCCGTTATTTTGTTCCTGTCAATATGAAAAAAATTTCTGAGTTATCAACAAGCATTGCTTTTGGAGAGCAGAGAGAGGCATTTCTTGAGTATTTTGCAATGGATCTTCTGTCTAAATACAGTTATTTAGGCGGGTCAAAAGGGCCTGATGACATCCCTCCTTTAAGGTTCACTGACGTGAATCTTGATTGTGACATGCAGTCATGGACTATTGATGAGGTTGAATCCACTTTAAAAAGGAATTTTTTCTTCAATCATCAGTATGTCCAGCTCGCTAATGTTGATCATGAGATCCCTTCAGGCCCATTGTCTTCTGTCTATGACACATATGTTTATACTCCTTTTCCAGGCAATTTTGATGATGTTGATGTTGATTTCTTTTTTGATCCTGATCTTGCTTTTGATCTGTCAATAAGTCCTGGAGGTTCTGTGCTTAAGCCTGAGAAGACTATGACTACGAGCATACCTCTTTTGCCAATGTTCTGCACTTACAAGTATCGTTTCAAGTATGACATGGAATATCCTGTAATTGTCAGGGTCACCGATAAGAGTTCTGCAAGGATTGATGCAGAGCATAACATCATCGATGAGGATGGTGGATTCACATTCTCTTTTCCTGTCTGGGTCCATATCTGCGGAAATCAGAAAAGGCTCTGCAATTACAAGGATTACAGCTATGACAGGAGCGTGTTCTCTGATATCCTTTCAGACAGCTCAAGCATAAACATTGATAATGTCCTGAATTCTGCTTCCACTTCATTCTGTGACATTCCTCAGGGTGAGGACCTGACAATATTTGTTCATGATTCATTGTCTAATTATCCTGTCAAGAATGTGCAGGTAGGCTATTATGGCGGGAATTTTGACAATGACTGCCTTCTTGGCTCGACTGATGAGGAAGGAAAGCTCGTCACAAGATTTCCTTATTGTTCTGGTTGCATAATTTATCTGACAAGATACAATTATTCAGAAAGATTTGAGAGATTTGATGTTATTGATGGCATGGATGATAGGAAGAGGTTTGTTTTAGAGCCCCAGCTTGAGTACAATGTCATTGTTAAGCTTGTGTATCTCCCTGTATTTATGTCATTCTGGACTTTGCATAATATCAATGCAGGTCCGTCAAGGACTGCTCAGGACATTGGTCTTGACAATACTGCTGTTTCTGAAGCAGTTGGAAGGAGCATCACTGGATTGAGAGAGACAGACCTGATGCAGCTTGTCCCATTGAATCTTGGGGTGTCATCATTGACAGATGATATTGCAGTCATTATCAGCGGTGACGGCCCCACTTCATTTTCATACATCTCAAGTGTGGCTGAGCCAGGCGCAAACAAGATAATGCTGTCTCCTGGCGAGTATTCTTTCACTTACAGTGTGTTTGGCCAGGTTGTTGTTGATCCTTCAGAAGTTGATGATGGCCAGGGAGGGAAAGTTACTGTCTCGATGAATCCTCCATTCAGCATTGGGACTTATAATGGTGATTGGGCTCTTGGATCATATTCTGGAACATTTGAAATAAAAAGAGAGGATATGTTCGGCAAGTCAGCTGTTGTCTTGTATGTTCCAGTGAATTATCTGCCTGATGACATCCATGAGGTCTTGGATCTGCAAAAGACAATAATCAGGCCTGACAGGAGTCTGGAGAGGAATGATAAGGTCATTTCAAGGCAGGATTTCATGCCTTATATTTATCCTGTGTTTGAATAGTATTATGGAATCATAATAAAAGATTTAAAATGAAAATCATAAAAGATATATGATTTAAAATGTCAGAATTTTCCATCCAGTCTCTGACTGGTGGCAAGCTTTGCCTGCTTTTAACTTCAAAAGCTGGAAAATTCTGAGCACTAAGAACCACCAGTCCTATCATAATGTAGTGTGGATTTAGTGAATCCCACCAGTCTATGACTGGTGGTTCTTTAGATATGGGAATGAAATAAGAAATGGAGATTAAGTAAATCAATAAAATTGTGAAAATGGCGAGAAAGAATATGAAGCTGATGGCTTTGGTAATGATCCTTTTAGTCCTTAGCCTTCCTCTTATAAGTGCTGGCTCCCTTTCTTCTTATAATAATTATGAGGTCAAGGAAAAGAGTGAGAGACAGCCATTGTTTACTCCATATAATCAGACAGAGCTTGCAGAATTGCAGCAGTTATACAACCAGACTCCTCCTCAGAACACTCCTTCAGAGCAGTGTGAGGACAAGTCAAAGAAGGCAGATGAAAAGCTGAAGTTCATGGACAATGATGTGATAAGGGTTATTGAAGGCATCCTTGCTGTCTTGAGGGCGATCTGCTCAACTATGGGAGCGATTGACTCACTTATCTCGACACTAGGCCTTTTGATCGGGATGCAGGGTGATGACTCTTGCTGCAAATGGGGATGGATTGACTTGTCTGTCCAATGTGAAATCATGTGGGATTTCTTTTCTGGTTGGGAGGATATCTATACAGGCGGCTTCAAGAATGTTTGCTGCTGGCTTACATGCGGCTGGTGTACAAGGACATGTTATGGCATTGATAATCTTCTTAGCGGTGATTATTGGAGCTCTTCTCAGGCAGAGGTCGCTGAGGGAGGAAAGGCTTATAGTTACAATTTAGAGGGAAATTTTGGTGAAACTCTAGGCGATGGCTTAGGTGCATTGTCCCCTTATGATAATATTTATACAGCAATTGCCTGCCTCTGCCCACAGGCAGTCTTGACAAACCTGAAGAAGCTGAAATCAATCTATCAAGTTTATGATTGTTGTGTTGATCAAGCATGCAAGAATGGCCAGTCTACTGAGAGCTGTGAAGCTATGCTTGATGAATCAACTTGCATGTATTGGGAAGGGGCATTGTTCTCATCTATTGCCAAGATAATATTTAGGATAATATTCTCAGCTGTGTGGAAAGCTGTTGCAGAGACATTGTCGCAGATGTGGTGGACAAAATGCTTGCTTGCTGCATTTGAACTGATCCAGACTCCTAAAATGCTTGAGGGCATTCTTGAGCAGTGGAAGCAGGCTTTTAAATCATTTGAAGAGCCTACTTGCTCTGATCTTGGATTTGACTCAATTGGAGATGATTTCTCTGAAGTCAATGATAATCTGCGAAATCAAGTGCCAAGAGAATATGAGGATTTTGACATGGACGGTTATTATGATGATGTTCAGGGTGCTCAGCAGACCCCACCAAGCTTATACACTGCCCAGGACAAGGCTTTTGCACAGTCTTTAGGGATTGACACAAGCAATCCTAGATGGCCTCAGGCTTATGAGCAGACTTTGTATGAATTGCAGCAGTCCCAGCAGGCCCCTCCTGCTGATGTGCAGACATAATAAAGAATTTAGAATAATTGAAAAATTACAACCAAAAGATCATCGAGTCGGAATTTGATGTGAAACTGCTTCAACCTCAAATTCCTAAAAGAATAAAATAATATTAGAAAAATTATTGAAAATAAAATGATATTAATAAATAATTGAAAGAAAGTTAAATAAAAGATTAAGAAAAATTGATTAAAGAAAAATAGAAAAGAGTTATGAAAAAAATAAGTAACGAATTTCAATCACTGCAAAATGCCAGTGAAATTCGGAATTCAATGCAATGAATTGTAACAAATTAGCATAAAAGAAACAAAATAAGAAAGAAACAAAATAAGAAAGAAACAAAATAAAAAAGATACAAAATAAAATGAAAAAACCAGACATTAAATCAGTACCTTTTATCCTTAACAGCGCTCTACTAGTTTTCATTTTCGCAGTCATATTCTTTGTAATTCTTGAGATGAATGTTGACTCAGGATCCAACAATATTTTTGGTCTTGCTGTTGGAGGGGATGAGGCTACTCCTAGTGGAGGTATAGCAGCTCCTGATCCTGCACCTATAACAGTTGAGCGTCTTGCTCCTTTGCCTAGAGCTGAATCTTCAACTAATACACCTTCCCCTGCTCCTAGCTCATCAGCTGGTGCACCGCCAAGTGCAACCTCAACTGCTCCTCCATTAGTCCCAGCTTATAATCCTGCTACTAACCCATTTCCTGAATCAACTGTTAATGCTCAAATGGAAAGATTTGAAAATGCTATGACTGGATTTGACTTAAGCCATGCAGATTGGCAGAATGCTGATAACAATGTTCAGAATGCTATGACAGGATTGGAGAGCGCACAGCAAACTTATCATACGGCAAATTTAAGAATATTACAACGATATGAAGAATCAGGAAAAACATTAAGTCATGCTGATGGAATCATTAACTTGAATGATCCAAATTTGGATCCAACTGACCGTGAATTATTGAGTGATAACAGAGACATGTTAACTGGTGCCCAAGATCGATTAGACAGTGCAAGAGATCAACGTAGCCAATTGGCTGTATCACTTATGGATGCTAAGAATAATAGGGATACTGAATATCAGACATTGCAGATGATTACTGGAGGTGAATATGACCCAGTCCAATTATATACTAGGCTTAATGCTGAATATCAGGCTGCAGTAGCTGCAGGTGCATCTCCAGAAGAATTGGCTCAAATAGATTATATGAGAAATGTTGCACAGTCAAGGGCAAATGCAGTTTCTCCTGAGACTGTTTCAAGGATTCAGGCAGATAATCTTGTTACAGATATAGGGAATAGAATTGATAGCCTTAATGCCCAAATAACTGCTTTAGAGGCAAGCGGAGATAAAGGATCTGAATACCAAAACCTTGTTGCTCAAAGAAACCAATTATTGGCTGAACATGATAAATCTGTTGGTGAACTGACAAAAGCTCAAAGAGAAGAAGAGAAAGCAATTAAAAGAAAACAAAGAGAACAGCAACCACTGGATAGGGAAATGTACATAATGAAAGAAAAGACTTTCAACTTGCTTTCTGGCATCCTTGAGGAATATGTGATTTCCCCTTGGATTGAGGATTATTGCAAGTCAGAATATGAGGCTTCAAACACCCCTGACAGGAATCCTATTGACATATCTGGTGTCCAGCCAAATCTTGGCGGTAGATCAGTACTCACGCCTGGATTGACAGCTCCGACAGGTGTGACAACCCCTGCAAAAGCAGATAATCCTATTGTGCTTCCTGATACTGGCCTGGATGTCTGTTATGGCAGCACTGACTCGATTGCAAATGCGCAGGTCATTGGAGTGCCTGGTGATTTCCTTATCACTTACACTATCACAAACTGCGCGTCAGACAGGCTTGATTATTCTGTCCATATCACGAGCAGCGGACATGATGCTTCGTTGAGGCAGGGTTCTTTGTATCCAGGGGCAACAGTTTCAGATGAGGTTTCATCAACTGTTCAAAATATTGAGAATGTCTGTCTTAACACTGATGATCCTACAATCGGCACAAATGGGATATTTTGCATTCCAGTCACAATTACTGCTCCACCTCCAATCACAACTACAATTCCAGCCACTCCCTCAACCTCGACCACAATCTTGACTGCTACAACCCTGCCTGCTTCATGATTAAGAAGATGAAACAAATAAAAATTTTGAAAGAATCATTGAACAGTATCGATTCAAAAGCTCTTCTAGCTGCAGGTTTTGACTTAGTCCTTGTCCTGTTTCTATTTATCAGCCTAAGTATGTGGATAGGCTCATTGTCTTCGCAGATAATGTCTGTGACAAACCTTCCTCTTGACCAGTTGTATAATGCAGAACTTTCTGAGTTAGAGTCGATGTATAGTGTTGTTTACAATTTCTTGTTTTCATTGATCATTGGATTGCTCTTGACATTTGTTATATTCATCTTATTGTATACTATTTTCAAAGGCCTGACTTGGTCATGGATTTATGCAAAGAAATTTTCTCTGAAAAAATTCTTCAATCTATTCCTAATAATTCTTGTCTGGTTCACCTTAATACTGTTCCTCATCATTAGTCTTTTCTTCAGATTTCAGGTATTTATCAATGCAAATGTCAATCTTTCAAGAATATTGATGATTGCATTAATTTTTTTTGTCATGTATTTCACAAACCTGTTATTCTTCTATTTTCTCAAAGATCAATCATTGAGATTTATCTTGAAGAACACTTTTTTCTTTTCATTCAGAAAAATGCATAATATCCTTCCTTATTTCCTGATATTTTATATCATCTTGTTGATATTGATTTTCTCTTTGTTCTTAAACACTTACTGGTTTTTTATTGGTTCAATGATTACCTTGATTTATCTTGCAGTATCAAGGATATTCTTCAGCAGATTGTTAGAAAAAAACTTTAGCTAGATCTTGTCCTTGCCATCCTCAATCCTTCACAAGCCCTTTTCTCATATATGTTTGTCAGCTTGTCGCAAAGATCATATTGCTCATGCTCTAGTATGAATCCCATATAGCATTGGTCCCTGATTGAGTCCTTCACAATCTCTTCGCAGATATTGCTTGACACTGTCATTGTGGCTGCAAATAGGAAACAGCTGTCTTTCTTGTTTGGATCGCTTATCTGCTCGCAGCTTCTTCTGCTTCCTGTGACCTGCACCAGATTTAGGAAGCATTTGTCTTTGATGTCTGTCTGTTGTTTCAAGCATTCTTTTGCTGCCTTGTCTGGATCAGTCAGTGATATCTCTTTTATCTCATCAAGTATCTCCCATGATGGCCTGTCATCCCCTCCTCCTGTTGGAGGTCGATCAATCTGTGTTGTTGTTGATGTTGTTGTTGTGGTCTCGCTTGCGCATGGAGAGCATGATCCACCGCAATCTATATCTTCTTCATCCTGGTTTTTCACTCTGTCGAAGCATGTCTCGCATTCCTGGCAAATTCCTCCGCAATCTATCCCTTGTTCATCCTGGTTTTTCACTCCGTCAAAGCATGTCTCTTCTGCACCCTCTTCAATAACATTTATTGATAATGATGCCTTTGCCTCCTCTTTCTTGTATTTTGCAGTGGCTTTCACAAAATATGCTCCAAGCGGGGCAGTTGCAGGGATGTCAAATTCCTCAACACTGCTTTTGCTTGTCTCAACTGCGACTGTCTTTTCATATGAGTCAATTATCTGATCTGTCTCCCTGTGCACTAGCTGGAACTCCATCATTATGTCATATCTTCTTGTAGATCCAGTGTTTGTTATCTCATACTGGAAGCTGAATTTCTCTCCTGGCAAAAGGGATTTTTCGCTTCTTGATTTTAATGATAGGTCAAGAAGCTCTCCTGGCTCAGGCCCTCCTCTGAATATGAAAAAAGCTGAGACTGTCATGAGTACTGCAAGGACAACTACCACTATTATTGCTGGCTTAGAAAGATGTATCTCATGTCTTGTCGGTGGATTGTATACATATTCAATTGCATCCTGGATATCCTTGTCACTGTATCCTGACTGCATGAGATGAGCCTTGATTGTGTATATGTCATATCTTTTTTCAAGATTCTGTTTTATGAATGCCACTAATACTTTGTTCACCATCTTTTTCAATCCACCCTCTTATAATCATTTTCCTGCTGTTTTACTATATAAATTTGTTGGATTTCTTTTCTCTGGACTCAAATAATAATTTATTCAGGACCAATATTCTACAATTGTTATCCAACTGCCTATTTCCACAATTTATCTAATCACTAATACTCTGCTTTCCCCATCCCTTTACCTATTTTCACAACATTTAAATACTAGTATACTTAATTAGATATTAATATAGCATAAATAAAGCATAAACAATCAATATTTGCATAAGACATCAATAATAAAATGTCAGAATTGTATAAAAATCTTTCAGATTTTTAACACCCAAAAAAACACCTTGTGTTTTTTGGGCACAAGAAATGCATTTAGCATTTCTAAGTGTGCCAGAAAAGCAAAGCTTTTCTGAGCATTTCCATCCAGTCTCTGACTGGTGGCAAGCTTTGCCTGCTTTTAACTTCAAAAGCTGGAAAATGCACAAAAATGCAGGGCATTTTTGGCATGCCAGAAATTTTATTAAAATTTCTGAGCATTCTGAGCACTAAGAACCACCAGTCCTATCATAAGGTAATTGCAGATTTAGTGAATCCCACCAGTCTCTGACTGGTGGTTCTTTAGAACATAGAATATTCTATAAATATACACTAATAAGCATAAATGAAGTATAATAATACTTTATAAAATCTTAATTTATACATTATTTAGCATAAAATAAGCCAATAAAATCGAAAAATTTAAATATAACCTCAATGATGAATTCATATACAAATGAGTATACAGATTAGGATTACAGTTTCCAGAGAAATTGACAGCCTTCTTACTAAGATTTCTAAAAAATTAGGAAAAAAGAAATCAATGCTTGCAAGAGAGCTTATGGAGCAGAAGCTATATGATCTAAATCTTATGCAAAAGCATTTTCAGGAGTTGTTTGATGATAAGAAATAGTAGAGGTCAGGTCACTGTATATATTATAGTTGGAATAGTCCTTTTAGTCGTAGTTGCAGGTGTTTTGTTTGTCAGGACCCAGACTCAGGGTGAATTGGGAGGAAGCGAGTCTGTCCTGGTTAAAGAGATCCCTCTAGAATTCAGGTCAATCTATTTTTATGTTGAGCAATGCATGCTCTCAACAACAGTTGATGGGTTGAAATTATTAGGTATGCACGGCGGCTATATTGATCCTGTTGCATCTGGAAAATTAATTGGCTCTGAGCCTACAGAAGGTTCTGCTGTTAACTTCCTGACAGAAGCAAATGTTCCAGTCGCATACTGGTATTATCTTGAATCAGGCAATGCCTGTGTCAAGGACTGCAGCTTCTCATTCGGATTCCCTAATCTGAGAAAATCAGATGGTGAGCCTTCTATTGAGACTGACCTCCAGAATTATATTGATAATAATATTAGGACATGCCTGAATGGTTTTGAATCATTCAAGGATCAAGGATATACTTTTGAGAATGAGCTATCTTACAAATCAGATGTTACAGTCGGTGATAAGGGCATTATTGTAAGGCTTGATTATCCATTGAATGCTGACAACCCGCAAGGAAGCCATAAATTCTCATCATTTTTCACATCCCTTCCCCTTGATTTAGGAAGAATATATGATCTTTCAAGACTATTGACAGAGCATCAGGCCAACTATAATTATCTTGAAAAGCACCTTGCCAATCTTATTGTAGGCTTTTCAGGCCTTGACAAGAATATCCCTCCGATGGCTGATGTTACAGTGGATTTTGGAGGAGGAGAGACTTGGGTGAAATCAGGTATAGAAAAATCATTGCAGGCAATGATGGAGTCAAACATACCATTGTTCCAGGTGCAGAACACCAGGAATTTCAAGCAAAGGGCAATGCCTTCTGAGACATTGGATGCATTGTATAACAGGGGTACAAACATCCCTAATGATCTTGCGACAAATGACCTTAATGTCTATTTCTCATATTTCAAGCCAGATTCTGGCTGGGACACTTACTTTGACCTTAACTGCAGAGGATCGGCATGCGGTCCTATGTCTGTCTCATCTAATCTGGTTGCTCTGATCGGCATCCAACGGTATAAGTTCTTTTATGATGTTTCAAATCCAGTATTGATAGAGATCAATGCTCCTGATCAGCTCACGAATTATATTGAGAATGGCTACCGCTTCAAGTTTTTTCTTGAGTCAAACCTTAGGGATAATCATCCTATGACTGTTGATTATGAGCAGTTGCTTGGAGGGCTGGGGACTACAAGCTTTTTCTGCGATGCAGACAAGAGAAACACTGGCAATATCTCAGTGGATGTAAAGGATGCTTCAAGCAAGAAAGGCATTGAAGGTGTCAGTGTAGTGTATACTTGCGGCCCTGATTCATGCATTGTTGGTGAGACTGATGAGGATGGTGAATTGACAGAAAGATTCCCAGTCTGCTTTGGAGGTATTGTAACATTCCTCAATCCTGATTATTCAGATTATTCCCTTCCATTCAACACAAACATTGACCAGGAGAAATCCTTGGACATAACTTTGTCAGGTATGAAAGAGAAGAAAGTCACATTGAAGAAGAAGATGCTTGTCAAGTCTGGCGAGTCTTGGGAATTGGGAACTGATGTCAGAGCTCTTGAGTCCAAGGAAGAGGCTTTCATCACATTCAAGAGATTTCAGGAATTGACTGACCAGCCTTACACTGCATTTGTTGGATTGACTGCAGGATCAGGTGATACAGTCACTTTGACTCCTGGGACTTATGCTGTTGACATCTCATTATATCTGAATGAAAGTGTCAGCATACCAGGTTCAGAGCAGGGATCCCTTGATATTCCTGGACTTGATTTGACAGAGCCGCCTTCTGGCGGATTAAAGCTTAATTTTACAATCACAGAACAGGATATGGAGAAGGACACAATCAATCTTTATGCTATTGGTGTCGACCCTCGGACTTTCACATCTGTTGGGGATCTTGGAGTTATCAGCGACATTGAAGGATACTCAAAAAAATACAAGTCTCAATTGCAGCCTGAGTTCAGCTGAGATAATAATGATGAAATATGATCAAGAAAAACAATAAAAAAATAATCTGGACGGAATTCGAATTGATTTACCTCCGCCTCGAATTCCTAAAAGATTAATTCAAAATAACAAAAACTGAACTATTCCCCTGCCTTTAGGCAGGGGTGTTTATCGTTCGGTTTTTGGGATTGAAAATTCCGACTCTTTTGTCGGAATTTTCAATAAATTAAGAAAGATATATTCAAAAAAAGATATATTCAAAAAAATGAAAAAATTAAAAAACATATTTGTTGCAAAATTCATGATTATCTTAATAGTCTGCCTTCCATTTTACATGGCCAGTGCTTTTGCCTCTGACAATGCTTATTTGTCAGTCACAGATTTCCAGAATTATAATGCAGAAACAGGTCTGTTTGGCAGGCTTACGCCATTGTCTGAAGACCTTTTATTGTCCAGCAGATCAGAATATACGCCTTTATTAGGAATAAATTCAGCCACTGCAAAAGGATCAACAGATGGTATTGATGGCATAAGAAGATTGACTGACAAGACCTCTTTCACTGTCAGGCTTGATTCAAGTGATGGACAGGTTGCTAAAGAGCAGGTCTGGCTCGGCACATTGTCCCAATTTGGCTCATGCACTGGTACAGAGTCTGCTGATTATGAGTGCATTTTAGAGTATCCTTCTGCATCTAACACTCTTGAGTCAAAAGATTATACCTATACTGTGTATTATTACAATAATTCATCTGATACAAATCCGTCTCATGCAGATGGTTCTCAGGCTGTGACAATACTGATTGATGACAGGGAGCCTTTTATGAGCTCTTTCACAGCATCTCCAAGAACCCTAGGCGCAGGCAATGTGACATTGACTTATGTCGTGAATGACAGGTCTTGCAGGACTGCCAGGTGTTCTGGTTATTGCTCTGGGATTAAGGAGATCAGGTTTTACAGGAATAATATGACTGAATCTAATCTGATTACTTCAAAGATATTTGATGTGACATCATGCCTTGAGTCTGGCTCATTCACTATCTCATCTGAATCGCTTGGTGACGGCATTACAAGAATATTGGCTGTTGCTGTTGACATGTTTGATCAGGCATCAAACACAAGGGAATTGACTGTCACAGTTGACAGGAGCTCACCTAATATAGGATCTACCTTATCTGTTTTAGACAATGATGGGACTGCTCTTACCCATATCAAGCCTCTTCCGACTATTGCTGATTTCTCTGTCTTGATAACTGAGGATGATCTTGTCAGGAATAATGTGATTGGTGACTTTACTGGTGTCAATGGTCTTGGAAATAAGACTGCAAGCTGCATAAAGCAAGGCACAAATTATCTCTGCATTTGGCAGGACATCCAGCTCTCTTTGGCTTCATCTGCTGACCTTACTTTGATTGTTTATGCAAGTGATGAGCTTGGCAATACTGCAAAAAGTACTTTCTCCCATCATATTGATATTGATGGTACAGGTCCGATGGTCACTTCAATAACTACTGATAATGACCCCTATGTGAGGGACGGCTCTACCATCACAGTGAGTCTTGTTGAGGATGGCATTGGCCTCAATGATGGAAATGTCTATCTTGATCTAAGGTCTCTTGGATTGGGTGTTGTCAAGGCTGATTCATGCTCTTCAACTTCATGCACTTTCACTGGAGTAAATCCCATAATTGAGGGTGACAGCTACATATCTGTTGCTTCAAATTCTGCTGATGACCTGGGAAATAAGGTTGCTGGCAACTTGACCAAACTTGTCACTGTTGACAGGTCGCCTCCGACTGTCGTCGATGTAAGTGTCACATTCATTGCAGGGGAAAATCCATTGATAGATGGATTGCCTACAACTGGAGCGTCTATGGAGATCTCAGCTGCAGCCAGGGAAAAATCTTCCCTATCAGCTGTGGCTGACCTCTCTTCTTTTATCACAGATGAGTCTGCTGTTGATGGGTCCTGCGCTCAGGATGGAAATGATTGGTTCTGCTCATGGTCAACATCTGCAATCGACAGGTCTGGCCCTTATACAAAGAATGTCAGGCTGACTTTCACAGACAATCTGGGAAATAATATAACTGTAAATCATCCTGTTAAGGTTTTGGGATTGTCAAATGAGGAAAATCCTAATTATTGGAATTCAAATGTTGTTTGCAGCCCAAGCCTTGTTGACAGGGAAGTAACCCCTTTTGTTGACATGAAAGTCTATTGTGTTGTCAAGCTTGACACAAACAATGCAAAGCTCATGGCAATTGATATGGCTGGATGCTTTGGTGATGAAGCCAATGGTTCTGCTTCCCAATATGTCTCAAGCGCTTCATTGGTGAATGATGTCAATTCAACAGATCCTATTATTGAGATTATTCTTGCAAGGGCAAAGATGAATATCAATAAGATCACTTTGATCTGCCCTTTTGTAATCCAGTCAAGGGTAGGTGATAATCTTATCATGAATCCTGAGATTGAGAATGCCACTGTCAACATTTATTTTTATAATAATCCAGAAGGTGATTTTGGCGAGAATCTTGAGGATAAGATTGACAAGGCCAAGAAAAAGGCTGAGGGATTGTGGAATATCCTTGGCTGGCTTAATAAGCTCTTTTTCTGGGCTGAGAAGATATGTGATATTCTTTACACTGTGACTAGGGCCTGGCTTGTGATAAGGACTTTTGCAAGCACTACTGCAACTGCTTCATTGGCTGTACAAGCCACTCCTGCATTCCCTTTTATTGATCCTATCAGGCAGACTACCTGTGAAATTGATGCTGCTGCTGAGATCAACCACAAATATCTTTTCAAGTTTGGTGACAAGTTCTGTGAATTCATCAATTGCAGGATGACAGGCGGAAAGTCCCAGGCTCCTGCTAAAGGGGAGGAAAAGGGAAAGAGCAGTGAAAAGAAAAGATTCAGCCTTTCTGAGCTTTCAGAGGGTTTTGGAAATTCTCTTGATGGAATAAGCAGTGCTCTTGGCACTTGGCCTGATTGGGGCTATGGGCAATTAGGAAAATTGGATGTCGGAGATTATATCAAGGATAATTCCGGCCTTGACCCAAGGCAGTACATGAATGCAAAGGACAATCTGGTTGTTGCTCTGGTCACTGGATGCATCCCCGGTATTATTGCAGGCATTGAAAAGATCAGGCAGATTGAGTGCATGTATGGAGTTTGTCTGCAGGAAGGTGTTAAAGGGAATGGTGTTCCTATCCAGTCTTGTGAGGACCAGAAGGATTATGCCTACTGCAAGTATGTGTTCGGTGAATTGTTTGCTCTGATCCCATTCACTGCATTTTTCGATTATTTCACAGGATTGGTCAAAGGTGCTTTGTCTGACCCATTGTCAGCATTGGCAATCCCATTTGCTTACATCTGCAAGCCTAAGTGCATCCCTGGCGAGCCTGCCACATGGATGGCTGAGATGGAATGGTGCGGATGGGTGCAGACATTGTCTCTGGTTGGAGAAGTGGTCGGCCAGGTAATGAATATCATCAATGCTGATTCATGGAAGATCCATAATGATTATTGCAGGCAGCTTAAGGATTCAGGAGATGATTCAGGAGATGATTCAGGAGATGATTCAGGAGATGATGAGAATTAGGAAAAAGATTGAGATTGACGATTTTCAGAAGAGGCTGAATGAGTTCGGCATTGAATTCACTGTCGGAAAAATAGATGATCGTATGGAGGCCAAATAAAAGGAAAAAATTAAAAAAATCAGAATTAATTAATATGATAATAAAATCATCAAGTCGGAATTCGATTCGAAATGATTGATTCATTCAAATTCCTGAAAAAACAGAAAATCATGCAGGACAAAAAAAGAAAAAAATATTAAAAAAATTGAGGAGGAATCCAATATGGAGGCAATTCCGAATTGTCATAAAAATCAAAGAGATTTTTAGGACACAAATAATCCTAAAGGATTTTTTCGTGAATTCGGATCAGATGATTGAAATTATCAAATATGGAAAATTAAAGGAAGATATGAAAGTTAAACATGGGAGATAGGATGGTCAAGAGATTAATCAAGAATAATGTGGAGAAATTGAAGGCTGAGCAGAAAAATGCTCAATTGAGCAGAAAAATGCTCAATGCTGTCGACATCATCGCCTTATTCACCGGAGATTTGGATTCAAGCATTCATGGTAGGCAGATGCAGAGAATGTTAAACATTCCTCAAAGGACTGTAGTGGACAAGCTTAAGAATTTATCAGAGTCTAATGTGCTTAAGAATAGGAAAAAAGGCGCTCAAAAAGAATATTTCCTAGATAAAAATAACCCAGCAGTGATGAGCCTGTTAATAATTGCAGAAGAATACAAGTCAGTTGTTTTCTTGAGCAGCGATTTCAAGCTGGGCGAGCTGTTCCTGAAATTAAGGTTAAATGTTAATGGTTCAATAATCGTGTTTGGCAGCTATGCCCGCAATGATCAAGACAAGGGCTCTGACCTTGACATCCTGATACTGGGAAAATTTGACAAAAAGATGATTGAGAGAATAATAGGAATGTATCCAATAAAGGTACACACAGTTGGCATGCCTTTCAGTGATTTTGAGGCAGGCCTTTTCAAAAAAGAGAATTTCATGCTTGAGGTTCTCAAGAATCATGTCATAATCAAGGGAACATCAGATATTATTGATCTTTTTTGGAGGTTTTACTATGGTTAGTCTCACCTGGTGCTTGAAGCAGAAAAGAGGGGTTAGGCTGATAGAGCCGTCTGAGATTAAATGCAATGATTATATTGGAAGGTCTGAAAATGACCTTGTCTCATTGAAAGGGGACTCCACTTACTGGAAGCTGATAAAGGCTTATTATGCCTGCTATGATGCATTATATGCCTTGTTAATGAAGGCAGGGATTAAGTCAGAGATCCATGACTGCTCTATAGAGCTGATGGGATTATTTGGGTTTGATGAAGAGAGCATTGATTTCATCAAGAAACTTAAGGATGACAGGATACAGAACCAGTATTATCTCAAGAATATTCCATTGAAGGATGAGGAGAAGGTCAAGGAGTTTGTCATTGAAGTCAAGAAAAAGATTTCCTCTTTAAGTGAGGAAGGGATTGATGAGGTAAGGGATAAAATCAAGCCAAAAGAGGATAAATAAGAACAAGATATAAAATATGGAAAAAGCTAATGAAATAATAAAGTCCAAAAGAAAATATAAATCTCAAACATGAAAAACAAAAAACAAAGGAATGGGAATGGAATATTGAAGAGGCTTACTTTCCATAAGGACATATTTTATCCGATTGCTAAAGTCAGGCAGATCCCTACTGCTCTTGTCGAGATAAAGAACAAGATGAAAATAAAATACAAGAAAAAGGCAAAGGCTGATGATTATCATCATATGAAAGCTGCCCTACTCTTCATAATCATGATTACCTCCATATTTTATTTAGGAGTCATGTCTGGCTCCTCTTCTGGTCCTGGATCCAATTCAGTCACTGGAGGTGTTGTCAGGATTACTGGGATGGCTGTTGGTGGACTTGATGTTTCATCATGGGATGATCAAGAATTGTTTTTTGATGCTACAAGAAAATTAACAATAATTGGAAAAACAACTGATGGTAATACAATAAATGGATATCTTGTTGAACATATAGGGGAGACAGATCCAAGGTTGAATGGCAATTATTGGATAACTGAAAATCCAGGATGGCAAACCTTAGGAGGAGATCTAGTAGCTATTAAATGGGATGGAAATACAGGGCAATTCAGGCGATTTGATTTAGTCAATGAGAATTCAGGGCCTTTTGATGATGATGTTAATACACTTCAAGATTTTATTCAGGATTATAGTTCTGCACATGGATTAGAAAGAGTTGAAGATGATAAATTAAGGACTAATTATGTTTTTTTAGGTGATGATCCAAGTAATCCTAATACTATTATTATTCCTCCTTGGGTTTTAGGTGAAGACAGTTTTAATTATAGAGGTCCACGTGTTGCAGCAAGTGCTGGAACTGGAACAACTTATGGAATTGGAATCTTAAATGAACAAACATTACAGCCATATTTGACAAGTGCAATGGCAAAATCACTTATTCATGATAATAAAAACGAAGAGCAATGGAGAGATGAGCTTGATAATAGGGTTACTCATGATCAGGCAGTTGAGGCATTAGCGCTTATAGGATCATCTCAATCAACAATTGATGAACTTAATAAGGTAAAAGCAGGTGCAACTAATGTTCAAAAAGCAAATATTGATGCTGCAATCGCCAGCATACAGGCAAAGATGGATCTAATCAGGGCAAGTGATGCTCCAATGTCTCAGCCATTGCTTGGAACTACAGTAGGACAACCATCAGGGCTTCAGCCAAACCAGGTTTATAGATATACTCATAGTAGTGGTGAAAACATCTATAGGATTGATAGCATTGATGATGGACAAGGAAATGTTATTGTTGTCAATGAGAATGGAGCTAAAGTTAAAATCAATCGAGACTCATTTAATTCAATTATGGATGAGGGTTCTTTGACTTATATCAGGACAGAGACGCCTCAATCAACACCTTCACCAACAACAGTTGCTTATTCCACAGGATCAAATAATCTAGGTGTCAGGACAATAGTTGATGTCTTAAACAACAATCAAGGAAAATATGATCTGATCTTAAATAATCCAAATGTTGCAATCGCAGTTGCACAAGTGGAATCAAGCCTTAATGTGAATACTCCTGATAGTGTTACTGGAGCAGTTGGATTGTTTCAGGTGCAGCCAAGCACTGCTGTAGATGTTTTAGGAAGGACTGATCCTGCAATTAGAGCTATTAATGAAAGATATCCTGATCCTGGACCAGAAACTCCTGCTCAAAGGAAAGTCCGTGAGGACAAAATTCGTGCAGCATTGTTGGATTTATCTACTCCTATTAATCTTAATGATCCTAAGACAAGCACTGAACTTGGATTGGTTGTACTTGATGAACAGATTAAATTTGCAAGAACTAATAATCCTGACTTGACTGATGATCAGATATTACAGATAGCAGTGGCACGATATTATAGTGGAACAGGTCCAGATGGAAGAATAAAGACTTGGCAAGATTATCTTACAGCCACTGGAGATCAGGAGACAGGACCATCTATTGTAGCTCATGTAAACAAATTTATTAAGGCATTAAAAGAGATTGAACCTAATCTGATTCAAGTAAGCGGCACTACTCCAACTGGCATATTTCCAATTGTTACTCTTGAACCAATAGTCAAGCTCGAACCATCCCCAGAATACCTCCAGCAAAACGGCCAGCCATTATATGTTGATAAAGATGGAAATCTTTATGCTTCACCAGTAGCTGACCCGAAAAATCTTTTTTCAGCTGGAGATGCCTTGCATGTCACAATCAGAGGAGGTTATGCTTTGCTCCAGCCTGTCCCTATTGTTGAAGGAAAGCCAGGAGCACCTCTTGATGAATATTATATATCACCTGCTGGAAGCATTAAAGATCCAACTGCAAGACTCCAGATAATGCAGCAGGAATTCAACCTTTTGACAGGCTTGCCAGAAGGTGCTGAATTTGAAGTGAAGCATGAAAATAATGGTGATCTTGTTATCAAGGCAGGACCAGACACAATCAGGTATGTCAATCATAAAGGTACGCAATTTGATGGTGATTCAGTTTTCAAAGGCACTGTCAGAAGGACAAATGATATAACTGCTCCAATCTATTATGATGAGAATGGCAATAGGATAACTGCCTCTAAATTTGAGGCTAACAATGGATTGCCTGATGATGAAAAAAAATTGTTTATCCAGGTGCCGCAGAGGTCAACAATTACAACTGAGCATCATGGCAATGACCTTGTCTATGGAGAGCACCGCTTCCAGAATGTTGAGATAAAAGAAGGTAAAATCATTGATGTCTGGACTGAGATCTCAAGAGTCAATGAGGAAGGAAGGGAGATATTCTTTGTCCAGCCAGATAAATTAGATAGAACTCCTCAGGGTTATTGGCTTAAGTTTGACTGCGGTATATATGCTGGCTGTGAATTTGTTGGTGTAGTTAATCCTGACAATCCAGATGTGACAATCAGCCCATCAGAAGCAAAAATATCTCCTCAAGATCTTGCAAAATATCAGAAACTTGGAAAACAATACAGCCACAGGAGATTTTTCTCTGATGCAACCAGATCTTTGACTCAATTCAGGGGTTTGGCTGGATTCTCATCTTTATTCATCCCTGATGAGACATTGCAGGAATGGAGAGAGAAGGTTGACCAGGCTTTTGCAAAAATGTATCTTGGAACAGAATATTGGGCTTCAAAGATTTGCGCCTCAAATATTGTCTTGGATGATGAATCATTGGTCTATATCGAGACTCCTGATGGTTTGATAGGAATCGCTGCTCACATTGAGGGAGAGAAGATTGAGTCCCCTGATCTTGCGAATAATTCTATGAGATATGTGTATAAGATTTCTTATTTTGTGCAGAACCATCCTAGCGCTGTTCAATCTGAAGGTTTCAGGTTGAATGACCAGGACATGGTTTTCAATGTTGAAGTGATTGGTCCAGGAGTTAGAAATAAAATATATCCAGAGGATATTGAGCTTGGGACTGGCCAGATAAAGCGTGTGGGTCCGGATAATTTGCTGGTTAAAGAGTCTCCATACAATTATGACAAGGTTTGCATTGTGTTTGAGACTCCTATAAGGACTTTTGGTGAGAGTTTTTCCACAGAGTCAAGGGATGAGGTCTGCAATAAGTTCTCTAAATATACAGGTGGTCCAACAACAGTTAGAACCCCTTCACAAGTGTCTGGAACTGGCACAAGTGATTGGTAATATTTGATCTTGATAAAATGCCGAACATAATTCAGTGGATTTTAGGAATATCTATAATTTTGGTAGTGTCGCTCATCTATAATCATAAGTATGTCCTTGGCCAATTAAAAAAAGCATTAGTGGCATTAAGAAGGCCAAACAAGATCTTGATCACAGCCTTCATCGATCTTTTTTTTTATGTCTCTTTTTTCTTCATTGCACTTATTTTTTTATTGCTTGTCCAGAATAAAGCAGGTTCATTAGATGATATCGGCCTTGACTCGATCAAGAGCCAGCTTATGAGCGGTGAAATAACTGATGCTTTAGAGTCTCAGATGGCAGGTTCTGTTGAAGCAATGAGATCATTTGTTATTTACTTCATAATCATCTTTGCCATTGCAATAATAATCACTTTAGTCCTTTACACATTGTTCAAAGGCCTGATATGGTCAAATATCTCTAATAGCAAGTTCACAAAATCCTTTTTCTTAAGATATTTGCGGCTTAACTTTGTCCTGATGATTATTTTATTAATAATCTTGGCTTTTTTCTCATTTTTCCTTGGCGACCTGGCATTGGATGTATCGCCTTACATCATGCTTGTATCTGCCTATTTCACATATTTATGCACATTTTTCTTCCTTAAAGGCCAAAAGACTTTCAAGAGCATAAAGAATTCAATTGTTTTTGGGATCAAGCTGTTCCCAAAATTGATTCTTCCATTGACATTTATTATTATAATCTATCTGGTTATCTTTGCAGTATTATATTATCTCTCTTATCTTAATATGCCTTTGCTGTCAAGCTTTGTTTACACAGTATTGATACTTGGATTGTTTGCCTTCATCAGGATATTTTTATTTGGTATTTATAAGGAGATTATAAAAGAAAAAACTTAAATACTCTAATATTCAGGAATATATATAATAAGGAAGAATTTGTGTTTTAAGATGTTAAAAAAGGGGCAAGTTACGCTTTTCATAATCATAGGCATATTTCTTATAATTATAGCAGGCTCTTACTTCCTTATCAGGCTTGCCTCTGAAGAGCCTGCTAAAATTATTTCCCCTAAAATCATGCCAATAAAGGAATATGTTGAGTCCTGCATAGAGCTAACTGCCATAAGAGGTCTTGAAATCCAAGGGAAACAGGGCGGCTACATTGACATTCCTGAGAATATCAGGTTTAATTCAAGAGCTTACTTGAGGAATGACTTGTTCGGGAATATTGAGCATCCTTTTTGGTTTTATGACGGCATAAACAATTCTCCTACTTTGGATATGACTAAATCTGAATTGACAAGATATATTGAGAACAGATTGCAAAATTGCTTGAATTTTTCTGGATTTAATGATTTCAATATAACTCCTATGCTGAATGTTCCTGATGTTGAGGTAACCTATGGCGACAGCTCAACTATTGTGAATGTTGATTATCCGCTAAAGGTCCTTGACCTTAACACTAATGAGCTTAACAGGGATATCAAGGGGTTCCGTGTCTCAATTCCAATCAGGTTTAAGAAAGCTTTCAACACTGCATTGAACATTTTTGATTCTGAGAACAGGGATTTATTTCTTGAGGACAAAGTCATAGACCTGATTGCAATGACTCCTGAGGATGAGATTCCTTATACAGGTGTTGAGTTCCAGTGCGGAAGAAAGCATTGGAGCCTTTCAAGAATCACCAGCAGATTGAAGCAGTTGATCAGGGTGAATTTTCCTTATATCAAGTTTGTGAATCTGCCTTATGATAAGGATAAGTTCATCAGTGTTCCTGACAAGCCAGACACTTATGAGTCATCTTATTTTAATCTTCATTATTTGTGGGATGCAGGTATTGAGCCTGATGAGAATATGAAGGCAGCTGTGATATTTGATGATAAATTCCCATTTAAAATTTATGCAAATCCTAGCAAGGACGGCAGATTGTCTTCAAGTGCTGAGCAGGCTGAGAACATGTTCACTTTCATTTGCCTGAATATCTGGCATTTCACTTATGATGTTGAATTTCCGGTTATCATCAGGGTCAAGGATTTTGCCACAAGCAACAATATGGAGTATGTATTTGAGTTTGCCACAAATGTCATCATCAGCCATAACCTTCCTGATCATTCTTCTTTGGGAAGGATTATAACTGAACCAGTTGATTCAGCTGATCTTGAGGAATATTGCACAACTGATGATTCTGATTATGATATCACTGTGGTTGCAAGGAACCAGAACACAAATATTGAGATTGAAGATGTTGACATAACATTTGTCTGCGGTTTCCTGTCATGTCCTATCGGCAGGACTGATTTCATCCCTGATCTTGGTAATATCCCGGCTTTGCAGACAAAGGTGCCTTATTGCGTTAATGCAGTGCTGAAGGCAAACAAGACTGGTTATTTGGATGCAAAAGCATTTGGCAATATCAACACTGAATTTGAGGGTCCTTATGATATAAATATGGAAGGGGTCAAGAAATTTGATGCATTTGAGGTTGTCATGCATCCTATGATTAATGATGAAGAGGTATCTGCACAGGAATTCCCTCTTGGACTCAATCAGGTTGCGACAATTGTTGTGACACCTTATGACAAGGAAGACCTTGATAATTATGCTGTTTACCCTGTCTCAGGAGTTGATTTAGATGATGAGTTCATACTTCCTATCAGGTTGTATGCAGATGAGAGGATCAAGTACAAGGTGTCAATTTTTATCAGCTCTGGCGAGAATATTGTCGGCGCTTATGAAGGTGATTGGACTCCTGACATGAATGATATTGATTATGCTTCAAAGATAAAGTTCCATGTTGTGACTCGACAGCCTGGGTCTGTTGATGATGAAAGAAACTACCTTTTCTTTCAGGGAATAAGGGGTTATTCAGAGAAGATACCAAAACCAGAATTATTGGTAAGTTAAAATGAATCAAGTCGGAATTCGAAATAATGTTGCATCAGCATCGAATTCCTAAAATGTCAGGAATTTTCCACCAGTCTCTGACTGGTGGCAATCTTTGATTGATTTAGCTTTCAGGAGTGAAAAATTCCTGAGCACTAAGAACCACCAGTCCTATCATAATGTAATTGCGGATTTAGTGAATCCCACCAGTCTATGACTGGTGGTTATTTAGGATTAATACAAAATAAACAAATAAGAAAAAAAGTAAAAAAAACAATCAAGTCGGAATTTGAAGTGAAATTGACTCCAGCTCAAATTCCTAAAGAAATAAAATAATATTTAAGAAATATTAAGCATTAAAAGGGAAAAAAGTTAAAAAAATTGAGGAGGAATTCAAGGCTAAAGTAATGCCGAATTGTCATAAAAATCAAAGAGATTTTTAGGACACAAAAAATCCTAAAGGATTTTTTCGTGAATTCGTTTCAGATGATTAAAAACAAACTATCTGTGATTATTGCAACTTTACTACTTCTAACCCTCCCATTTAGTTATGCAGATTCTGTTTCAGAACAATCATTAACTACAAGCATCAAGGAGTCAAATGAATTTGTATTAGGCCTATTCGGAAAAGTTACACCTATATCTGACTCATTAATACTATATCCATTAACTACAAGCTCAAGATCTGAATTCATTCCATTGCTTGCGGCTACAACAACTACCACCAGTTCAACAACATCTACTTCCACGACAACAACTTCAACTACGTCGACAACAACAACCACATCCACAACAATTCCAAGCGCTGCTGCACCCACATTCAGTGTTGATATTCCTGAAAGGATTGATAAGACCAGCATTAATATTATAGTGACTTCTGATCCCTTGACAATAATTGAGGTCAATGTCAACAGCAGGGCTGATTATAGGAGGTCAAATGCTGATGATAATGGGACTGCCAGATTCAATAATCTGCAGTTAAGATCAGGCCAGAACAATATTGATGTCTCTTCAATAAGCGCAACTGGCGAGAACAATGCACAATCATTCCCGATCTTTGTTGACCTAGATCTGCCAGTATTGACAATCTCTGAAATGCCAGGCCTTGTAGGGGCGAGACAGTATGCATTAAGAGGTTCTGTCAACAAGCTTGTTGACATAGAAGTTTATGAGATATCTGGTGATCTTGACAATACTCCTCCAAAAACCCCTGCTGGATTAAAGGTTAATGCAACCTCAGGAAATTCTGTTGCATTGTCATGGGACCAGAACAATGAGTCTGACTTCTTGCAGTATATAATTTACAGGAGTGACAAAGGCCCTATTGCAACTACATCTCCTGAATCATATGATTCTTATGATGATGTCTTGGTAGATAAGAGCACAAGGTATCAGTATCAGGTCTCTGCTATGGACGAGTCATGTCTTGAGAGTCCAAAATCAAGGATTGCTGCTGTTACAACCCCTAATAATGGTGAGGATGGCAGGGCTGTGCTCTTAGAGCCTATCACTGTTGATTGCAATGAAAACCAGAACCTGAGGAGGGTTGACTCATTCACGACAAATGGATCATTCAATATAACACTTAATCTAGAAGAAGGCAGAAATTTGTTCTTGTTCAGGGCAACTGATCTCAGCAATAACACTGTTGAAGTCAGAAGAGCAACCCTGGTTGATTCAGAGCCTCCGACAATTGAGATCACCAGCCCAAGGCCTGGGATTATGATATATGAGCACTTTGCAAATTCTGTTGACATCCAGGGGATGACAGAGCCTTATTCAAAAGTTGAGCTTGCACTGCAGGGCCAGAGGGTTGCTTCAACTCCTAGTGCTAGAAATCCTGAAGAAGCTCTGCTTCCTGAATTGCAGGTTACAATCGGCACTGTCAAAGAATCCACTAATGCAGATAAAGACGGATATTTTGAGTTTGAGAATGTAAATCTTATGACTTATATTCGAGGCTCGTTAAATGCTAATGTTGTTAGACCTGGTGATGAGGGTCTTGCTGGCAGGACCCGTGATCTTGGTGCATATGATGAAGTCAATCTTGCTTTCAGGGCAACTGACCGTGCTGGAAAACAGGCTGTTGAAGAGGTGTCTTACACTATTGGGACCTGCTGGTCTGGTAATTTCACTTGGGGCATTGCGCAATTGTCGCAATACAACAGCCCATCATGGTTGAGTGCTGAGCGTCTTTCAGAAGGAACTGAAGAGATAGCCTTTTATTTCAAGTTCTCATATCATGGCGAGGGTGATATTGATGTGAATAATTCGAGGGACACTAGGTCATCGACAAGAGTCAATACAGTCTCAATCCATGATGCATGTGATGATTATATCAGGACAAAGCCAGATTATGACTGGGCCTGCAAGGCATTGAGCAGCTGCAGGGCTGAGATGAATCCTGATGGCAGCATGGCTTATGTAACATGCCGTCTTAACAAGGTTGATGAATTGATGGACTTTGATGCTGAAGAATGGAAAGATTGGTTCAAGGCAATCAACAATGAGATGAGATTCCCTTTGATGATCACATTAGGTTTTCAGGAAAGATTTCAGGGAAAGATGAGATCAGGCTCTCAAGCCTCATGTGAAGAAGTCACTTATGCTGTTGACAATGCAATGATAAATTTCACTGATGTCTTGCCTGACTGGCTTCTTTACGACGGTGTCAGGATAATGCAGGATGCAATCAAGACTATTGAGACAATCAACAAGAACCTAAATCAGATCCTTGAATATGTGACAATCGGCTGTGTTGCTTCTTTTATCACAAAATTTGGGATTCAGGTTTACAGAAGATACTCCTGCACATATGATAATCTTTTTGGAAATATTGTTGACAGTATTGCTCCTGATCCAGAATCTTCTGGAAAACAGGAGAATTGCAAAGCCTGCCTGCAGCAGTTCAAGGCTGAGGGTTATTTCAAAGATGATGAGATCATCAGCAAGATCACTAATCCTATTGCAAAATTGATGGATCCAGGCATTCAGGACAAGATCCCTGATGCTTGCATGCCTGTCTGTTTTGAGAAGTGCTCTAATGCATGGGATCTTGAGGCAAATAATTATGATGTATACAGATGGGCTTGCGACCGTGTCTTTTGCCATGCTGCTCCTTCCAGATGGACTCAGGAAAAACAGGATTATGAGCTGGTTGAAAAGGCAAAAGAGCTCAATTACTGCCAGAATGATTTGACATATAGGGGCCAGCCTTTGACAGCTGTTGAATGCTCGAAGATTTCGACTTCTGAAGAGTTTAAGAGGACATTGACAGAAGACACTTGCTTTGAGATACAGGACAAGACAGGAAAAAAGACTGAGATTTATGAGTTGAAAGAGCCTGCCGGAAATGATGTCTACAGGATTTTTATTCCAGAAGCCAGTGGAAGGATCCTTAAGTCTGATTATGCCATAAAGGTTTCTGACCGTTATTATATGACTGCAATGCCTGAGACCTGCAATGAGATCTGCGGAATCACTGGAGCTGAGGATGATGAGCTCTATAATGATTATCTTGCTGAGACAACAAACAAGAATTCAACTGCTAGGTGTGTTACTGTCAATCAATGCAACCAATACAGGCAGGAAGGCAATCTTACTTTAAGAGGCGGAACTCAGCTTCAGGTAAAGAGTGCTATGAATCAAGGATTTACCAGTGACTGCTTTTACAAGGCAGGACATTCATCATTGAGCAACATTGATGTTGTCAGCAAGGATCCTAACAGGAGAAAGGAATGCTGCTGCATCAACACTGCTGAGAGGGCTCAGCTGAATTATTATAATTATACACAGCCTTATATCCAGAAGGATAATAAAAAATCATTGCTCAGCCTTGCAACAGCTGAAGCTGAAGAGGCTGTCGGATCTCCTGAAGGTGATTTCATCAATCCAAGGCCAAGCAATTATTCTGATATGTTGTGGTCTTACAGGTATTGGAAGATAGGGTTTGACAATAAGGAATACAATCCTGACAGGTACATCAAGGGTAGGGATCAGTCTGCATGCTTTGGCCAGAACAATTGGATCTTTGACGGGTTTTCAAAGGCTGAAGGAGGCAATCTTCTCACTGTTGATCCATTCAAGCAGCATACTGCTGCATTCCAATGTGCTTGCATCACTGGCATCTATAACAGGCTTAAGATGATCCAGAATATTCTGGTTCTCCTTTCATCATGCTTGATTGAAGTCAGAGAGACTGGAAAAGGGGATGCAGGAGTCTGCAAAGAGGTTTTCACGCAATATGTTTGCGGAATGCTCTGGGATATAATATCATACATAAAAGATGGATGTGTCCCTTTCCTGGGCAATATTGATTATGACAAGCAGGAGAATGAAATCCTTGAAAAGGTTAAGGTCGGCACTACATCAATATTTGAGTCTATGGATGATTCTACAAATGAGATTTCGCAGGAGTATGGCAATGCCCAGATCAATAGCTTGCTCGGCGGCGGCCAGGGCCAGATTGCTCGTGCTATCTGCCTTGCCTCATTTGGTTTTGACTGGGAGCTCTCTCTTGAGACAATGCTTGATGCTGCTTACTCCACACCATTTGCCACCTTGGTCCAGCCTATCACAAAGAACAGGGAATATCTTTCTTTTGACCCAAGGACTGGAATGCCAAAATATGAGTACACTGCTTCTTGGATAATAAATCCTGGTTGTGAATTTGATTATTATGATGTCTCATTGGTATGCGTCTCTGATGATGAGATTCGTGCAAATCCTGATATTAATTGCGGTAAAGTAGGCGGTTCTGAGATGGGATTGTCTGGCTGTGACTGTGCAAGGGTCACTGGCAAAGATGGTCCAGAGATGCAGTTCTTCAGGGGAAGGACCCTCTCCAATAATGTGCTTGTCGATCAAGAGTATGACAGGATTGTCAAGCAGAAGTATAGGTTTGATCATCTTAAGTTCACTCTTGCTCCTAGCAGAAAACAGCAGCAATACTCGCCTGACACTGTTGCAAACTGCTTTCCTGAAGGCCATGAGGATGGAGTTTTTTATTTCCCATTGAGGGACAGGTCTGCGAATGATCTTATTGACTGCAATGTTGACATTGACTCTGGCATATTTTATTGTGAAGGCGGAGGCCTTATGTCTGAATGGGATAGGAATGGCAATGCTTATTTCATCAATGTTGAGCTTAATGGCCAGGACATTGACCATCCTGATCTTTATATCAATGAGGGCCAGGCATTAAGCCTTCAGGCTGAAATATTCAATTCAGGAAGGCCTAAATGCTTGAAGGTTGAGGTCTCACCTTTTGGCAGCCCTGCTGTTGTCCAGTCAAGGGATATTGATTTTAATGGTTCTCAGATTGTTCCAGTTAGGCTTGTTCCTAGTGAAGATGTGTCTAACAGGTATAGGCAGTATGATGATGTCAGGTTTGATGGCTGTTACACTACTGGAGGTTCAAACAGCAGGACTGAGTGCTATAATATTATTGGAAAGCCAAGGATTGACCAGAGCAATGGCAATCTTGGCAAGTTCAAGACTATTCCAGATGGCTTTTCTGTAGTCTATTATTTGACTTTTATTGATGAAGATAGTAGTGGAAGCATTGAATTGACTCAAAACAGCAAGGATAAGGTGTACATAAGGACAACTGACAACAGCAATGATAATCGTTACATAGATGTTGACAAGTCAACTGTGATGATTGCAAATCTTTTTGAGGATGGAAAGGTTAAGATTTCAAACCATCCAGAGGCTGTTTTTGAGATCACCAATGAAGTTCCTTTCAACAAAGGCATTGCAAATATCACTTATATTGCCACAACTGGAAGGACAGATTATAACACTAATACAGAGAGGTGGAGCCTGACATATGGCTTGTATTATCTTGAGGATGATGGTGATAATTGCGCTGATATCATTGAGACTGATCCTGTCGTTAATTATAATGAGAGGCTTGAGTATTCTGTTAATTTTTATGTAAAACCTTTGGATGAAGAGACTGCTAGGACTGGCAATAAGAAATGCACTCTTAATGCAAAATCCTCTGGAATATGCGATTGTGATGGTGATGGCTCTAACCAGGATGATGCTCCAATTGACTGCACAGGTGAGCCTGAGAATTATGGTGCAAGAAATGTAAGGGGAGAATGGAGCTATTGCTATAAGGATGGAGGAGCCTCAACACCTACATGCCATCTTTTCCCTAAATGCCCTAACGGTAGGACTACAACTCTTCCTTGCGACTGCAATCAGGACGGTGAGATTGTTTTTAACAATGACAATGATAGGAATACAGAACTTACAAATGATGTTGATTGTTATGATAAGTTTAATTATTGCTATGATTCTAGTGGCACCAGACAGTGCATCCCTTTCAACACCTGTTCAAGAAAACCAGAGGGAGAGCCTGCTGATATGATTCCTTGTGACTGCAACAGGGATGGTGTGATAGAATTCACAGGAGACAATGATTGTTTTGGCAGTTTAAGATATTGCAGATCATCTGATTCATCTGATCCAGCGTCTGAGTATAAATGCTATTCTGGTTCAGCATAAAATTTGTCAAAGTCGGCAGGGACCACCAGTCAATAGAATGGTAGCATGTTCGCTTCCCTCACCCTGCCGAATTTGAGCATGCTCAGAAATATGCCACCTTCCAAAAATTGATTGTGGATTATTTTCCACTGGTCATGCAGACCAGTGGTATATTTATGACATATTAACATTTATGCAAATTAGTTAAATATAAAATAATGGGTGGAATTGGTTGAGTGGAATTGATGGAGTGGAGTAATAATGAAAAACAACATAATCTTTTCTTCAATTAGATCATCAGCAGGGTTATTGTTAAAGAATAAGTCAATGTTTGCATTGCTTTTCATCATCCAGTTTCTTTTTATCACATTTTTCATTGCAACCCAGACAATAATCCAGCCGAAGATTATCTCTTTGGGCATTGATATGATTGATTACATGGAGAATCTTGAGAATGAGCCTGTTGATCTTGGCAAGGATTTCCAGGGCATCTTCGGAAAGGATCCTCTTTTGTTGTACAGGAACTCAAAAGAGATTGGCATATTATTGTTGCAGAATATCCTGATAACCTTGGCCTTGTTCCTCATCCTTGTCAATTCTGCATGGGTGCTTTCTTTGAAAATCATCAAGAGTGTCTCATGGAAAAAGTCTTTGAAGAACTTTTTTAATTTCATTAAAGTGTCATTCATCTTTTTATTGCCTTATTCCATCATTGTCTACTTTTATGTCAAGGATTCTATCCTAAAGTCTGTAGAAAAGGATCTTAATCTGCAATTGACTACTCTATTCATCCTGATCTTGACTTTTCTTGTCTGGTATTTTATTATGATATCTTATTCCCTGGTTCATCTGCCACTTAAAGAAATGTTAAGGAAGACATTCTTGATTGGGATAAGGAAGGCTCACATAATCCTATTGACATATTTTATCTCTTTGGCTGCTATTATATTAGTCTTTTTTGTAATGTTCCTGACTTTAGAGATAAACTTCTTTTTGTTCATGGTTCTTGCAATTGTTTTTATCAAGGTCTATAACCTTTCTAGAATATTTATCATTGATGTTGTCAACAGTCTAGAGCAATCACTTAATAAATCTTAAGGATTCATTTCAATAAAACTTAATGATCCAATTCAAAATCTTTAGAAATGAGTCTAATCAATTCTTAACATATAGTTTTATGCAGCTTCATCCATCTCTGACTCTGATTGTTCGACTGCATCATCAATTGTTCCACTTCTGTCATAATCTCTTTTAAAACTGATCATATTTGGAGGATTCTCATCATTTTCATTGGAGCCATCATATTTTTCTTCATAATCCTCTCCTTCATGAAGGTCATATGGTTCTCCTTGTGCTTGATATTCTTTTTTCAGTTCTGCCTGTGCTATTTCATCCAGGTCTTCTGGATCAAGTTTTCCTTCATAAGCTCTTTTCTCTGCTACATCTGCCAGCTTATTATAGATATATCTGCCCATTTTTGTCTTGGATTTTCCTGCCAGTTCCCTGAAATATTCTGCTACATTGATATCTGCCCGGTATTCCTCTCTCTGAACATCTTCAGGAGAGGCATATTCTAGATTTTCTGAACCTCTGATATATCTGTGCACAGTTTCGTGGGACATTGCTAATATTCCTAATGCTGTCTTCAGTATCTTGTCAAAATAATCTTTTGAAGCATAAAACACACTTTGTGAACCATCTCGGTCTACTGCGGCAATTGCTCCTGAATGGCTCATGTCTTTATATCCATGTCCGACAAGATCTAATTCCCTGTATCCTCTTCTTTCCAGAAATCTTTTCAATCCTCTTCCAATTTTGCTGTTCAGGAATCTTTGGTACATTGACTCGACTGCTTCTGCACTCTTTATATTGGATTCAACTTCATCTTGAGGGCCTTGCACACTAACAGTTCCGTCTTCATAGATTATTGCTCCGTCTGAAGCAATTGTCTCCAGGCTTCTTGGTGCGTATCTGAGCAATGCACTCTGGATATTTCTGGTTGCATTATATGTGCTTTTCTTGGCTCTTTCATATTGTCCAGCAATCATGTCTGTCATCCTTTTCATCCCATGCATGTTTGCTATGACCCCTGCAGGATTGCTTGGATACCTTAAAACACCAGCTCCATTATTATGGATAAAAGCCTGATAATTAGGAGAGCTTAAATGTTTTCTAATGCTTGTCCCAATATCTTTTGATTCATATGCCATGCTGGCTGAGAATCATATTTCCTTTAAAAATCTTATCGTTCATCGTCGGAAATATTCTGGAAATAAAGATATTTGACTTAAATTTGGATAATAAAAATATTTTTAATGCAGAAAATTGGAATTTTTGTTTGTTACTTGTAAGAATTATTAAATATCATAAACCCCGGAATTAATCAAGCAGCTTCTTTTTTCTTTTTCTTGTAATAATCCTCTTTTGCATAAGGTTCATGTCTTACAGCTTTTGGCGAAACTGTTCCAACCTGTTTATATGTTTCCAGAAGATTTTTAGCCTCATCCAGTGTTATTCTTCCCTTGTCAACAAATTCACCGCTTCTAGTGTATTTGACTATGTCATCAATATGATCCTTCTTAAAATGGCTCAATGATATGCCTCTTAATCTGCCCCTGACCTCATCCTGCATTTTTTTCATGCTATCTTTATATTTATCAAATGTCAAGTCACTGCCAGTTGCTGCCAATATTTGCTTTAATTCATCATATGTATGCTGTCCATATGCTTTTAATAAAAGTGATTTTTTGAACTCATCATCATCTGGGATCTCGCTCTTGAATTGCTGTTTTGCTTTAGAAACATAGAAGTCAGTCATGCTTTTGGCGAATTTGTCCTGAATAGGCTCTTCATCGAGCCTTTCTATGTCAATTCCTCCGTCATCTGTTTTCAGATGCATTTCTGCAGCATGATCATATGCCATCCTGCCGTGGCGCTCGATTGCATTTGCTAATGCCTCTGCTTTTCTTCTTTTTTTATGGTATTCTTTTATGTGATCAGGGACTTTGTCAGCCATATGGTACACCAATTTTTCTTGAAATAATTATAAATATTTTAATACCTTATACTATCTGCTACTTTACCCTATTCTAAATTTTTTCATATTATAAACTTTTCGCTTTTATAAAGAATGAATCAAAGAAAGTATTAATTTATTATCTTGCAATGAACAATCCGCCTTCAGTTCTTTCAAATCCTGCTGGATTAGTTAAACCATCAGGTTCAGGTACAGGCTCTTTTTTGGGAAGTTCTCCTCTGTCTTGAGCTGCTCTCCTCTCATGAGCTCCTTGCACATGATGGGTTGCTCTCGTAGCATCCATAAGCGCCTGAGTCTGCTGAACCATTCCAGTAGCCTGTGCTAAATCATTCATTGTTGCAAGTTCAATTCCTGATCCTTTATATAATCCATTTTTCTTAAGGAAATCAAGTGAAACATCTCCAGTAATCAAGAACTCTCTAATCATTGGTATAAGTGAATCAGGTGAGATATCATCTGATTGTACAAGATTTTTCAATCCCACTCTTTTTAATACAGGTGCAATATGCCTTCTTGTGATATCTGGTCTATCTAGGCCTTTTTCAAGCCCAGAATAATGGACATGGTTGAGTTGAAGGGCATATTTCATCAACTCAGAATAAATTGTATTATGTTCATTCTCAGGATTAGAGATATAATCTGTTAAACTCTTTGGAGTGTAGCCAAAATGAAATTCTATACGAGGATGGACAACCCTTAGCAATAATTGTGGATTTTTTGTTTGGCCTCTTTCCATGCATGCTTTCTCATATCCATCAATAGGGTCTAATGTATCTGTCCTGTCCCCTTCTGTGAAAACATATTCAGTACGTGTCTCGTCCCCTCTTGTAACAAATCTTTTTGTCTTCTTATGGTCTCTTTCAGACCTTCCAGAAAAAATATGCTCACTTAAATGAATATCAAGAAATTCACCAAACTTATCAACTCTTCCAGGATATTTTCGCTCTCTAAATCCTTCAAGCCTAAGTTGTAATGGAACTCTGTCTTCTGGTATTCCTATCCTTAATACAGATTCCAAACCTCTTGTAATGATATGTCCTCCTACTAAGATTGCATCTTGCTGCCTTTCATCATGGCGGATTAATGCTTGGACATATAGTAACAGTTGGTCATACATTGACATTTTTTTCCCTCATTTTTGTTTTTCAACTATAAGTCTTAAATTAATTAGAAAAAAGAAAAAAATTAGTTTTTCTTGGCATATGTTTCCCTAAGCCATCTTATATATTCTGGTGCAGGAATCTTGTTTGAAGCACCATTCCTAGCTATTGCCTGGACATCCCTAGCATTTCTAACAAGAGTGTAGTCAATTTCAAACTCACCTGGAACAAATCTCTTGATAACATCATCAAGATGTTCCATTTTTAATGAACTGAAAGCAGCATTTTCTCCTGCATTTGTTTTCGCATCTAAACCTTCTTTTATACTTGCCATATATCCATCATATGTGAAATCTCCCTGAGCAGTTGAAACATATTTTCCAA
This sequence comes from Candidatus Woesearchaeota archaeon, assembly GCA_043805595.1. Taxonomy (GTDB): domain Archaea; phylum Nanobdellota; class Nanobdellia; order Woesearchaeales; family JAGVYU01; genus JAZDHV01. The sequence goes on from JAZDHV010000003.1 coordinate 35,344, forward strand.
AATCAGTTAATTGTATTCCGAAAAATCCCTCTGCCATTCTGTGTGCCAGCATAAATTCATATGAATTTGGGTCAAAATTGGTTGTAGAATAGCTTGTTCTTGCAACCTCATTCAAACCCTCAATAGCATTTGTATAAAAATTATGAGTTAATTTTGTTTGTAATCTTTCATTTTTCTTTAATCTTTTATAATCAAGTCCATGAGTTTCTGGATTTTCAAGAAGTCCTAAAGCAGCATCAGCTGCCATTCTTAATTTCCGTCTTGATGCCTCATCAAGACTATGTGCATTTTCTTTTGCATCATCTAAAAATTGCAATGGATTATCGTCTGGCATTTTCTTTTCCACCTCTATGGTTTTGTTATTGCTGTTCTTTATTTAATTGTTTTCTTTAATATCATGAATTTAATCATAATTTTACTACTAGTAGATGACAACTAATATTTAAATCTTTCTATAATCTATTTGTTTTCTATATAGAAAATAATCCAATCTATATATCAATCTTTTATATATGATTTATAGCTATGTTTAATCAAAACCTTTTTATAGTAATAGTCAAATACATTGATTGTTGTATATATCAGAAAATATATTTTTCATATTGGGGTGCGTTTATCATGTCAAAAAAATCCAAGAAAAAAGATAATAGTTCTAAAAAGAATAATGAAATTAAGCCTCTTCCACAGATGGCTTCCACTCTGCAGGTTTCAGCTGGCGCAACTATGATGCCGCCTGTTGCAAAATTGCCGCCGCAGATGGCTCCTCCTCAGCTTGATCCGAATAATCTTCCTGAAGACATGCAGAAAAAGCTGAAGAAAGTTAAGGAACAGCTTGACAAATTGTCAAAAAAAGTTGTTGAGAAATTTGATAAATACATTCTTGGTGTATCATTATTGCCTCCTCCAAAGCCAAAGCCTGGAGAGAAGTTTGACAAGGACCTGTTGGATGTCCTTGTCTTGGTTGATGATACTGACTCAAAAAAGATGTCAAAATATGACCTGAAAAATAAGCTTATAACAATAATCGATAATATTGCAAAAGACATTGACAAGAATATTCTTCCCCAGATAATCCTGCTATCCGAATTATGGCAGAATCTTTATGATGCAAAATATGAGCTTGTCCAGATCATTGCAATGGGTGCAACAATATATGACCAAGGCATGCTTCAGGCAATCAAGATTTCTGAAATCCATAAGTCAATGGTATTGAGAAAGTTCGAGAAGTATATTGTCTCTTATGTACTTGCTGGATCATTGGTCCAGGGAAAAGCAACAAAGACCTCTGACATTGATGTCTGGATTGTGATTGATGATACTGATGTCAAGAAGATGACTCGTGCAGAATTAAAAGACAAGTTAAGGGCAATCATCATTGGCATGGGAATAGAGGCAGGAGAGATCACTGGCGTAAAGAACAAGCTGAATGTCCAATGCTGGATATTGACAGAATATTGGGATGCTTTGAAAGAGGCAAACCCTGTAATGTTTACATTATTAAGGGATGGAGTTCCTTTCTATGACAGGGGAATATTCATGGCTTGGAAACAATTGTTGAGAATGGGCAAGATAAAGCCAAGCCCAGAAGCAATTGACTTGTTCATGAGCTCAGGAGAGCAGATGCTCCAGAGGGTTCATGCTACTTTGAAAAACGTCGGGATGGAAGACACTTTTTATGCTATACTAACTCCGTCTCAGGCAGCTCTCATGCTTTATGGCCTTCCGCCGCCAACTCCTAAAGAGACCCCTCAGCTTATGAGAGAGGTCTTTGTCAAGAAAGAGGGATTGATGGAAGAGAAATATATAAAGATTCTTGAGAAGAATATCAGTGTCAGGAAAGATATTGAGCATGGCACAAAAAAAGGGATTACTGGAAAGGAGGTTGACGAACTCTTGAAGAGTGCAGAGGATTATCTCAAGAGGATCAAGAGACTGTTCACCCAGATTGAGAAGATCAAGGAAGAGCAGGATGTTGTCCACATATATGACACAGTTATAACAATAATCAGGGATGTCTTGAGGTTGGAAGGAAAGGAAAAGGTCACTGACATCGAGATTGTGAACATATTTGAGGATGAGATGATATCCCAGGGAAAGATCCCTGCAAAATATCTTAGGATTTTGAATGAGATTAACAAGGCTAAAAAGGATTATGATGACAAGAAGCTTTCAAAGACTGAGGTTGAGCAGGTCAAGAAAAACTCACGTGAGTTTATCAAGTTCCTAGTTGAGTACATGCAGAGAAAGAGGGGAAGAGAGCTTGAGAGGGCAAAGATCAGGGTCAAGCACGGAAACAGGTATGGTGAGGTCTTGCTTTTAGGGGACGAGGCTTATATTATTCATGACATTGACCATGAGGAGAAAGAGATTTCAAAGGCAAGGATCAAGCCTGACGGAAGCCTTGGCACAACCCAGAAAAGCAATCTGGAAGAGTTGGAAAAGGCTTTGTCAAAACTTGAGATTGTCCCAAAAGTGTTTATCAAGCAGCCTATATTTGAGGATCTAAAGAATATCTTTGGAAAAGATGTTGAGGTATTGCTTAACTACCATTGACTTTATTTTTTTATCAGAATTTTTTCTTCAGATATAAAACCAGAGGGTGTAAAATTGGAGCAAGAACTAAAACATGCTGTCAGTACTGCAGAAAAAACACCCTGTTATATCTGTCATGAACCTCCTTTGTCCTGTCATGATGCTTTGGACTTGTTGGTTGGAGATGAGTTCTTTCATAAGGATTATGCTGATGATATTGTTGATGGTTTTGAGGAATTAGGTTTATTGGCAAGGAGAAGAGAGACTATATTATGGAATTATGGATTGGTATCCCATCATGTCCTTGTCTCTGCCTGCCGGATTCATTCTGGAAATCTTGATGCTTTGTTCAGGATGATTGAAGAGAATGGCATGGTCATCAGTTCACCTATACTTCTTGTATCAGCAAGGTCTTATCCAAAATTAGAGGCTCCTGGTTTTGAGGTCCTCAGTTTTGATATGAAGGGTGTTATTGCTGATCTAAGGCAGATTGCTCATTATACAGAAGAGAGCATCAGGCCTCTTCCTGTTATAGCTTACAAAGGATAGCACCTTAACTATGATTATTGATTTAGAAGAATTTAAATATTAGTTCATCTCTCATCATTATCGACGGGATGCATCTCATGGTGCTTAACGTTGGAGAAAACTTAAAAAGCTTAAGGTTACATCGTGTGATTTGTAATTTCAGCTTATTAATTTCTATATTAAAAATATTATCTGGTGATTCAAATGTTGGTTCAGGCAGACTTAAATGAGATGATTAAAGAGCTTAGAAAAAAAGCTTTTATTCTTGAATATGATATACCTCATATCTACAGCAAGGAGATGAAGGCAAGAAGGATTGATGAATTGAATCAGCTTAAGAGAGAGATTGAAACTCTTCAAAAAGGTCTGTCCAATGAACAGACTCATTGATAGGGTAGCAGTTTAGACCAAACATATAAATGAATAAAATGAGAATAAGAAATAAAGGTGGTAGTAATGTATGATGAAGATGATGATATGGACATGGATGATGATATGGATGATAAGGATTATTAGATATTACTGAATTTTTTTATTTTTTTTTACTATCAAGACTTTTTTGATAATTTCTATATTTTTTATAAGAATCTTATAAGAAAATGTTTAGACCTGATCCTTGCAGTCTTCACACACCAATGATTTGTTTATAGACAATAATTCAGAAGTGTATTCACCGCACAGCTCGCATACCCCTTCCTTCTCGCTCATCCTTTTCAATGGTTTTCTCTCCTCTTCCCTGATCTCAAACTTATGGACCAATAGTTCAAACAGTTGTGGTTGAATTTTCAAAACATCTTTAAGCGTAAGAAGTCCGACCATTTTTTTCCCTTCCATCACTGGAAGGTGCCTTATGTTCAGGTCTCTCATTTTCACAAGAGCTGTGAAGATGTCTTCATTAGGGCCTATTGTCCTTACATTATGGTCCATCAGATCCTTTATGCTCAACTCTAATGGATTTTTTCCTTTAGCCACAATCTTCCTTACAATATCTTTTTCAGTGATTATGCCTGCAAGCTCATCCTTGTCTTGCACAATGACTGCACTGACTTTCATGTCATTCATTGTCTGTGCGCACTGCCTTAAAGAGTTATCAGATGTAAGAATGACAGGTTTCTCTGTCATTGCATCACCCACTTTTATTCCTGTTCTCATAGGGATATGGAAAATTTCCTGCTTTTTAAATGTTATGCTTATAAATTATATAAATGACGAATTTTGCAATTCAGTCATTTGTTGCTGCTTTAAATTAAAATGTCAGAAATTTTCCACCAGTTTTTAACTGGTGGCCGAAAGCCATTCCCAATATTGGAATCAGAAAAATGCTCAAAATGTCAGAATTTTCCATCCAGTCTATGGCTGGTGGCAAGCTTTGCCTGCTTTAACTTCAAAAGCTGGAAAATTCTGAGCACTAAGAACCACCAGTCTTATTATAAGGTAGTTGCGGATTTAGTGAATCCCACCGTCTATGACTGGTGGTTCTTTAGATGCAGAACATTTTTGGCATGCCAGAAATTTCTAAAAAAATTTCTGAGCATTTCTGAGCACTAAGAACCACCAGTATGTAGATGTAGTGGATGTTGAATTGATGAATCCCACCAGTCTCTGACTGGTGGTTCTTTAGAATAAAAAAGAGCTATTTCTAATTCTTGCCTGCCAATACAAATCAGAATTATTCGAAAAGTAGACTTTTTATGATTAAAACAATATATTTATAAATAAACCCATACCCCTAAAATAGTAATTCTAGGTGAGCTAAAAATGATGCACGCAGTAGATAAAGAGACAGATACAAAAAGGATATTGTTGGTTGAGGATGACCTAAGATTTGCTAGCTCTATTGTTGAGCATTTAGGAAATATAGGTTATCAGGTGTCTCAAGCAAGAACAGGTGGAATTGGATTGGATGTGCTTCGCACAGCCCTTGATGAAAATCAATCATTTGGATTATATATTGTTGATTTGCAGGTGCATGCAGGTACATTAGCAGCAATGACAGCTTATCACCATGGAGCAAGTGGAGCAGTTCATCCAGAATCAATGCATGGTATTCATTTTATCCATAAAGCCAGTGAATTAAATGGACACACACCTGCGATAATCATATCTCCTTACAAAGGAGGAAGATTAGTAGAGGATGCAAGAAAGCATGGGATTGTTTTATTTAATCCTGTCTCACTTGATGTATTGGCTGCTGAAGTTGCCAAGCATTATCATGGATAAGAACCTCTTTGATTGGAAACAATTTTTTCTAATCCTCATTTATTATTAATCTCATATTAATCTTGATTCTCACCCAAATCTTTTTATAAATCACTTCATTCTGTCCGTAAATATTCCGGAATAACATGGAAGAATGCAAAACTAAAGGCAGGGTCCTCATTATCGGGCACGATCATGACTTGGTTGAGATGTTGGGATTAGGATTGGCTTGTAAAGATTATGATCCAGTCCTTGTTACTGACAGCAGGTCAGCTCTTGAGATGATTGAAGAATCGGAAAAAAGTTCAAATCCTTTTGGCCTTTACATATTTGATTTAGCAATTGGAGACATGCCATACAGGGATTTTCTTGATGATGCATTCAGATTGAATGGCAGGGTTCCTGTCCTGCTGGTGTCAGGCTTCCAGGATGATAAAAAGCCAATTTTTGCTCCTGAAGGGACGTACACAATTGATTTTCTTTCTGGTATGAGATATGGCCAAATTAGTAGGAGGGAATCACCTTTTACAGGCTTTGTAAGAGTTGTAGAAGACATATGTTCTGGAGTTCCTCTCAATCCTGACTGCACAAGGAAGGAAAACCATACTTGTTTAAAATAAAATAAATAGTTTATAAAAAAATATCGAGTCGGAATTTGATGTGATGATGCTTAAGCCTCAAATTCCTAAGAATAAGTAATAATTATAAAAAAAAAATAAAATAAATTTATTCTATCTCAACTGAGTTAATCTCATCCAGATCACTTAGATCATTCATCTTGATCATTGAGTTGGATATTGTGTACAATACATCATCCATGTACAGTGATCTTGTGATTGATGTCTCATAGTTCCTGTAATAATAGCCTGATTTCTTGAGACTATCATCATCCTCAAGATGAGTCACTCTTCCTTTCAGCTCAAATCCATCTTCAAGGTTTAGGTTGTAGACATAAGCCCCATCAAAGACAAATTCACCTTCCATGCTTTTTGCCTGGCCTTCTTTCAGTTCTGCGACAGTCATTGGAACTACTAATAGTTCTTTTTGCCTGTCAAAAAGGAATGCCTTGTGCTCGCTTGTGGCAAGGCTCTCTGTTCCCCTGTCTCCTATGACTTCTTTGTACATCTCTATTGGATTGCTGACATCACTGACATCAAAAATTGCCAGCTTTACTCCTTGGATTGCAGTGTAATATACTGCTCCTTCTGTATGGACTTTGTCTGCGTCAATGCTTTCATCAACCTCTTTGCCTATTCCAATAAGATGATTTTCATCATATGGATGCAGGTAATCAGAGTATCCAGGTATTTTCAGTTTTCCTAGTATCTCTGGATCTGTTGGATCTGAAAGGTCAATTACAAATAATGGGTCCACATGCTTGAATGTTACCATATATGCCCTGTCTCCCATAAACCTGACTGAATATATGCTCTCTCCAGGTGCTATCCCTTCTATTTCTCCAAGCATATTAAGATCTTCATCAAGCACATACATGTTGTTTGTTGAAGTGTCCCTGTTGTTTGAGTATCCGCTTATTGTTGTTGCAATCCTGAAGTTTCCTTTATACTCATCCATTGAAAACTGGTTTAGGATCATTCCTGGAACATTTCCAGTTCCTATGTATTTTATCTTGTCTCCATCAATTGAGATCTTGTGGATAAATGTCTTTTGTGAATCTTTCTGCATCTCAATCTGGATTTCTTGCATCTTCTCTGCCATGTCATCTTCTAGTTCCTCTCTTTCCTCTTTGCTCAATCCATCAAGATACTTGTTAAGGATCTCTCCTATCTTCTGGTTCTTGTCCAATATGCTGTCATCAGATCCCATAAGTTCCTTTATCTCCCTTGACACATAACCAGGCAATGTGGCTGCAAAAACTTTTTCCATCATATTTTCCTGCTGCTGGTAATAGCTTATCCTCTTTTCATGTGTCAGATATATATTGTCCAATGATACAAACATTTCCATTGAATTTCCTAGCAGATACACTTTGTCATTCACATCTATATCTCCTTTGATGTCAATAGCTGCAATATGTGTGTAAGTATAGCTGTAATCAGGATAAGGGACATAAGCAATATCTGATGCCTGAATCTCCATTGCAGTCTCTCCTTCATAGATTTTTGGAAGTATAATATTATCATATTGTATGTTCTCACTTATTATTGGATATACATAATCTCCTATCATCCTTGAATTCACATAACTGCCGTCAAACATGATGCTGTCAACAAGCTCAGGTTCTTCCCTGTCACTTACATCATACACATCAACAAATGTCTGATAAGTGTATCTTGGATAATAAGGGTAGTCAGGTGCAATTGAATCAGCTGCAACCCCATTGCCTGCTCTCTTTTCAGCCAGATCATCACTTACTTGAGCTTCAGCTTGTGTCTGTCTCTGCCTTGATCCAATCACAACCAGCCTGTCTCCATTGATGTATAACTGTGATGGATTTCCCTCAACATTTATCTTTGAGATGACTTCAGCATCATCTGCTGGATATGCCTCAATTATATATAAATCATATCTTTCATTTTCATCATTATTCTGCTCATTATATCCATAGTAATTATTGTCAATTTTGATCATATAGATATATTTGCCGTCATTCTTGACAAAATCTGCTTCATCAACTCCTTCTACCTGCACATTTGTGGTGGAATAATCATCTGCTGCAGCTCCAGCTGTTGCTCCTAATAATGTTTCAGCCACTGCCATTGGCTCCATCATATCTGCAGATTTCATAAGAACCCTTTCCATTCCAAATCCTTGTCCAGGATCTAGATTCTCCTTAATATAATTCTTTATCTCGCTTAAAGAGCTGAAATGCTTCACCTTCACATCCTTATCAGGTATATTTGGTGTGACTGGTAATGAACAGCTTACTATGCTAAAAATAAATATCATAAGCATTACTGCTGCAATTGCCCTGTCTAAAAAAGATTTTATTTGTTTCATTTTTTATCCTCCATTTAAATTCTTATAATTTTTTATTATCATATCAAATTTTGTCATATAAACATTTGATATAGTAAATCATGAATATTATCCTATATAAATATATTCTTTAGACTTCTATTTGAGTTGAAGTTATGACCTGAACAAAGCAGAAGCAGGATGTAAACATATATACCATTTTTAGGCATGTTCTCAAGATTTAATCTTGAAGATCTTTCGAAAAAACTTAGTAAATGTTTATTAATGACCTGTTTACAATTTTAGCTTATGAATAAGAGATTTTATGTTGACACATGCAATGAGATGGATTATTGAGGAATACCACAAATGTCTTAAAACAGGCTGTAGGTTTGAGCAAAGACAACTAAAGAATAATAGAAGAATTGAAAGATTAATGGGTTTTCTTGCTGTGGTTGCTCTTCGTCTTTTGCAATTGAGAGAGCAAATGAAAAATGGTCAGTATATTGCCAGAAGCTATGTTCCTGACCTTGCCCTTGAAGTACTAGCTAAGAAGATTTCTCTAGACCCCGAGTCAATTACATTAAGACAGTTTTGGATTGAAGTGGCAAAAATAGGGGGGTTTCTAGCCAGAAAAAGTGACGGGGATCCTGGCTGGATTACGATTTGGAGAGGTTGGAATGATTTACAAAAGATGTGTGAAGGTGCAAGTATAATGAGTTGTGGGTAACGATGAGGCCTATCGACTGGTGGTCACTGCCGACTTTGACAATTCTGTAAACAGTTCGCAGAACAATACTGCTGATATGATCAAGCCAATCAGGACTTTGATATGAACAAAGATATGACTATTTTATAGTGATAACAAAACAAAAGATTTATAAAAAAGAATAAACTTTCTTTTTCTTATGGATGAAGAGCTTGAAGCATTACTATTAGATTTTGAGATTGATCCAGAGCGTGCTAGAGTTATTGCTCAAAAGCAGGATTATAATTACTTTTGTGAAAAATTTGAACGGCTTGAGATAATGATAGGTAGTGATGCTGCTTTTAAGGTATTACAGAATGGTCAATTTGCTGATTACAGGAATTCTTCTCTTGAAGGATATTTTGATTTAGCAGTAGAAGTCAATAATCTTCTCGGTGATAAGAAAGACAGGCTAAACATGCCTTCAGACTGGTATGCGCATTTCTTTTATTCTCACGATACACTTAGACAATTTATTAACAGAAAACCTGAAGATATTGAGGAAGAAACTAGTCCTCCATCTGAAATCTTTGGAAAATATCTTCTCTTCAATCCAGGCCACCCCCAATCAAGGGAATATCTCCAAACATTGATACAGAGTGGTGAATTGAATGTAGGTGATCATGAGCATTGGGCTAGAAGCCAGTCAAGTGGAACAAGAGGTGAAAACATTCTAAAAAAAATGAGATATGAGATAACTCAAGCGTTTCATCATTTTGGATATGAAAGGCCTGTGATTGAGATCAACCACGGCCAGAAAAAGATAACTGTAAGTGAGTCTGCAAGAGAAAGATTAAGATTACTAAGGGATCATGCTTATAATCCATGAACATTTTTTTTAAGATATTCTTTTTTAAGTTTAAATAAAAAGTTTTTTAAACAACTATATACCCATGTAAGATTACCAGGCATTTATTGCGAGGGTAGCGAAGCCTGGCAAACTTTGCCTTAAAGCAAGTTTGGGCAATCAAACGCGCAGGACTTAAGAAGCTCCACTTGATGGACACTTAGGGTTGTACCTTAAGATATCCTGTCCCTTAGTGGGTCCGTGGGTTCGAATATAAGCAAAAATTTGCTTTGCGAAAGTCCCATCCCTCGCATTCTTATACTCAGAAATGGCAATACTCCAACCTTAAGGTTGGAGATGTAGCCATTTCTGATCGACCTACTCCCATAGATACCCCTACCTTTAGGTGGGGGAGTAGGTCATTTTCTCAATCAACCTCATGATAATTTCCGCTCAAATCATGCAGTCTGTAATTGACAAGGACCCTTGCAGCTGTCCTTGTGTCCATCGGGTCCCAACCTGCCAGCACAATATGAACTTTATCTTCATTTTGGTATAGTTTGACAATACCTCTTCTATTTGGTATCACACTGTAATCATTGCAGGTGTTGAAAGGCACATCCATTATAAGTGCAGTTATTGAATTTGAGCATGGATTTCCGATTGAGATAATATTCTCTGTCTCTAAAACAGATTCTGTCAGCTCACTGTCAAGGATTGTTGATCCTATTCTTACAGTATTTCCGGAACCAGATGATTTTAATCCATTTATCAGCTCACCTGCAGTTATCATGTCATTTGCTATTACATTATTATCTGTGCCTCCACTGCTCACAACAATGATGCCGTCAAACTGATTATTCACAATAAATGGTTCTGGATAATCTGTTAATGTATAAGTCGGAAACTCTTGATAATTAGGTCTCACTAAAGGTATTGTTGTCAGTGTTGTTGTCGAGGTTTCTGTTGGAGGTGTAGTTGTTGTCGTAGAACTAGCTGTAGAACTAGTTGTTGATGTTGAAGTAACCACAGGAAGAGTTGTTGTTGTGGTTGTTGCATTTAATCTCTCATCATCACAGATAAAATCTCTATTATGATCCTCACAGCAGCTGTCAGGTCTAAGAAGATAAGGAGGCTCACAATCAATATTTTCTGCACATCCTGAAAAAACAATCCAAATAAGGCTGAATACAATCAATAATATTGATAATCTGAATGACATAATATATATTTCAGAATAATTACTTTATAATATTTTCTTTTTAATTCAATCTTCTCAATTGTTTATAGAACTCATCCCTATGCTTGCTTGCGACATGTATCCCTGTTCCCAGTATTGTTAAATCTGATAGGTCAGTATATGCCATATATTTGTAATTGTTTTTTGATTCTTAAATCTTTCTATTTATTACTACTATAAAATAGTCAATATGTACTGTATCTAGATTTAGAAATAATTTACTCTAATTTTTCACACAACTCTTTGGTCTCTTGATCTATTATCTGTTCACAGTCTGATAATCCTAAGAAACATCCATCTTTGATGCTTTGTTTAAGTATATTGTTGCACATATTGGCATTTTGTTTGCTTAAGGCAATGAGGCTATAGCATCTGTATTTGTCATCCTCATCAATGATATTCTCGCATATTGACAGGTCTTTTCTTGCAAGTGCAACACCTGCAATGCAATTATCTTTTGTCATAGGGTCATTAATTAAATTGCACACTCTTAAATCTTTTTTTGCTTCTGCAACATCAATATAGCAAATCTCTCTTAGATTCTGTACAGAATAATCCCTGTCACAATCACTTATGCTTTTACAGCTGCTTAGAAAAATTATGATAATTAGAGCAATCAAAAATAATTTTCTCATGATTGAAGCATATATCCAGAAGTATATAAGTATTTTGCAACTCATTTATTCATATGTCAGAAATATGCCACTGGCCTGCATGACCAGTGGACAATACTGTCAACAATCTATTTTTGGAAGGTAGCATATTTCTGAGCATGCTCAAATCCGGCAGGGTAAGCGAAGCGGACATGCCTATCGACTGGTGGTCCCTGCCGGCTTTGACATTATCCAAAATTCAATCCTTTTTTTTATGTTTTCTTTTAGAACCAGCTACATAATTTTCAATCCGTTTAAGACGCCTATCCATGGCCAATAACAAATCCCACTCTTTTTGATCCAGAATCAAGTCTAGCCTATCTTGTTTAAAATCCACTATATCCTTCTCTATATTTATCTGTTCCTGTTTGCGGTCTTTTTGAGCCTGTCTATTCTGGCTCATCATGATTATTGGCGCCTGAACAGCAGCAAGACATGATAGAATCAAATTGAGTAGGATAAAAGGAAATGGGTCAAATGGTTCAACAGTAAGAAAGTAGATATTTGCAAACATCCATAAAAGTATGAAAGAAGCAAAAACTGTAATAAAAATCCACGAGCCGCCAAATCTTGCCACTTTATCAGCAATTTTCTGGCCTAATGTCCAATGTTCATCTTGAACAATAAACTTTCGCTTATCAAAAATAAAACCCAGTTCTTCCAGCTTGGATTCCAGATCTCTGTGCAGGTCTTCAATTGTAACTTCTTCTTTCTTAATAGTTGATTGTTTAATCTCAGAATCCAATAATGAAATTTCATCTTCTTTTTTTTCTTTAGCCATTTGCACTATATTATTATCACAGATTTATAAACTTTCCTGTTAAATCTCTAGAAGTTTTATATGTCAGAAATATGCCACTGGCCTGCATGACCAGTGGATAATAGTCCACAATCCATTTTTGGAAGGTGGCATATTTCTGAGCATGCTCAAATTCGGCAGGGTGAGGGAAGCGAACATGCTACCATTCTATTGACTGGTGGTCCCTGCCGACTTTGACAGACTATTCATTTTTTGCCTTTTTCAATTTTTTCTAACAATGTCATATGCCCTTTGCAGGATGAGAGATCTCTAAACGGCTGTGTCCTAATCTATGAATGTTAATTTTGTATCTATATAGTGGTTACAAAACAAAAGATTTAAATAGAGTGTTATAATTTTAATGCACATATGGCAACCAGCAAACCAATTGACTTACAAACTATGACTATTAATGGAGTCAAGGCAATGTCTCCGAAAGATATTGCTGATACATTTGGTGTAGATTTTGTAGGAGTATATACGAACCCAACACTTCTAGAATGGAGGGCAGGAACTACTTATCATATTTTCGGTACCAGTTCTGCACTTGGAGAACAGAGTCACCAAGAGTATATGCAGAAGGGAAATTTTATTATCTGGGGAACTACCAGGGGAGATCATTGGCATATTCTTTTACCATGTATTGATGGAAAATTTATCCCTCCAGGAAGTCTTACTGTTGAGCAGTATAAACCATTTTTATCGCGTCAAGGTCATGCAGGGGTGGAACGGATTGTTGCAGAGTATAACACTCAATCTAGATTAACCGATATGCTAAAACAAATTATTCCTGTCACATTAGTAGGTCAAAATATTGATTTTAATGTTTTAAGCGCACCTGCCGACCCAGCATATCCGAAAGGAAAAGAAGTCAGATTCTTAGATGATTATATCAGGGAACTGAATCGGGTTTATTCTTTGCTTGATATACTTGGAAAAAAAACTAATCGAATTGCCAATGGAAAAGATGTACTCCATTATGTAATAGGCTCACCACTTAAAAATGTTGAAGGAGAAGATATCTTGAGATATATGCTAATGCAAAGTGCACAGGCTGGACAATGGCAACCGTTCATCATTGATGTTCCGCATTTAACGGATACAAAAAAAAGAACCGCATCAGAATATTTGAAAAGTGTCAAGCAAATTGATACTTCGAATACTGGTACTATGGTAGAAGCAAATCTTTCATTTGGTGTAGCCAAGGCAATGCGAGGTAATCTTGGTTTACCAATAGAATATGATAATAAATTAGTTGTTGTTCCATCTCAGACATTTGTTGAGTATATTGCCCAAAGGAGATAAGTTAGCCAAAGCCCCTTTCTAGTTTTCTAGGACTCCAAATTTATTGAAGATAATCATGTTATATTCTTTTTCAGTTACGCAAGTCCTGAAAAATTGATTACAAAGTGATCAAAGTTTTTTACACCAAGTGAAAAATTGAACATAACAGGAATTATGCTCAATTTTTTGGGGTAAAATAGTGGAAGGGGCAAGAAGTCATAAAACGAAAGGTTTTGAGAGTGGAGTGGACACTCTGCAAAGGTTGAGTGATGTATTGATGATATTATTAATAATTATGTTAAATATATAATATGTCACTTTCTAAACTTCTAATAACTGAAGATGAGCAATAGTGCATGACCACTGGACATTCTGCTGTAAACTTTATAAATGACCTCTTTTCCCAATTTTATTATGGTTAAGCAGGCCAAACTCCTGAATTATGTTGAGCCAAGAATAAGCTATAATTCAGGAGAAATATGTGGATTAGCTAAATGGAGGAAATTAGTTGTTGAAAGAGACAAAGGAAAGTGCCAGAACTGCTTCAATTCAGTCAAAGACTGGCTGAGAAAAAGAAATTTCTCTAATGAAGCCCATCATATAATCCCCAGGCATTTTGGAGGAAGAAACACTTTGAATAATGGAATCACTCTCTGCAAATTCTGCCATCATTACTATGACTTGATGGCATTAAGGTTTGGTTATGACTATTTTGAGATTATCAAAAGCATGGATGCAGGAGAAAGGATCAATCAGGTAAGGCAATTGATGAAAAAGCGGTTTTTGAGGTTTTTGTCTGGTTTGTTTACAAACCCAAAACAGTATTAATTTATAATAAACACATATTTTCTTATTCAAAAATAGAAGCATTTAAAAACTAACTCTCCACTTCTATATATAATGGCAGACTATAAGCTAGTTAAGTATTGCAGGGCTTGCAAGGACAGGTTTGTTGTTGACAAGAGTGAATTAAAACAAAATTACTGCAGTGCGTGCCAGAATAAATTAGATGATGGACGTAAAAGTCCATAAATTAGAGAATATGAGTAAAAATATGAGCTGGGAAATCTAGGTTTTCAGGCTTTTTTTTGGGAGGAATAAAATGAAAGGAACAGTAAAATTCTTCAATGAGATGAAGGGATTTGGATTCATCGCTGGAGAAGATGGGAAAGAATACTTTGTACATCAGACAGGAATTAAGGATGGTGTAACCTTGAACGAGAGCGATAGTGTTACATTTGATGTAGAGCAGGGTGACAGAGGCCCAAAAGCAGTTAATGTGAATAAGAAGTAATTAAGTTTTTAAAATTATTAGTTTCATAATTTTTATGACTTTTTTATGCTTAAAAACAGCTTCTTTTTTTTATTTTTTTTAAATTTCTTAATCCTGCATTAGTTTTTATTCTTTCTCTTACATCCCTAAATATTTCATTAATTCAAATATAAGAAATCCAGGCCACAATAAAGCTTTGATAATTCCCCAAGCACCATCCCAAAATCCTGTTGCTGTAGATACATAATAAACTAAAGCTCCTACCATTCCTAAGAAATATATTCCTCCCCCTCCTTTGCACATATTGCCCATATCTTTGCATGCATTTTTCTTTTTCATTCCCATTTTTTCAATTTTCTTCTTTTCCATATTATTGCACCTCTAATTATCATTGTTGTCAAAGATTAAGATTAATTGGTTTCATATATAAAGTTTGCTGATATTACTGGCCACTGGACATTCTGCTGTGAGATATACAAATGAGTTCTGGTTTCCTTTCTTTATTTTTCATAATCTTTAAGATTTTGAATAATCTTTTTTAAAATAGTAAACTTTATAATATATCAATTTATAATGAAATAATCATGATTGATATTTACTATTTTGATAAAAAGATAAAGAAAGGGAAATTAAGTGATTTAAGAAAGCTAAAAAACAAGAAGAAATGGCTGGATATCACAAGCCTCTCAAAAGAAGAGAAGAAATTAATTCAAGAAGAATTTGGACTGCATCCTTTGACTTCTGAAGACCTGTTTGACTCAGGGATCAGGATTAAAGTGGAAGAATTCCCTGAATATCTCTTCTCTGTATTTTATGGAGTCAGAAAGAATAAGACAATTGAACTGAATGAGATGGATTTTTTATTGGGCAATAATGTGCTGATAACAAATCATAAAGGCCAGATAGAATCCTTTCAGACATTAAAGAATAATGAGAAGAGGTTGTTGATTTTATTCAAAAAAGGGCTTGATTTCCTATTTCACAGATTGCTTGATCTAGAGATTGACAACTTCTTTCCAGTGCTGGAGAATATTGATGATGAGATTGAAGATTTGGAAGATGAAGTCACAAAAAAACCAAGGCCAGAGCTTATGTCTAAAATATTGAAATTAAAGAGAAGGGTCATATCAATAAAGAAGATCACTCTCCCTCAAAGGGAAAAGATATCTTTTTTAGCCAAAAATGAGTATAGGTTTATCTCAAAAAAGTCAATCCCTTATTTTAGGGATGTTTATGATCATGCAATAAGGGTGTCTGATACAGTTGATAATTATAGGGAGGCAATAAGCGGAATTTATAATGCATATATGTCTGCAATATCAAATAATATGAATGATGTGATGAAAACATTAAGCATTATGGCTACAATTGCATTGCCTTTGGGAATCATCTCAGGAATATTTGGGACGAATTTTGACAACCTGCCAGGCCAGCACATGCATTATGGTTTTTGGATTATGATTTTGTTGATGTTGGCATTTGTTGGAGGCATGATGTTGTTCTTTAACAGTAAAGGCTGGATTTATTGGAAAAAAAGATAGTCTGAGAATTTCTAATAAATCCAAAGAAATAATTAATTCTTGCATGTGATATGTGCTAGCATCTTGGTAATGCATTCAAAAACTGCGTCTGCAGAGTTCATGAGCCTGATGAAATGAGAATTTAATATTTAGGCAATGACTATTTTCTCAAAGGCTTTTCTTCCTTATGCTTGTCATGGATGTGATGCTCTAAAGATTTTACAGGCTTATGGCAATAAGGACAATGACCTTCTGTTGTTGGTTCAATATACTTTACTGGATTGTGCAATCCTCTCTTAGATTTTACCATATGTCTAATCTAATGATGTTAATATTTAAATTTATCTAAACCAATGCTTAGTATAACATTCCCTGTCAGGATTGAATTTTAGCTTTAGTTCCCAAGGGCTTTGTTTTTCATTATTGAATAAGATTTATAAATAAATGAATTTTTGTGGACAATATGGAGAAAAGACTTAAGAAGAGCAAGCTCATTACCCAAAAAGAGCATGATGAGTGGCATAGAAAGAATAAGGAATATAACAATAAGATTGATAAGGAGCGCGAGCTTTGCCACAAAAAGATAGGATTGACAGTCAAGAAAGGTTAGAAAGCTCAAATAGCTGAATGCTATAAGACTCTGATTATGGACTAATTTCTTTATATTTTTAAGTTTTATTCAATGAAATCAGCAGAAGAAAAACACTATAAAACCAACTGTTTTATTCTTATTTGTGTTGAAACCACTGGACATTCTGCTGTGAGATATATAAATGAGTTATCTCTTAAATATTTAAGTAGTAGAAACAGGATTAATTAATCAGGAAAGACCCCTCAACAAGCTCTTTCTAGAATTGGTTGATCCTGCTACTATTTAAACTTTTGGAAACTGAATATCAGAACATTTCAATAATGTGGAATCTAAAATGGACCAGATTAAGCTTCAATTGGGCAGAGCCATGCCAATAAATGGAACGAGAAAAGAGATTAGAAGGATTTTCCTTGACTTATGCACTTCTCTGCATCAGAATGGAATAAAAAGAATACTTTTTATTGATACTATCAATTTTCTTGATCCTCACAAGATGGATCTTGGTGATTTGAATGAGATCAACTTCTATGACAACATATTCTGTGTCAGGACAGGACTGCCATATGACCTTTATGCAAGGCTGAGTACAGCAGAATCTTTCATAAGATATCACAGGATTCAGGCTTTATTAGTATCATCAATATCATCTGTCTTTTCTGGGTTTGAAAAAGAGGAAACACATCAGATTGTAAAAAACATTTTAGAGAAAATCAATCATCTCACTGAAAGATGCAATCTCTACACAATCATCGGCAACACAACCTCTGAAGAAGAAGAGGTGATGGATGCTTATGCTGTTGTGGATAGGATAATGTCTAATCAATCTTAACCAAATTACAGAAAAATTTGATTTTAATAGTCAAAATGAAAAGATTTATATAATTGTAGATATGCACAAATATACAAATGAATAATTTAGATGAAAAATCAAGATTATACAAGGCTTTGGGAGAACCTATAAGATTAAGGATTATTGAGTACCTTATGAAAAAGGGACAATGCGCTTGTATTTGTGAATTGAGTAAATTTCTAAAAAGGGATCAATCCGTAATTTTTAGGCATATACAGATATTAAATCAGGCTGGCATTATCAATACAAATAAAGAAGCCAAATATTTGATGTGTTGTATCAAAGATAAAAAAAAGATTAAGAAATTGTTGGAGGATTAAGATGGCAGAAAAGAAAAAGGGATTTTTTAGTAGATTAATAGCTAAACTTGATACTAAACTTGAAAAGAAATCTAAAAATAAAAAGAGCTGTTGTTGTCAGGATTCTAAAGATAAGAAATGCTAGAAGAAATTTTAAATTGGATATTGTACTCAATTATAGGACTAAACCCAACAATAAAATGGGTTGAAACACTTAATTTTTTTTTTATATGATTCTATCAAGATCATATTGATTCTGTATGTGATGATATCTATTATTGGATTCCTAAGAACATATTTACCTCAAAATAAGATAAAAAGATGGATAAGCGGCAAAAAGTATGGTACAAGTAATCTTATTGCGTCTTTTTTTGGAGCAATAACACCTTTTTGTTCATGTTCTTCAATTCCAGTCTTTCTGGGTTTTTTAGAAGCAGGAATACCCCTTGGTGTTACATTCTCATTTTTAATCACTTCCCCTTTAGTAAATGAATATTTGGTAGTATTAATGTTTGGATTTTTTGGCTGGAAAATAACTTTAGCTTATGTAATAAGTGGAATATTGATAGGTACAATATCTGGGCTGATTCTTGGAAAAATGAATCTAGAAAAATATTTAGTGAAAGACCTTATATCTACTGATAATACTAAGAAAGAAATAAGATTTAAAGGGTTTAAAAAGAGATTGGATTTTGGGCTAAATGAATCATTATCTATAACACGAAAATTATGGTTATGGATATTGGTAGGTGTTGGGGTTGGAGCAGTTATTCATAATTACGTGCCATCAGAAGTGATTCAATCAATAATAAGCAAGGGAGGCATATTTGCAGTTCCAATTGCAGTAATTTTTGGAGTGCCCTTGTATGGGAGTTGTGCAGCAATTGTTCCTATTGCATTAGTATTATTTGAGAAAGGAGTGCCTATAGGTACTGCATTAGCTTTTATGATGGCTATATCTGGACTAAGTTTTCCAGAAGCAGTCATCTTAAGAAGGGCGATGAAGCTTAAATTAATCATAATATTCTTTTTAGTTGTTACAATGGCAATAATCCTGACTGGTTATATCTACAATTTTTTGCAAATTTTACTTATTTAAGTAAAATATTTCTTTAACCACTGGACATTCTGCTGTGAGATATTTAAATAGACTCAGATTCACTCATAATTGTCAAAACATATGGGGTGAAAATGGGACACACAATAACATCAATGCGCTGGGTCATCTATGATGAGATCCAGAAGCTGAAAAAGCTCTCTGATTCTTTGAGAGAGCCAGAGCATAGCATTGCAAAATCTTTGTTATATCACATCTACAGCAATATTTCTGCAGTGACCCATGCTAATCCTTTTCCAAAGGATCTGCTGAACAACATGATCTACACAATCCTGATTGAGGAAAAAAAGAAAAAAGGCATTGATGCTGATGATCTTGCTCTTTTGCTGTTCTCGATTATTGTTCAGTATAAGGCTGGGAAGGTTGATCTGAAAAATTCTTAATGGCCAGAGCCTTATTGAACTTAATTGGCATTATGTTCTTTTTCCCTCCAAGCCGACCCACTGAACAAAGTGACTATATATAGAATCAAGAGATGAAATAATTCGAGCATAAGGCGAGAGAGTTGCGTAGGGGCAAAATTTCTATCGAGAACTAAGTTCAATCAAGTTAAAAGAATAAAATGCCAGAATTGTATAAAATGTCAGAATTGTATAAAATCTTTCAGATTTTTAACACCCTAAAATGTCAGGAATTTTCCACCAGTTTTTAACTGGTGGCTGAAAGCCATTCCCAATATTGGAATCAGAAAAATGCTCAAAATGTCAGAATTTTCCATCCAGTCTATGGCTAGTGGCAAGCTTTGCCTGCTTTTAACTTCAAAAGCTGGAAAATTCTGAGCACTAAGAACCACCAGTCTTATTATAAGGTAGTTGCAGATTTAGTGAATCCCACCAGCCTATGACTGGTGGTTCTTTAGGGTAAGAATTTTTTATCTAAAATCTTTTAATAGGGCTGCTAATTCATCAAAAACTCTTTTCTTTTTATCTGCAGACAAAGAGAACATCACTTTTTCAATCATAGCTCTAGAAACTGTAAAAATGTAATTTAGTTTTATAACACTGTCTTTTACAGCCCCTTCTTTTTTGGCCAAAGGTATACCTTTCATTTCTAAGTTACTTGTTATTCCAGCTACAACAACATTATCAAACTCTTCAAATAATACTAAAGCAGGCCTTTTTTTAATTTCAAAAGTATCTGTAAACTGGACTTGGGTTAAAACAACATCTCCAGATTTAAGCATTTTGCCATGCCTCATCTTCTTTGCTGCCCCATAACTCTTTCATTTTAGCCTGTTGAATTTTATGCAGGAATTCATCATACTGATTCCGTTTCTTTACACTTTTGAATACACTCACCATTTGTTTAATCAAGTCATTATAAGTCTGCCTAGGGTATTCTTTTACTTCTTTTAGCGAATTAACCAGTGTCTTTTCAATTTGAATTGTTGTTGTACTCATTATATACCACCTATAGTTGGTATATAATAGGTTATATATAAATTTTTTGTTTCTGAAAAATTCCTGCATTGTCTTCTAATCTTGCCATCGTAGCGATTGAGTTTAATTCCTGTTATGCATTCCAACCTACGAAGTGTGGTTGGATTTTGACTGAATAGTTTGGGTTGGCTCGTGTTATAAGTATGTGCTGGTACTTTTCTAAGAATATTTATATACTAATCATCTATATCTATAAAAAAGATGATATTATGAAAATGACCTTAATTTTAGTAATTCTCCTCATTTTTCTTGGAGGATGCTCAACAGTGCAAGAATCACCATCAGCATTAGTAACAAACACAACCAATAAAATATCCGGAACCCAAGAGCTGGTGCTTGATGGGCAGGAGTTAGCACAACTTGGAATGACAAGCGTTATTAATGAATCAGATCGTCAGCTATTCGAGATAAGCAATGGAACTGATTGCCGAACAGATGAGGAATACACCAATATTGTAGATTCGTCATTAGGTCAATATAGCATTTGTGTCTATAGCATTCCCAGCTTATACAATACCCAGATAATCATTGAATTCCAAAAATTTGCAGATTACGAAGCCCTAAATGGCTCATACCTATATGATACCTCTCACTTGTACAGTAAGGAAGGACTTATAAGTGAGAATGATTATGGGGATCAGAGCAGATTCCGTGTAAATAATGAGCATGATTATGGTGGTCAGTACAATCAACCAGATATCTACTTCTATCACCTATGGTTCACCAAAGATGAATACCTGATTCACATCACTTCTAAAGGGGCTAAGGAAGCTGATGGGTATATTGAAAATACAGGGCGGCGGATCCTGTCAAAATTTGGGTAAATTTCTATCTTATTTATATCAATAGTGAGCCAACTCAAAAAGCATAATTGCTGTTACCTTCTTTTCCCATACGCAGTGTGGGAAAATTTTGACCGAAAAGTAATTTTGAGTTCTATAAATTTCGACCGTAGGGAGACTATCTTTTAGGGGTCTGTTCAGTTCAATCCAGTTCGAAGAGCTTTCAAGAACAAGTTATCAAGGGGCACGCTCAAACCAATAAATCAAGAATCGTGGCCTAAACCGAAAGGTTTATATATCATTTATGGATAATATTATCCAAATATGGATAACAAACATAAAATAATTAATTATCTTGGAAAAAATCAGAATAGGGGGTATACTATGCATGAATTAAGCAATGAATTGAATATCCCTTATGCTAGTTTTTATAGAACTATTGAATCTATGAAGGACCTATTAATCATTGAAGAGGTCGGAAAATCTAAGGTGCTCTCGCTTAATAAATATAATCCAATCGTAAAATCGCATTTAATAGTATCTTCTGATGAAGAAAGAAAAGAATATATTCAAAGATATCCAATTATTAAGAAAATCTATCAGGAACTTAATACAAAAGATATTGTAGTCTTATTTGGAAGTTATGCTAAAAAAACACAAACAGACAGAAGCGATATCGATCTGATAATAATAAATAAAGATGGCAAAAAAAGCATATCATTTTCAAAATATGAAACTTTGTTTAGAATAAAGATAAATCCAATATTTGTAACAAAAAAAGAATTTAAGTTGATGCTTAAAGATAAAGAAGAAAATGTTGGAAAGCAAGCTTTATATATTCATATAATATTAAATAATCCGGAAGCTTTTTGGGAGTGTGTCTTTAATGGAGTTTGACAAAGAAGAATATAAAACAACATTTGACGAATTTGTTAAAAAGAAGAGGATTAAGAAATCGTCTCAATCTTTTAAGATAAAGCTGTTTAACAAAAGCAGAAAACAGTTTACTTATTGCCAAGCATAATAAGGAGATTGAGCCAACAAAAGACCAACCAAAAAAGCTTTTTTGGGATTATTGGGCTATTACAATATCTTATTACTCTATGCTTTATGCAACAAAAGCAGCTATTTTGTCTAAAGGATATGAAGTTTCAGATCATGATGCTGCTCAAATAGCCTTAGGACATTTATTAGTTCCTGATGAGATTGAAAAAGAGGATTTAGAAATACTAAATCAAGCTCATAAAATCTTTGAAGATGAATATGTGCATTATTTTGAGGATGCAAAAACAGAAAGCCATATAGCAAGATATTCTGCAATAAAGACATATACTAAAAGAAGATTAGATGAAATATTCAATAATGCGACTGATTTTATAGCTAAGATTGGATTTATTTTACAAGAAGAATAGAATTTTTATTGTAGTTATATTTTTTACAAGTTATAGGTAACAAGATAATTAGGGATATTGAATTGATAATTGAATTAGCTTAGAAATCCGAAAGTGCAGCGTCCCCTTGAGTTTTTGAAAATGCCGTTCGAGTGCGAAGCACAATAAAGAAAAAATATATGGGGGCAAACTTTCTTAACATAGAAAATATTTTATACTGGATTGAATTATTAGATGCTATGGACAGACAAAAGGAATGTGTTAAATTTAAAAATGATAATAAGGTATATCGGTTAATTGCAGGATATGATTATAGTGATGCAGTAGAATTAGTTATCCATACAGGGATCTCCAGCAATACTTTTGGGTTCTCCGGCCATACTTTTCGTCGTGATCATCGCTATCCTTTTAGAAGTGCTTCCATTAATGAAAGTGGTGTTGTCACACAAATAGAATCTAAAAAAGGTTTATTCAGACTGGATACAACATCTGGACTAACTCAGGTTGTAACAGATATGCCATCAAATGAAAGAATCCTATTAATAAAAAATGTATATGATACTATGGCTGCTATCTCTGCTGGGTGGAGAAAAGCAAAAATAGAAAGAATAAATCTTGATCCTTATATTCCTCGATCAGCAATGATGCCTGGTGTTAATGATTTATTATATCAAGCAAATAGATTTGGATTCTCAAATTATATATACAGGGAAGAAAGCGAGGGTTGGTCAAAATTTAAACCTCCGACAAGCCATCCAACATGGTTTATATATAATCCTGTTGTTGAAGGTTGTGCTAAGGCAGTAACCAATCCTTGTGTTTTTTGTACTTTATATGATGGTGTAGGATTCAGAGTAGTTCCTCTAAAGGAATTTAAGCAAAATGAACAAAGATTAAAAAAATATGCTGAGCATTTTATCAGAGGACATTTCACATGGCATAAATATAGAAGCCTTGAGGAATTCTTAAATAATAATCCAATTGAAGAGTCACATCATATAATTAGAGGATACTATAGCATGTTTTGGGGAGATGGTAATATATTATTTTTAGACCATAGTGACTTAATAAAACGTCTCAATATCCATAGAAAAACATTCACTGTAGATGGTCTTCCAGTCGAACCAAATCCTAAGGCCAAGAATCCAATAACAGTTTCTGCTAATACTATGTACGATTATACAGCAGAAACAGATATTTCAGCCACACTTTCTCCAGTAACAGCTTTTGCCCATTTGAGTAGTGTACTTAGGCATGCAAATCATCTAAAAAAATACCTTCAAAGAGGTTTAACAGATCTGTGGGTTGGTGTTGAGAGCGGAGATCCTGTAACTCTAAAACAGATGAATAAATCAATATCACCAGCAATGCAAAAAGAAGCACTTAGTGCATTGCAAGAATCAGGAATTGCTATCCGTGCTACTGTTTTCTCTACTGCAATTGATGAGCAGAGGGCAGAAGAACATATTCAACGTACAGTAGATGCTGTTAGCGGACTTACACAAGGAGCTAATTGTGTTTACTTGTCAGATATTGTTGTACACCCTGGGACTGAGCTTCATGAGATGGTTCAAGCTGGAGATGTTAGAATTCCAAGCGGACAAAGAGTGAAAACTCTTAAACAAATACTTAAAGATGAACTTAGCAGAAGGAGTGTAATGACTTGGGATTATCCAATGGTTACCTAACCAGATTAAGAATCTTATTATAATTCCTAGTAATTTCTTTGAGTCTGCCCCTTTCCACTAAAACTAGGCATTTTCAAAAATTTTGTCTAATCGCTGATGTTAGCCGAACCGACCCCTACGAAGTGGGGGGAGGGAAGTATGACGGAGGGAGTTCGCAACATCAAGAAAAAGAAGAAAGAATTATTTTTTATACTCAGAAATGGCAATACTCCAACCTTAAGGTTGGAGATGTAGCCATTTCTGGTCGACCTACTCCCATAGATACCCCTACCTTTAGGTGGGGGAGTAGGTCATTTTTAATTATTAATATTAGTAAAAGTACTACATAAGATAACCCTAAAGCAGATAATATGAATGGAAATAAGTAAATGGATGGTCCTGCTATAAAAATTCCTATAGCGAGTCCTAGACAGAATCCAAACATAGTTTGTCTTGTTCCATCAACAACAGAGACTCCTGCTGAACCATAAGTACAAGGAAATATTGGTAAAGGAATTAATTGTAGGATAACCAGTATCAGAATAAAACCAAGAATCCTTTTTGGTGTTATCTTGAATATCTTTTTCCAATCCATAATAGTTCTATGAATATCCATTATATATAATTCTTTCTATCAAGCGAACTCCGAGTAATATTTTGGCTAATCATGTTATATTCTTTTTCTAATACTTTAGTGTTGGAAAAATCCACGCTTCAGTGTGGAAGTTTGTCAAAGGCAAATTGAATATAATCATGTTATACACCCTCTGTTAAGAGGCAAAAATCATTAATTTGGAGTTTAAGCTGTTGCATAAACGGAAATATTAAGATTTTTGAGTTTTTCCGAAAGGAAAAATTGTGTATAATCAATGTTAAATG
>JAZDHV010000004.1:0-32437 GCA_043805595.1 Candidatus Woesearchaeota archaeon
AAACCAGCTTAAGAAGGATTTTTTGATCTTTATCCATCAAATCATTGGATTAACACAAGAGTATGATCCAAAAGAGCTTATTGAAAGACAATTTGATGAATATATCATTAAAAGTAAACATTATAACTCAAAGCAGATTGATTTCCTCTTACTTTTGAAGAAATTCTTTGCTGAGAAGAAGCACATAAAGGTTGAAGATTTTGCAGATACACCATTAAGTGAACAAGATCCAATCTATCTATTTGATGTGCCTGAGATGGAAGCTATTGTTGCAAAATGCAATAAGATTAAGATGAAATAGGAATATTTATTTAGTTAAGCAATATGATAAATAAGATGAAGGCAAAAATAAAGGATGTGAACTGTTATGTATTATCAGGCATGGCACAGTTCAAAGGCTTTGTTAAAAATGGGTTTGATTCAAGCACGATCATAAATTTGATTACTGTGTTTGATTCAAATTATGACAAGTTTAGGAAAAGGGGTTTTACTTTTCCACCAAATCTATTCTTTTTTCATGAGATTTCCGTACCAGAAACAATTGGAGTTTTGATCAATAAGCATAAACTTACTAAAGAAGAAGCGAAAGAAGCACTAAACAAGTTAATAGCTAATTTTAATTTGAGCAAGATTATTAGAAAATCTGATTTGGACTTGGATTATGAAAAGATAGTTGAAGAAGCAAATAAGCGAGTTGTAAACAAAGACCCCAAATTGAAGATTGGAGAGCAAGACATAATAATCATAGGTGGATTTTTAAGAGAAAAAATAAATTTTGTTCATTCTGGAGACTCAGGATTCTTAAAAACTTGTGAAGAGTTAAACATTAATACAATTCCTACTCCCAAAAGAGATATTGAGAAAGAAAATCAAATTAATAAATTTATGAAAGATAGAGTTTAATACAAATTTAAATATTTTTTATATGATGATTCTTTATTTATGCTTTTATCCCAATTTTTTGCCCTAAACTCATTCAAGTCGTTTAGTGTTTTCTCGTTTTGTTTTGAAGTTACCTGTGTACCAAAAAGCATTTTAAATTTAAAAGTCTCCAGCATGGATTTAGAAGTATTCATTACTTCGTTTAAAATACCTTTTTCCATTTCCTTGAATGATTTCTCATCTATACATATTTCTTGTTTCATCTTATAATAATTCTTTGTTAGTTAATATATAAATTCTGCTTTTTTTAAAGATAGCAATATCTACTGCTTATTTCATTAACTAGATTAGTTAGAAAGTATATAAACTTTACCTACTACTACTAGGATTATTAGGTCAACCCATGTTGACACAAAAGGTTTAAATAGTAGTCAAGTTTTATCGATTTTTATGGAATTTAAGTCAGTATCCACAAAGATGACAAGGCATGAGTTTATATTACTTGAGGATTATTGCTTTAAGAAAGGTGTTACTGTTTCTTCTTTGATCAGGGAGCTGTTGTTAAAAGAGATGGGTTTAACTATTCCTTCTAATGTTGCAGGAAAGAACAAAATATCTTATGATAAAGAAAAAGATAATTTTTCATGGTCAATTGAGCTTGATGATGGGTCTTTGATTGATGTTTTGAAGAATGTTTCTGCAGATTATCTGGAAGATTTGGATTTGATTATTTCTAAATCAATTGAACAACGAGATAATTCAATGAAAAGGAAGAAAAAAGGATCTGTTTCAGTTCCTGGAAGGTTGGGGAGATGATAAAAGAATGGCTTAATGAAATCTTAGAAGTTTTTCCTGAGATTAAACGGAAAAAGATCTATGTAGATTATAAGAAGATTAGTTCTAAACGATTAGGTTATGTTAGCGCAAAGATTCCAAGAGATTATGACCTTGATCCAGAGGCTTTGCTTTTGGGTGAAACTAACAGTGTAAGAAAGAAGAATGTTAAGCCAAAGGAATTTAAGATACTTATTAATGAAAAGATGAACAAAATAAAAAATGTTGCTCTTCGAAAGCAGATAGTCCAGCACATTCTCATACATGAGCTTTTACACATCGCTAATGAAGACTTGTTTACATTATCAAAAGAATATAACAGGAGAAAAAAGAAGAAAATCCATGTAAATGAGTTTGAGGAAGAAGTTTTTACAAGATTCAATAAGTTAAGAGAATTGAAAGGTATAATGCAGATCCAAAAAAGAGAGCATCTGGATATTGCAATTCACAGGATACTTGAATCAATAAATTGGTTTGCAAAATGAAGAAAGAAACTGATAAGGATGGAAGAATAATATATAAGTTCAGCAGCTCTGTTTCTAAAGGTGGTAATGCTTATATCCATAAAACCATTTCTGGTAAAATTATTGAGAATAAGGAAGGACTGAGGAAGGCTTTAGAAGCTATCTCTAAAAGATATGAATTAATTGACCCAGTCATTAAGATTTATGACACCATTTTTTTCTTATTCTTTCATATTCCTAAATCACTAGCTCCTGCGAAGCTTATTGAAAGCATTGGCAAGAATACCTCTTCTTTTGGAGAATGGGATAAAAAATATGTTTTTTGTGGAGTTTATGATTTGCAAGAGAAGTTTCTAAGAAAAGATCTGGAGAAATGGGGGTATGATTATGAAAAAGGATGAAAAAAGCGCTAAGGATATGTTAGATATATTTGATCAATGCCAAGGTTTTTTTGGCTCTAAAACAAAAGATTTTACTTTAGTTATTGATGCTCTTGAACTATTACTTACACAGATGAAGATTACAAGAGAGGTTTCAGAAGAAACCAAAAAAGAGCTAAAAGATTATACTGATGAAGATTTTACAAAAGAAGCGATGAAACGGCTCGCTCCTAGATTAAAACCTACTTTAAAAAAGCTTCAGGAAGTTCATGATTCTGGTGTAAATCTGAAGTTGTTTTCTCTTCCTGATAAGAAGGGAAAACGTTTTTTTGAGTTAATGGCTGAACTTGAAGAGATAGGTAAGCTTCCGATGGGAGATAAAACTAAAAGGGGCAAGATTGACAATGTGATTAATTCTCTAGAACAGTATATTTTGAAGATTAAGGAAATAAATAAACCATTCATTCCAGCAAAGGTTGACTCTAATCAAACAATCATATTTAAGGTCATGTTTAGGCGGAGGAAAGGGATGTGGAGAAAGATAGAACTGAAAGCAACAGATACGCTTGAAGATCTGCATGGGGCAGTTCAATGTGCAATCGATTGGGATAATGATCATATGTATTCCTTTTTTTTGGATGGAAAATTTAGGAATGGAGATCCTGATATGGAATATACCTGCCCATTTGAGCCAGAAGGACGAAAGACTGTTGATAAAGCAAAATTAGGATTTTTTGGGTTTAAAGTGGGACAGAAATTTGCATACCTCTTTGATTTTGGTGATTGTCATAAGTTTGAGATTGAAGTGGTTGGGTTTGGGATAGTGGATAAAAGTAAAGATTATCCTTTGGTTTTAGAATCTAAAGGCAAAGCGCCAGAGCAGTATCCTAATTATGATGAAGAGTAAGGATGGGTGGAAAACAGTAACTCTTGGAGAAATCTTTGAATTTGAAAAGAAATCAAAAATCAAAGCAGGCGAAGGACTAAAAGAAGGAAAATATAAATTTTTTACATCTAGCGATACTCAGAGTAAATTTCTAAATGAATATATCTTTGAGGGTGAATATCTTATCTTTGCAACAGGTGGACACGCAGGAATTCATTATTGTGATGAAAAATTTGCAACTAGTACAGATTGTTTTGTGGTAAAGGCTAAAGATAAAATCTTGTCAAAGTATATTTATTATTTTCTTTATGGAAACATTGGCTTATTAGAAGCAGGATTTAAGGGAGCAGGATTAAGACATATTTCAAAAGGTTATATACAAAATATTAGAATACCTTATCCCGAGAGCAAAGAAACCCAAAAACACATCGTCTCGCTCCTAGAAAAAGCAGAATTAGCAAAAAACCTAAGGAAAGATGCAGATGAATTGACAAAGGATTATTTGAAGAGTGTTTTTATGGAGATGTTTGGGGATCCTCTTACTAATCCAAAGAAGTGGGAGGTTAAGCCATTAATTGAATTCGGATTAATAAAAACAGGAAATACTCCTTCAAGATCCAAACCCGAATACTATGGAAACTATATCGATTGGATTAAATCAGATAATATCAATACTCCTTTTACATTCTTAACAAAAGGTGAAGAGGGGCTATCTGAAGAAGGAGCAAAGGTTGGTCGTATTGTACCTAAAAAATCTGTCCTAGTAACGTGCATAGCAGGAAGTTTATCATGTATAGGAAATGTTGCTATTGCAGATAGAAAAGTTGCATTTAATCAGCAAATCAATGCAATAATACCCAATAACACAGTTAATGAATATTTCCTCTATTTCCTGATATTAAATACAAAAAAACATATTCAAAATTCATCTACCCAATCAATGAAAGGGATGGTCAGTAAGAGTGTTTTTGAAAAAGTAAGGTATATACATCCACCAATAGAACTTCAGCTCAAATTCGCCAAAATAGTCGAAAAAGTAGAAAAGCTAAAACAATACCAAAAAGAGTCAAAAAAGCAGACTGATGGCTTATTTAATGCATTGATGCAGAAAGCGTTTAGGGGTGAATTATTATGAAAAAACAAACTGAATTCACAGATTCTGAACTAGAAGCCATCTACCAGCTTATCAGAGAATACCAAGAAAATTCTCCAGAAGATGATGGAGGATATTATGACTATGATGATTATGAAGAACAGATAGATTCTAAGGTTATAAAGTCAATCATTAAAAAAATATCTAAATCCATTCCAAAAGATGCAAAAGAAGAGATTGATAAGGATTTTTTAAGGCAGAAATACCATACTTACAACAATCAGATCAATGAAAGAGTTTATTCTACTTTAAAGAAAGCATTTCAAGAGTTAAAAAGGGTTGAGATTAAATATTTTGATATGGAAAGTGCAGAATTTAAGAAAAGAGAGATTGATGTGTATTACACTTCTGCTAAATACACAATAGGTTATTGCCATCTAAGAAAAGCAATGAGGAAATTCAGGACGAGCAGAATAGGCTCTGCAAAACTCACAGATAAAACTTATAAAATCCCAAAAAATTTTAATAAAAATGATTGTTGAGGTGAAATTATGGACAAAGAACATTCAATAAAATTATTCGAAAACAAGAAAGTAAGGGTCGAATGGAGTCAGAAAGAAGAAAAATGGTATTTTTCGATTGTAGATGTGGTCCAGGTTTTAACTGATAGTTCTATTCCCAGAAGATATTGGTCTGACCTAAAGATCAAGCTAAAAGCAGAGGGTTTTGAGTTGTACGATAAAATCGTACAACTGAAGTTAATGTCTTCTGATGGCAAGAAATATGTAACTGACTGTGCAGATACAGAATTGATCCTAAGGCTAGTTCAATCAATTCCTTCAAAAAAGGCTGAACCATTTAAGGTATGGCTTGCTAAGGTAGGCAATGAAAGGATAAATGAAACTTATGACCCTGAGCTTGCATTTGACAGGGCGATGAAAACATACCTTCAGAAAGGATATTCTAAAGAATGGATAAATCAAAGGCTTAAAACCATAGAAGTCAGAAAAGAGTTGACTGATGAATGGAACAGGTCGGGGATAGAAAAAGAGACAGATTTTGCAATTCTCACAAATGAAATCACTAAAGCATGGTCTGGAAAGACAGTATCTGAATATAAACAGCTAAAAAGCCTTAAAAAGGAAAACTTAAGGGATAATATGACCAATCTTGAGCTTGTCTTAAACATGCTTGCTGAAGCAACCACAACAGAATTATCCAAGAAAGAAAATCCAGATGAATTTGAAAAAAGCAAGAAAATTGCAATCAGGGGCGGGACTGTTGCAGGAAATACAAGAAATGATATTGAAAAACAGCTTGGTGAGAGCATAATCTCGCCAAAAAACGCAAAAGATAATCTGTTAGAACTCTCAAAAGATAATCACAATATAAAAAAGCTAAAAAAACTGCCAAAGAGATGATAGATAAAACCCTTATCAACACATTGAAAGTAATGGCTAACCAAGAAAGAAAAATAAGGGAATTCAAAAAAAGGATAAGAATAAAAGGCAAGGTCATAGATAAAGGAACAACAAAAAATGGAAATATCATTTTATCGATAGAAAAAGACGGAGAAACTGATAAATTTACAATATTAAAAACACATAAAGAGAGTTTTGCTTTGGCAGAAAAACTAAAAAAAGGAAACTCTGTTTCAATTGAAGGCATACCTAAGTTTAGGATGATAATCTGTACAAGATTAAAACTGCTTGAAAAAGGATTAAAGCAAGGAAAACAGGCAAAGCTAGATCAATTTGAGGTGAAATAATGCTAGACACAAACCTAAAATCAAAGATAAACCAGCTATGGGATAAGTTCTGGAGCAATGGAATATCCAACCCATTACAGGCAATTGAACAGATGTCCTACTTGATCTTTATGAAAAGACTAGAGGATGAAGACTCAAAAAGAGAGCAAAATGCCAAACTAAAGAAGGAAAAATATATTTCCTTATTTACAAATAAAGAAGAGTGCAAATGGTCTACATGGTCAACTTATTCAGCTGATAAGATTTTAACTCATGTAAGAGATAAGGTTTTTCCGTTTCTAAGAGACTTAAGCGGAAAAGACTCATTATATTCAAAATACATGAAGGATGCTGTATTTATAATTCCTACACCTTCATTATTGATTGAGGCTGTAAAGATAATCAATGATATGCACATTAAAGAGCAAAATAGAGACACTAAAGGAGATATCTATGAATACTTGCTTTCAGAATTAAAAACAGCAGGGAAAAATGGCCAGTTCAGAACCCCTAGGCATATTATCAAAATGATGGTTGAATTAGTTGACCCTCAATTTGGAAACAATATCCTTGATCCTGCCTGTGGAACTTCTGGATTTTTAATATCTGCATATGAACATGTCTTAAGATCAAAAACATCTAAAGAGTTAATAAAAATTGATGATGAAGGCAATGAATACAATTTTGTGCATGATCAATTAGACAATAAAAAGCACCAGATGCTAAAAGAATCCATCCATGGAACAGATATTGATCAAACAATGGTTAGAATCTCTTTAATGAACCTAATCATGCACGGAATTGATAATCCAGATATACAGCAAATCAATACATTATCCAACGAATATAAGCAAAGGGCATATTATGATATAATCCTAGCTAATCCTCCATTTAAAGGAAGCATAAACGAGTCTGAACTTAGCGACCAATTTACAATTAAGGTAAAGAAAACAGAATTGCTTTTCTTAGAATTGATGTATAACTCTCTTGATGTTGGAGGAAAATGTGCAGTTATTGTTCCAGATGGTGTTTTATTCGGAAATTCTAACGCACATAGGTCAATAAGGCAACTATTGCTTAAAAAAAGTAGATTAGATGCAGTAATATCTATGCCTTCTGGTGTTTTTAAGCCATATGCGGGAGTATCTACAGCGGTTTTGGTCTTTACCAAAGGAGAACCAACAGAAAAAGTCTGGTTTTATGACATGCAATCAGATGGATTTACACTTGATGACAAAAGAACTAAAATAGATGGTAAAGGGGATATCCCAGATATAATAAAACAATTCAAGGCAAGAGAAAAAGAAAAGTTTGGAGATAGGAAAAGAGAATACTTTTCTGTCCCAATCAAGGAAATTGAAGATAATGACTATGATCTGAGCTTATCTAAGTATAAAGAGATGGAATATGAAGAAACTAAATATGATCCTCCAAAAGAAATCAAGAAAAACATTCTTGAAATTGAGAAAAAGATTATCAGTACAATAAGTGAGATATAGCTACATTATCTTTTTTTCTTTAAAGCTATAGAAAAAATCTTTTCCTAGAATTATATGGTCTAATACTTTTATATTGAGTAAATTGCCAGAATCTGTTATAGCCTCATTTACTTTATGGTCATCATCACTTGGCTCGGGATTCCCAGATGGATGATTGTGGACCAAAATAATTGTGTTTGCTGAATCTCTGATTGCTGGTTTGAATACCTCCCTTGGATGAACTAATGAAGAATTCAAAGTTCCAATAGAAATTAATTTTGCATCTCCAATAATCATATCTTTTGAATCTAATAATAACACATAGAAATGCTCTTTTTTCTTGTCTTTTAATTCATCTATGAAGTAATTATAAACATCTTTTGCACATTCTATTGTTGGTTTAAATCCTTCTCTTTTTACCCAATTTGTAAGCTTAAATATTTCATACATTGCTTTAATTCTTACAGCACCTATTTTCCCAACTTCTTTTTCAAGTTCCGATAAAGACATTTCAGAGATTTTACTGAAACTTGACTTTTTTAGTAATCGATTACTCATATCTATTGCATTTTCACCTTTCTTGCCACTCCATATAATTAATGATAATAACTCTGCTGGATTGAGCTTATCTTCCCCCTTCTTTCTTATTCTATTTGAAGGTCGATTCCACCAAGGTATATAATCTATTTTCATTATATTTTTGGTGATTCGTTGGTATATTTAAACTTTAATGAACTTAAGCCCCCGAGTCGTTTTAATTCGTATTCGTCGTTAGCCCCCGAGAAATAACTTTTCTTTATATTAAGCATATTGGCTGGTGGCCCCTGCCGGCTTTGACAACTTTTGAAGATTATAGTGAAATCCTAATCAATAAACTGTATCCCAAGCTCATTCTCAATATTCTCTTTCTCTTTGCTCGCTGTTGTCCTTGTCTTGCCAAATATTTGTGAGCTCTGGACACCAGTTATTATCAGCATAGTCCTTATGGTATTCTGAAGGTCTTCATAGATCTGAGCTCCCCAAATTATTGTTGCATCATTATTTAGTCTTTCAGAGACAGTCTCAACAACCCTTCTTGCCTCATCTAGGGTCATATCTGATCCTCCTGCAACATTAATCAGTGCTCCTGTTGCTCCTGATATGTCTGCATCAAGAAGAGGGTTGTTTAATGCTTTTTCAACAGCTTCAATTGCCCTGTTCTCAGAATCTGATTCACCCACTCCGATTAGGGCTACTCCTCCGTCACCCATTACTGCTCTTATGTCTGCAAAGTCCAGATTGACTAATCCAGCTTTTGTCACTAGCTCTGCTATTCCTTTGACAGCATTTGTCAATATCTCATCAGCAACCTTGAATGCAGTGTTTATTGGCAGGTCTGGTGCTAATTCAAGTAGTTTGTCATTTGGGATCACAATCAATGTGTCTAGTATTGTCTCAAGCTTTTCTAGTCCTATTATCGCATTTTGGTATCTTCTGTTTCCTTCCATTGTGAAAGGCAGTGTGACAACACCTACTGTTAAAGCACCTAATTTTTTCCCTATCTCTGCAATCACTGGAGCTGATCCAGTTCCAGTGCCTCCTCCAAGTCCGCAGGTTATGAACACCATATCTGCGCCAGTCAATACTCGCTTGATCTCATGTTCATTCTCTTTAGCTGCTTCCTCGCCTATTTTTGGATTTGATCCGGCTCCAAGCCCTCTTGTAATATCTTTTCCAATAAGTATTTTTTTGTCAGCATTTGTGAAAAGAAGGTCCTGTGCATCTGTGTTTATTGCAATTGCTTCAACTCCAGCTATCCCCACATCTTTGATCCTGTCAATTGTATTATTTCCTCCTCCTCCTGTTCCTACTACTTTTATTGTTGCTCTTTGCAATGCAAGGTATTCTTCAAGCTCTTCATCAGTATCAGTTCTTTCTCTTGGTTTTTTTTCAGTTCTTTGCTCAGGTCTATTGCTAAATTTTATGTCAGGTTCTGGTTTAAATTCATCTTCCCTTCGAGCAATTGGTTTGCTATATCGCATTTGGTTTGATTCTTGTGCATTTGATTCTTGTGCATATTGATTTCTCGGTGGCTCAAATGGTTTTGGTTCTTGCCTGTAGTCATAGCTATCCTGCTCATCATTGTATTCAGAATCAGTTTTCCTGTTTTCTTCTTCTTTCTTTTTCCGTTGGTATTGAGAATCATCAGGAACATCTATTGTAAATTCATCCACTTTTACACCTGTTTTTGCATTTTTTATAAAATTAGGCCACTCAGGACTATATTTAACTTAATAAATCAAATAAATGCTCATATTTAAACCTTCTCACATTATAATAGATACTTTAGAAAAAATATTTTATAGTTTTATTTCCTGTTAGTCATATTAGGACCTCTGATTTTTCTGCTTTCTTATCTTTGATTCCTTCTTTTTCTTTATTCTCTTCTTTGTCTTTTTTTTTCTGATTTTCTTTATTTTCTTTTCTCTCTTTTTTGAAATCTTTTCTTTTGAACTCAATATCTTTGATTCCGGGGATCAATTCTTTTGTTTTCTTTGTCAGAATCTCTTTTTGTTCTTCTGGAACCTCGATTTGGACTGTTACTGTTGCTTTTCCTTCTTTGAGTTCCACTTCAAGGTTTTTTGATCCAAACTGTAGCTTCATTAGCGATTCAAGCTTTTCATCATCCTTTTCAAGGATTCTTGTGATTTTTAGATGATAATTTAGCTCTTTTCCTGATAATGGGTGATTAAAGTCAACAAGTGTTCTTCCGCCTGAAGCGCTTCTTATTGTGCCTACTGCTTCATTTAGTGTGACTTGAAGGCCTGGCATTGGTGTTATTTTTTGTTTTGTGAATATGCTTGTTGGCATCAGCCTTATGAGTTTAGGATTTTTCTTTCCAAACCCTTTTTCAGGCTTGATCTCGACATCAAATTCACCTGGTTCTTTGTCAATAAAGAATTTGTCTAACCCTTCTATAACATGGCTCTCTCCGACACATATGATGACTGGGCCATAATTCATGTTAGGATTGAATATTTCTTGTTCTTTTGCTGTCTTCTCATCTGTAGTGTCAAAAATAGTTCCATTATCCTTTGTCTTGCCTTGATATTCAATCTCAATAAAATCTTTTTTATTTATTCTTGCCATTATGTTAATTATTCTTGCTTGTTTTATAAATATTTTGGAAATTATGCAAAAAATTATAATATTTCTGTAAATTCTAATAAATTATGGGTAAAGGTAAAAGATCAAGGCGGCAATATGAATATCGTGCTTCTCTTGTGCTTAGGCTTAGTTTTACCCATCCATTCAATAAGCAAAGAATAGATACTAATAGAGATCCATTTTTTAATAAGGATAGTGTGTATAGAAGATCATATGACAGTTTTTTGAATCTTGATGATGAGCTTCAGAGGACTTTTGGGAATAGTGATCTGTCAAATGCAGATTCTGATATTGCCCAGAAAGTAGCTGATATTGAGAAAAAATGGGAATATGATGCAGGATATAGGACTTTCATTTTCGTTTCTCAACAAACTCAATAATTCTCTCAGCAACTTCTTCAGCAGGCGTGTTTGTAGTGTCTATCACAATGTCAAAACTGTTCCTGTCATGATGATCAAGGCTATGGTATTCCTTAAACCTTTTTTTCTCGCTTTTCATCCTTTCCTGGATGCTCTTCTCGACATCTTTTATTGTATTTAATCTCTTTCCCTCATTTCTGTGTTTTCCTCTTTCACTTTTTAGGTCTTGTAGAATCCTTCTGGCTCCTTCCTGTGGTTCTACTTCAAGAAATATCTTTATTGATTGTGGTATAAAATGGTATGCTGTCCTGCTTTGAATTATGAAATCATCTTTTTCCTTTCCTAGATCTTCAATATATTTGTCAGTCTCCCTGTCTATTTTTGGATCCTTTTCACAGATTTTGCCAAGTTCTTCAAGTGTGATACCTTTCTTTTTTGCCAGATCTCTCATTATTTGGCCTATATATATGTTTTTTAAGTGGAACCTGTTTGCAAGTATCTCAGCTACAGTGCTTTTCCCGCTTCCTGGATCTCCATTTATTGATATTATCATAGTTCTAATAAAGGAGGATTAGTATAAAAACCTGTTGAAAATTGTTATTGTTGTAATTTATTAGTAATTTATTCTTTATTATTAAGGTTTTCAATAAAGTTTAAAAATGAGTCTAGATTTCCTCGTATATGGTACTCTTAAGTCCACTAGGAATAATAACACCTATAACACCTGGGCAAATACCTCTGTTCTTAATGCCTTGTTTTATCAAAAAAACTGAATGCTCTGATGATATTGTTAGGGTTGCAAGAGCTCTTAATGACACAAATTGGATTCATGATCCTAAGAAGGTTGAAAAGCCTGTTTCACCTGCATTTAAGCTTGGAGCTGCTCTTTTTGATGGTATCAGCACCCTTATTGAGATGTATGATGGTCTTGGTTATGATTCTGGAAATTTAAAACTTGCAAGAGTTTATATGGATTTCAAGGATTTTACTTTTTCAGGAGATGACTTAGAAGGAATATTGATATTCAAAGAGCAGCCAAGAAATGGCCAATTCTCAATTAATGGAAGATTAACAAAAAAAAGTAGTGATTCAAAAAGTGTTGACAGGGCTGAATTTGTCTACTCTTCTAGGCCACTGTCTACTGGAGTCATTCCAGATGATGAAAATAATCACATCTCTCAAATTGATGAGAATGCAGGAAAATTATTTTGTAATGCGATAAAGCCAGATAATGTCCATTTTTATGAAGATCAGCATCCAAGAAATATGCCTTGTTTACCTCACCCTTTTTTTCTACTTGGTCAAATTACCCCCCCATTATTGGATTTTTATCATAATGATGTCAAAGTCCATCATGATATTGTGGGTAATGGTGATTTGACTCCAGTTATTCGTAGTCTTGATTTTGAATTCTTCAGTGGTTTTCAGAATCTTAGGTATGGATCTGATATTGTCATGAGAACTGCTTATTTTGTAAAGCAAAACCATAAATTTCCGATTTGTAATGCTATGGTTTTGGCTGGAGATTCTGGTGGAGTTTTAGCTTACAAAGCAGATGTGAAGATAATCATGTGCCTAACAGATGAGATGCAAAAACAATTAGGATATAAGCAATAGAAAAACACAAGCTTTAAAAATATGTCTCCATTACTCTATCTTATTAATTTATATGTCAGAAATATACCACTGGCCTGCATGACCAGTGGACAATACTGTCAACAATCCATCTTTGGAAGGTGGTATATTTCTGAGCATGTTCAAAGTAGGCAGGGTGAGCGAAGCGAACATGCCACCAGTCTATGATTGGTGGTCCCTGC
This sequence comes from Candidatus Woesearchaeota archaeon, assembly GCA_043805595.1. Classification (GTDB taxonomy): domain Archaea; phylum Nanobdellota; class Nanobdellia; order Woesearchaeales; family JAGVYU01; genus JAZDHV01. The sequence continues at coordinate 13,088 of JAZDHV010000004.1, forward strand.
CGACTTTGACAATTTCAGATCATGATTGGGGGTAATTTTATGGCAAATAAGGAATTTCAACCTATTTTCATATTGCCAGAAGGCTATAATAGGACAACTGGCAAGAATGCCCAAAAGACCAATATAATGGCAGCCAAGCTGATAGCTGAGACTGTTCGCACTACTCTTGGTCCAAAAGGCATGGACAAGATGCTGGTTGATTCTTTAGGTGATATAGTTATTACTAATGATGGTGTCACAATTCTTCAGGAGATGGCAATTGAGCATCCTTCTGCTAAGATGATTGTTGAGGTTGCAAAGACTCAGGAAGATGAGGTTGGTGATGGAACAACAACTGCTGTAGTTCTTGCTGGAGAATTGTTAAAGCAGGCTGAAGACTTGCTTGACCAGAATATCCATCCTACAGTCCTTGCCAAGGGTTACCGTTTGGCTGCTGAGAAATCTCAGGAGATTCTTAGGAATATGGCCGAGGATATCACTGTAAAGGATAATGATCTTCTTAAGAAGATTGCCTTGACTGCTATGACTGGAAAAGGCGCAGAGATTTCAAAGGAAAAGCTGGCAGACATCACAGTTAAGGCTGTTAAAGGCATTATAGAATATGATATTCAAGGGAAACTAAAAATTGACAGGGACAGCATTAAGATTGAGAAAAAGACAGGCGCTTCTGTTGATGACACAGAGCTTATTCAGGGAATTGTTGTTGACAAGGAAAAGCTAAATTCTGACATGCCAAGTGTTGTTTCAAATGCAAAGATAGCTTTGCTTGATTCTCCTTTAGAGATCAAGAGCACTGAGACAGAGGCTAAGATACAGATTAATGATCCTAACCAATTGCAGGCATTTCTTGATCAAGAGGAGCAGATGCTAAAAAACATGACTCAAAAAGTGATTGGATCTGGTGCAAATGTTGTATTTTGCCAAAAAGGTATCGATGATATGGTTCAGTATTTCTTGGCAAAGGCAGGAATTTATGCTTGCAGAAGGGTTAAGAAATCTGATATAGAATCATTGTCAAAGGCAACAGGTGCAAAGATCATCACTAATATTGATGATATATCTCCAAGCGATCTTGGGAGGGCTGGTTTGGTTGAGCAGAAAAAGATGGGAGATGAGGAGATGACTTTTGTCAGGGATTGTAAAAATCCTAAATCAGTCACAATTCTTGTCCGTGGCTCTACTGAGCATGTTGCTGATGAGATCAAGAGGGCTGTGACTGATGCGATCGGTGATATTGCAGTCTCACTTATTGTTGGGAAAGTTGTTGCTGGTGCTGGTTCAACTGAGATGGAGCTTGCCAAAGAGCTTAGATCATATTCAAATAAGCTGTCTGGAAGGGAACAGCTTGCAGTGAACGCATTTGCTAATGCTGTTGAAGTCATTCCAAAGACTCTGGCAGAGAATGCTGGTCTTGATCCAATTGACATTATTACAGAGCTTAAGGCTGCTCATGACAAGAAGCAAAAATGGGCTGGCATCAATGTTTTCACTGGTAAAGTGATGGATGCATGGAAACAAGGTGTTATTGAGCCATTAAAGATCAAGACTCAGGCTGTTAGCAGTGCAGCTGAGGTTGCAATAATGATTTTAAGGATTGATGATGTTATAGCAGCATCAGGATCTTCTGAAGGAGGTCCGCCTGGTGGAATGCCTCCAGGAATGGGAGGTATGCCTGGTATGGGAGGTATGCCTGAATATTAGTTTCTATTATTTTTTTTTAACATTTTAATAAAACATCTTTAAATCATGATATAACCTATTCATAATGACAAAAAGCAAAGAGATTTCAGGAAGAAAGTCAAGACATATGCTTTATCTAGTTGATACTAGGGGTGTAGATGACTTAATTACAATGGCTAGTAATGATCGAACTTTGCCAGAAGAATTAGGGATTGACCATGTTCTTGGTAAAAGCATTTATCTTGGTAAAAGCATTTATGATACACTTTCACAATTCAGCAGATATGATGCAGGCTTGCCTGCTTTGCTCATTCATTTGTTTACGCAGACAAAAGAGACTGGTGTTTCAAGTCTGGCCCATTCAGATATTGTTATTCCAAATGCAAGATATCACCTTCATTTTTCTTTTGATACTCTTACAGATAGGTCTGGAAGATCTGATCAAGTCATGTGTTTTGTCGAATGCCAGTCTGAATTGACAAAGGCTAAAAGAAGGGCAGAGAGATTGTATGAGGAGCTTTCTGATGTCAATGCTGGAATGCTGGCTGTCTCTCAGATTATTTTGCACGATCTTAAAGGGCCTATTGCTACAATAGAGCAGGCAAATGAATATTTATTTAAGTCTGCTCTGAATGGTGATGTTGATAAGGCACAGCGCTTCCATGAAATGATCAACAATCAGACACAGAGGACATTTAACAGGCTTGCTCGTCTTAAGAGGTTTTTTCAGCTGAATTCAGGACAATATCCTCATAATCCTGGTTATCATACCTTGGTTGATGAAATAATTAATCCTGTCTTTGATGGGTTGTATGTTGTTGCTGAGAAGAGAAATATTGGTTTAGCGCATAAAATCCCTCCTGATCTGAAAGTTTTCTGTGATAAGGATAATATGGAATTTGTTTTTGAGAATGGCATAGGCAATGCCTTGAAATATGCTGTTCAAGGTAGCAGGATTGACCTTGGCTATGAAGATCATAGTGATCATCATCAATTTAATATTTGGAATAATGGATCTTATGTTCCTAAAGACCAGTTGAAAAGGATCTTCCGTCAGTTTGTCAGGTTAAATGATGATTCTCTGCCTTTTGCTTCTGGATATGGGATTGGTCTGACAAATGTTAAAAAATTTATAGGGCTTCATAATGGAAAGGCATGGGCTGAGTCAGATGGAAGTTCTTACTTTAACCTTTTGTTTACATTGCCTAAGAAATAGTGCTTTTTGTCAAAGTCGGCAGGGACCACCAGTCAATATGCTGGTGGCGTGTCCGCTTCGCTCACCCTGCCGGCTTTGAGCATGCTCAGAAATATACCGCCTTCCAAAAATGGATTGTGGACTATTATCCACTAGTCATGCAGGCCATTGGTATATTTCTGACATATTAAATTTTATCAATTATTTTCTTTCTGACTTTTTCTGCTTGGCCTTCCTGATACTTGGTTTGGGGCCAATGCTTTAATCCATCTCCATCAAACCTAGGTATTATGTGGAAATGAGCGTGTGGAACTAATTGTCCAGCAGCTTTGTAATTGTTCATTATGATATTATATCCTTGGCTGTCTACACCAATTTTTACAGCTTTGCAGACTTTCTGCAGCACATGCATAAGGGGAAGTATCTTATTGTCTGGTATGTCTGTTATTGTCTCATAATGTTTTTTTAATATCACCAATGCATGCCCTGGATGCACAGGTGATATGTCTAAGAAAGCCAGAACATTGTCATCTTCATAGACTTTTGTGCAGGGTAATTCTCCTTTTACAATCTTGCAGAAGATGCAATCATTCATTTTCAACACCTATAATTTCTCCCTTAATTCACTCAGATCCATTATTTTCTCAATATAATCTCTTCTTCCTCTCCTGTCTAATAGGATTGCCCTGATTCCAGCAAGCTCAGCGCCTTTGATGTCTGATTCAATTGAGTCGCCTATCATCACTGCATCTTTGCTGTCAACTTTCAGCTTTTTCAGTATCTTTTCAAATGATTCTGTTTCTGTCTTCAATTTTCCTTCTTTGCATGATAGATATACATAATCAAAGAGTTTTTCAATGTCAAATTTTTCAATGACTTGTGGCACTGAGAAGCTGTCTGTATTTGATATCAATGCAAGCTTGTAGTCTTTTTTCAGGTCTTCCAGAACTTGTATAGTCTCTCTGAAAGGTCTTGCAAGCAATGTATTTTTGTTCCATGCTCCTATCAGTTTTTCTAAAGTCTCTTTGTCTTGTTTTATCCCAAATTCCTTTAGCACTGCCTTAAATCCTTCTTCAAGGCTTTTGTATTCTTTTGTCATGAAGACATGTTCAAATCTTTTTATGTATTCAGGGAAATCATCTTTTATGTCAAGCATAAATCTGACTTGTTTTACAGGGCTGTATATCCCATTTGCTATCAATGTTCCCCATGTGTCAAATATTATCAGTTTTACCATCATGATACCTCTATGAATTCGACTTTATTTTTATCAATGTCTAGTATGACTATTGTGTTGTCGCCATCATAATAATGTGAGCCTGGATTTATTATCCTTGTCCTGCCTATCTTTTGGTTCCTTCTTTTATGGGTATGGCCATGCAGGTAATAGTCATATATGCCTGAGGTGATGGCATAATTGTCAGGTTTATGCACTGCCAGCAATTTTTTCCCATTTAGGTCCAGTTCAAGCTTGTCAGGATAGAACTCTCCGCCTATATCTTCTATCTTTTCCTGGAGAATATCAATCTCTGCCCCATCAACATTCCCTTTGACAAACTTCATCGGTAAATCTTTGAAATATATTACAGTTGCTGGAGCTACAATGTCCCCTAGATGTATGACTAGCTTGACTTTCAGTTTCTTGAATACTTCAACAGCATTCATGATGTTTTGCACATTGTCATGCGTATCAGATATAATGCCTATCATTATGCCCCCTAATTCCCCTAGTAACAATTTCTCATATAAATATGTTTCTCTATTTTGTTCTTTTTTTAATTAAATTTAAATATGTTTAATCTTATTTATAATGTATGAGGAAAAATATTCCATTTTTAATGATTTTAATATTAATCTCCTTAATCTTTTGTTCATTGTCTGCTTTTGCTATAAATCCTATTTCTTCATTAGATAATTTGGCAAATAAATATATTCCTTCAGCAATATTTTGCAAGGAATTTTCTCAAACATCTGCATTTTGGTTGATTTCAATTACTTTTATTATTTTCTTTTCAATTATTTATAGTGCAACGCGATATGTAAAAGTTCTTTCAGATAATAAGAGAATCAGGGTTATTGTTAGCCTTTCATTATCATTGATGGCAGTCATTGTGCCAGGACCATTATGTATTTTTGCAAAACTCAGTCGTTGGTTCTTATATCTGATATTACTTTCATTCCTGTTGATGCTTATCCTTTTTCTGATTAAGGATCATATGGTTGAAGGTATCTTTAAGAGAGATGAAAAATCCAAGAAAGAGCCAGAAAAAGAGAGAAAAGGAGATGACCCAAAGAAAAAAGAAGAAGAAACGCCAAGAAATGTTGAGCATCTAAAAGAAAGATTAAAATTATTATTAACATCCTATGAGTCATTAATTGTGATTTATAGACGAAAAACAGAAGAATTGATAATAAAAACAAGAGAGACTTTAAGTGTTGACTCAAGTTATTATGGATCAAGACCAGTTGATTTTGATATGGGAGAATACAATGATATCATTAGGAGGTTATCTGATCTTGAGGAAAGGATTATAAATTTAATTGATAGCATTAATGGCACTTCTGGTTGGGAAGGGACTGAATATGAGCGAATAATTAAAATATATATACAAAATTATGAGGAGTTGTATGTTGAAAGGAGATCAATCACAAGAAAATTAGAGGAAGAATTGCCTGATATGAGTTAAGATGAAAAGCAACAAAGAGATTGAGCCAGAAATCAAGCAGATTTTTGATGAGAATGAATTGTTCCATGAAAAGAATAAACTTGATAGGTTGAGAAAAGTAATTGGTAAATTTATAAGCCAATGTAAATCTCCTGCTGGTCTTAACTCAATTCTTTCAAGATTGCAGCGAATTATTAATATACACCCAAATACAAATAAAAAATATGAGAATTTAAAAAAAGGAGGTTTTAAATTATTGCAGCTAGGTATTCCTTACTCAATTAATTCTGGTGTGGTAACAGTAATGAGGAATATTACAAATGCTTTTCAGCAATCTGGAGCAAATGTCGCAATCATTAATCACTGGTGGCATCATTATCATTATTATGATAAAAAATTGGATAGAAATGTTAGGGTCAAGATTTCTCCTTATTGTTTGTTGACAGGTGCTGGAGAATTTGTTGCTTTGAAATGGGCTTTTAAGCATATTTTGAAGGATCTTAGGGATAAGGGCATTTATTTCCCACAGATCTGCCATGTGCATACTCATACATTTTATCAGGATCATGCGATTCAGATTTTTCACTCATTTTTTCCAAAAGTTCCAATTGTATTTACATTGCATGCATTTATTCCATATTTGAGGATGAGTCAAGATCAGAAATTGAAACTCTTGGCTGATGAGATGAGTAAGGAGGAAATCCAAGTTTTAAGAAAAAAAGGTTATCATTATAGGGAAAAGAGTCAGGAAAAGATGATTATGCTGGCAGATAGGGTTATTGCAATCTCTCAAGTCCATAAGGATGCATTTGACCGTTTCTATCCTGAATTTAGTGACAAGTGTGTATGTATTCCAAATGGAACTGATTTTGAATTATTTGCAAAACTTGAAGAGGTTATTGAAAAAGAAAGATATCTAAGATCAATGATAGCACCTTCAGGAGAGAGGATTGTTATCTATGTCGGAAGGATTGAAGAGCAAAAAGGTGCAAGGAGGTTGGCAGAAGGATTTAACCTGATAGCTGAAAAATATAAGGATGTTAAGCTAGTTTTAGTAGGTGCAAACAATTCCTCTGAAAATGTTTTATCTTCTATGGGATTAAAGAGCAAATTCCTGTCAAGAGTCCATTATGCTGGTTGGATAAATGATAGGGCTACTCTTGCTGCTTATTACAGGCTTGCAGATGTGATGGTCCAGCCTGTTTTTTCTAAAAACCTATATTCTATGGTTGCTCTTGAAGCAATGATGATGAAACTTCCTGTAATATCTTGCCCTGGTGAGCTCACAGTTGGCCATTGCAAGACTCCTCATGATATACTGAAAGCAGTTGATAAAGTCTTTTCAGACAAAAGGTCTGTTAAGAGGCATTTGGATAATGTCAAAGAGCATGTTATAAAGAATTATTCTCTTTCTGCAGTGTACAGGAGGCATTACAAACTATATCAAAGTTTGTTGAATTAAATAAATGGACTGGCCGGGACTTCCAAGAAGTGAATTTACACTCCAATTTGAACCCGGGATCACCCGATTGCCAACCGGGAATTCTATTGTCCAAACTTGATTAAGCTTGCCGGACTAAACTACCAGCCCATGAGAAATTTATTATTATGTATCATTATTTAAATATTGTCAAAGTCGGCAGGGACCACCAGTCAATATGCTGGCGGCATGTTCGCTTCGCTCACCCTGTCGGCTTTGAGCATGCTCAGAAATATACCGCCTTCCAAAGATGGATTGTGGACTATTGTCCACTGGCCATGCAGGCCAGTGGTATATTTCTGACATATCAAATAATTGTTGCAATCGACCCGCCGGATCGAATCAAATTGTTGTTTGTCTGGCTGACTTTTTAAAAAAATTAAAATGATAGTGTCAAAATGATTAAAATAATAGAAAATAAAAAAGGCATCACTTAGCAGCCAGCTTCACATCCCCTTCTTGTACAGTTTTCCTTCCAGAATGCTTAGCTATATCAATTGCTTTTTTCCCGATTTCCATTGCAATATCATCAATTATGTCTGAAAATTCTGATACAGCCTTTTGGCTGACTCTTTTTGCTCCAGCATTGAATAATATTCTTGCGACAGTGGCTTTTGGAATTGTCTGTGTTTTTCTTTGCATTTTATTTCCTATTTGTTCTCTATAGGTTTTATCTATATAAACATTTCGGATAAACCCTTTATTTGGAATATCTAATTACAACAATTAAATTTATATACAGACTGATATAATTATATCCTATGGATAAGGAACTGATAAGAAAATATGCTCTGCAAAATGCTGTCAAATTCAAAGGAAAGGCCAATCAAGGAGCAGTCATTGGCAAGGTCCTTTCTGAAAAGCCTGGATTAAAGGATCAGCTTAAGGATTTGATCCCATCTATCCAGAATATTATCAAGGAAGTTAACAAGTTAGGCCTTGATAAGCAAAAATCTGATCTTGAATCAATTGCTCCAGGCATATTGGAGAAAAAGAAAGAGGTAATAGAAAAGGCTCTTCCTGAATTAAAGGATGCAAAAAAAGGGGATGTGATAATGCGTTTTGAGCCATCTCCATCTGGCCCATTGCATATCGGCCATGCATATGTCCTGTCCTTAAACTCAGAGTTTTGCAGAAAGTATAAGGGAAAATTAATCTTAAGGATAGGTGATACTAATACTGAGAATATTTATGAGCCATCATATAAAATGATTGTGGAGGATGCCAAATGGCTTACAGGCAACAATATCCATGATATTTTAGTCCAATCTGGCCGGTTAGATCTTTATTATGGCTATATGGAGAAATTGCTGGAAATCAATAAAGTTTATGTCTGCACTTGTGATCCTGAAAAATTCAAGGAATTGATAAAAAAAAAGATACCTTGTCCTTGCAGGGAATTGGGTAATGATGAGCAAAGGGCCAGATGGAAAAGGATGTTCAAGGGATACAAAAAAGGTGATGCTGTTGTCAGGCTAAAGACTGATTTAAATGATAAAAATCCAGCTATGCGTGACTTCCCTTTGTTCAGGATCAATGACAGTAGCCATCCAAAGACAAAGAAGAAGTATAGGGTGTGGCCTTTGATGAACATGGCTGTTGCAGTTGATGATATTGATACAAATGTGACTCATGTGATCAGGGCAAAGGATCACCAGGATAATGCTTTGAGGCAGAGGATGATATACCAATATCTTGGCTTAGAGGATAAGTTTCCAGAGGCATTGTTTGTAGGCAGGATAAATTTTGAAGGGATGCCTGTTTCTTGTTCAAAAACAAGGATTGCTATAGATGAGGGTAAATATTCTGGTTGGGATGATATAAGATTGCCTTTTCTCCCTGCTTTGAGAAAGCGTGGTTATCAGCCAGGTGCTTTTGTTAAATATGCTATTGATGTTGGGATATCCCTTACTGACAAGAAGGTTCCTAAAGATGAGTTCTTTAAGTCTTTGAATGCATTTAACAAGGATGTGATTGATAAGAAATCTTCCAGATATTTCTTTATTTTGGATCCTGTCAATATCACTGTTGAGAATGCTCCAGTTCAATCTCTTAAATTGGATCTGCATCCAGAGAATAAGAAAGGCGGCAGGTCATTTAAGACTGATGAGAGGTTCTACATCGCCAAGGAGGATAAGAAAAATATCAAGAGAGGGGAGTTATACAGGTTGATGGACTGTCTTAATTTCAGTTTAGAGAAGTCAAAATACAGGTTTGACAGTCTTGATTATGAGAGATACAAGGAACAGGGGAAGATGATCATGCATTGGCTTCCTGTTTCAAAAGAGCTATTTGATATTAAGGTCTTGATGGATGATAATACTAAAGTGAAAGGTCTTGGTGAGACTAACCTTGATGGAATTAAAATAGGTGATATCATCCAGTTCGAACGATTTGGCTTTTGCAGATTGGAAGAAAAGAAAAATAACAAGATGTTATTTTATTGGCTGCATAAATGATTGCAACTCATTCCTATATACAAACAAACCAAAACACTTAAATAATTCATTATTTCACAGGTAGTTGGGTGATATATGATGCCAGATTCAGTCATTGTCAAGGTTAAGATAAAGGAATATGCAAAAATAGATGATAAGCCTTTGAATGTTTCTTTGGATTTTGCAGATGCATTAAATAAGGAAGTGATCAGCATCATAAAAAAAGCATGCCAGAGAGCTAAAGATAATGGCAGAAATACAGTTATGGTCAAAGACCTTTGATCTTATCCAATTTTTGCTTATAATCTTCGATCCTATTTTTTAATTGAATATGTTTATCTTTTGGTATCTTTCCCATTTTCTGCAATTCTTTCATTTTCAGCTGTATTCTCTTGATATTGCTCTCAACCTTCTCAATCTCTTCCCTGTTCTCTCCTACCTCTCCTTTGATCTTCCTCTCGATTGTTCTTATTCTTTTTTCTCTTCTGTCCCTCACTTCAATGTAATTGTCTATCTTCTGTTCAAGCCTTTTCATCTTGTCTTCCATTTCACTGCTGTACTTTCCAGCATCTCCATGATGATGCAGTAGTTTGCCCTCAACTTCTAATACCTTCTTGATGAGATCTTTTAGGGTGTTTATCTCAGTATTTATTGTCTGTCTGTCCTCATTAGCATGTGATAATTGTCTTATTTTCTCTATCTGGCCTTCTAGCTCTAGTTTAGCCTGGTTTCTTTCTCCAATCTTCTTGCTGGCAATAATCATATGTTTGAGAAAATCTCTTGTTCTTTGGGCTTCTTTTTGCTTTAGCATGGTCAATCCTTTATCTTAGTGGTGGAGGGGGCATTGGAGGTGGTCCCATTGGTCCTCTTAAAGGAGGCATCTCTTCCAGGTTCTGCCCAAAATTTTGTTGTGGCATTGGCCTGAATTGTCTTGGCAGTGGCATTCTTGGTGGTGGAGGCGCACTTTGCTTCTCCTTCACTTCATCAATCTTGTCATTCAGCTCTTTGAGCATGTCTGCTAATGCAACAATCCCTTCTGCTATCCTCTGGCTGTGCTCAAGGAGCTTGTCCACTTTTTGGCTTAATGGCACAACTTCTTTTGTCAATATGTCCTGTTCATGCTCTTCTAGGTTCATTGTGGTTCCTGCTTCTTTGAATAGGGCTAGCAGATTGTTTATGGAATCGCTCAGATTGTCCATTGATGACATGCCAGCGCTTGACGGCCCTTTTTTATAGGATTCAAGCTGCTTTTTTAGGTCTACAATCTCCTTATGCGGAAGAAGTTCATAATCATCGTCAGTATCCATATTATCATCCCCTTTTTTTTGTTTGTTGAAATATAGCTAAATCTAATAATCTAATTGTGTATATAGAATTTGTATTATTTAAAGTTTTGGATTTTCTCCCAATCAATTTTACTTTTTATTCCATAACCTTCCATGACCTGCTGCGGAAAAGGCCGAGTAACATGTTGCACCCTTTACGAGGCCCTCCTTATTAACACCAAAATTTGCTCTGCCAATTAATTAATAACAAATTTTCAATCAAAACAGTTAGATTTAAATAAAAAAAAGCAACTATAAACTGATATGCTGCCGTGGCTTAGCCTGGTTAAAGCGCCACGCTCATAAGTATTCGCTTGATGAGCTTTGAGGATTCATTCCAATGATAAAAAACTGAGTGACGTGGAGATCACGGGTTCAAACGTTTCGTAAGAGGCTGAAATTCCCGCCGGCGGCATTATTTTTTTAATACCTTCTCCATATTTTTTCATTCTCATTCTTTCTTTGACTTGATCACTATCCATGGGTTATTCTTATTTTCCTTTTTCCTCTTTAAATTCTCAGTAATTGTCTTTACCTTTTTCTCAATTGTCTGCTGGTAGTATGATGTGTAGTATGCAATCAGGGAAGATAATGCATATAGCAGCACTCCTGCGCCTATGATAAGATAAGCCACGCTGAATAATACTGAGAACCAGTTATGTGGGTATAAGTTGCTGTATCCTCTTGAAACAAGGGAAATAGTGGAAAAATAGAGTGAGTTTTTCCAGCTCCATCCTTCTGAGAAATGGTATATTATTGAGCCTATAAACAATAGCACTGATACAAATAGGATTATTATGCTTAGCCTTTGCAGAAGCTCCTGCTTTTGCTCTCTTTGTGTTTTATACATTACAAAATCTTGGATATTATCTTATATTTAAATGTTGTTTTATAAAAACCAGAACTAAGGAAGATATTGTCTTAGAGAATTAGGCTGCCTCTAGCCTGTCTAAATCAATTTCTAATGAATTCTCAAGAGCAGTTTTCAAACTTCCAATTATACCTGCGCCACTCAAAGTCCTGTTAGTCATATATCTCAAAGGATTCTCTGCCTTATATGTATCATCTGGTGTGCTTATTTCCATACAATTGAATTCTCAGTTTGTTATATAAATATATTTATCATAAAATCTATAATCTCGGAGAAAATACGCCAGCGCCAGGACTTTCACCTAAGAATTAATATAATCCCTAGTTTTGAACCTGGAAGTCCTTGCGGACAACGGTTAACTCAAATAAATGTTCGAGACCATCGCAATGACCGAGTTCTGCCACGCTGGCTTGGTTAACATTAATCATAATCTATATAAAAAACTAATGCAAATTCTCTCCATTAATTCTGTAAGAAAAATTATCAGCTGATCCGCCGGATCGGATCAAGTTGCTTTATTTGGCTGACTCAATTAATTAACTTATTCCTAAAAAAATAAAGATTTCCCCTAAATCAAAACCTTGACAACAGCTTTCCTCACTTCACATTCTTTTTGATGAGTCAGTTGAGGAGCATGTGCATCGCTTGGATAGAATACTGCAAACCATCCTTGTCTCATTATAATCTCTTCAGGATCAATGTCTTCAGGAGGCATCTTTAGTGTCCAGAATGCAATGTCTTTTTCAGGATCATAAGGAACAACTGATCTCAATTTATCTCTTGGAGCAGCTAATATCAGTTCAGTTCCTTCAACTAATGTATTGGATATCAATATATTTTTTGTGTGTCTCAAAAATAGCTTCTTTCATATCCTTTGTATTATATGTTTGTACATTGCAGAATACTCTTGATCCATCTAGTGGATAGACTCCATCTTTGATCTTTGGCCATATCCTGGTCAAGAAATCAAATCCAGCTAGCATCCTGTCAATGCTGGGTCTATGCATTCTCTCAAGAGTGTCTCTATTTTCATAGAATCTGCTTAATAGGTCATGAACTGCTTGCTTTGCCATTATTATTCGAGAATACTTTATTGTTTTTAAACATTATCATAGTTTTTAAGAAAGGTTTAAAATCCTAGGCCTATCCTTATGAAATTGACTCCCCATGCAAGAGTGATCAGCCCCATTATAGTTGTTGTGACCTTTATGGCAGTCTTGTTTATGTATTTTTCTGACCAAGCAGATATGTATAGCAATAGCCCTGTGAATCCGAGGACTATGCCCACAGCTATTCCTGTTAAGAGCATTCCATAGTCATGGGATGATATTATTATTGCTGTTATGCATGCAGGCCCGCTTATTAAGGGTGTTGCAATTATCGCAGCTATTGCCTTGCTGGAGTTCTTCTTGATGTCATCAATTTCAAGGATGGTATGGCCAAGTGCCATCCTTGTGCCTAATATTCCAAGGATTATCCCCCCTGCGATCCTGAAATTGTCAAGAGGTGTATTGAAAAGTGTCAATATCCTCTCTCCTATGAAGAGGAATGCGTATGATATTATTGCCGCAAGCGCAACAGCAAGCAGGGCTGTCCTTTTCTTTTCCCTTTCACTAAGCCCTTTTGTGTTTGCCATGAATATGGCAAAGCTGAGCATAGGGTCTATTATCACAAAGAAGAGTATTATCAGTTGTATAAGCTGTTCTATCATATGGCTATAAACCAATAGCTCAAGTATTTATTCTTTTTGGATAACTTGAATGTAGATACATTTTGAGTGGCAAGCTAAGGTTTGTAATAATTGCAGGATTACAGCTCAAATTCTTTAATAAATCCTATTATATACTTGTATTTCTCTAGAAACTTAAATCCCTTGTCAGTGAGTGTAATATATTTTTTATTTCTCTTGTCAAAAATCTCTTTTATAAATCCCTTTGATGTCATCTCTTCAAAATAATCAGAAAAGCTCTGTGAAGAGAGATTGGTTTTCCTCAACAATGGAGTTGGCTTTATTGAGTTATGGTTGTCTTGGATTATCTTTAAAAAATCATAGATGACTTCTAAACGATCCCTTTTCTTATTCATTTTATCCACTTGATTACTTTATAGTAGATTGTAAAAAATACTATAATAGATAATACTTGAAATAATGCTTTGATCTCATATGGAAGAAATCTGTTAGGCCCTATTAAAAAAAGGGATATTACCCAAAAAATTGTGATAAGTAAATACAATCCTCTTGCATGATATTTCTTTTTTCCTTTGCTGTGTTTTGAAAGGCTTATAACCCCTGTAAATAATAGCAATATTATCTGCAATCCTGTTAATAAAATATGTGATCTTGAAACAAATGCAGCTATAGATACAAGAATTGCAATAATATTTGAGAATAAGAAAAAATAAGGGTAATTAATCTTTTTCCATACCAAACTATATGTTAAATAAAATATGGCCAAAGTGCTCAAATACCCTACAGGTATCATGGCGATAGGAAAAAACAATCTTCTTGGAACAAAAAAATCAAAAGCAAAGACAGTGAAGGTAATAATATGCAAAAGGAACCTTGCTAAATATGCAAGTCCAAAAAACAAAAACGCGTTTCTAAAATATTTTATTCCTTTGTATTTTGTGAGATCATATGCTTCTTTTGTTTTAAAATATACTAATGCGCAGAGAATTACAACTAGAATAGTGTATATGAATTCTATTCCATATAGGGATGGATCAAAAAATTGTTGTATTGGCATTTTTTATTGACTAATACCCTTTTTTATTTAAACATTTATATAAAAAGTGGACTTTAAATCCACTCTGTTTATAAACAACAATTTATATCTAAATTTAAAACTTATTCAGGAAATATATGATAAAACAAAACAATATCTTATTGCACCTAGATGATGTTTGGAAAATCTATAAAATGGGTGAAGTCGATGTTCCTGCATTAAGAGGAGTTACTGTAGAAATCAAGAAAGGCGATTTTGTTGCAATAATAGGAGCTTCTGGAAGCGGGAAATCAACAATGATGAACCTAATTGGTTGTTTGGATGTTCCTTCAAAAGGAAATATATTCCTGAAAAATCAGGATATAACTAAAATGTCTGAATCTGACTTGGCAACTCTCAGGGGCAAGACCATAGGATTCATATTCCAGCAGTATAACCTTATCCCAAGCATGACTACCTATGCTAATGTTCTTTTGCCTATGGAGTTTCTTGAATATGATGATAAAACTGCTTCAGAAAAGACAAGGAAAATATTAGATATAGTTGGCTTAAGGAGTCATATGCATCATTTGCCTACACAGCTTTCTGGGGGGCAACAGCAAAGGGTTTCCATTGCAAAAAGCCTTGTTACAGATCCAGAGATTATACTTGCAGATGAGCCGACAGGCAATCTTGATTCAAATTCTGGCATTGGTATAATGGAAATATTCCAGAAACTTTGGAAGGAGGAAGGCAAGACTATAATTATGGTGACTCATGATCTTAAATTGGCTAAATATGCCCATACTACCATTGAGTTAAAAGACGGGCAGATTATTAAAATGGATAAGAAAATTACAAGGTGATATGTATGAAAAAAATGATTGTGGTATATGTTTTGGTGCTGGTGCTTGTAGGTATGCTTTCAAGTTTTGTGCATGCAGAATCAAGTAATAGTAAAATAATTGTTACTAGTCTGGTAAATCAGGATCCAGATCCTGCAACTTCAGGTGATATTGTTGAAGTAAGGATAGGTGTTGAAAATAGGGGGGGTGTTGCTGCTGAAAATCTTATGTTAGAATTTGTTCCTGAGTATCCTTTTATTGGAGTTGCAGGAGAGGATAATGCAAAAAAAGTTGGAACTCTAAAATCATATCAGGCTGGGGCTGACATGAAGATTGTGAAATTCAAGGTAAGGGTAGATAGGGATGCTACTGCTGGAGAATATGAGCTGAGGATAAAGGAATATGAAGAAGGAAAAACAGAAATTAGTGCCATGAGAAGTATTAACATAGAAATTAAGAGCAAGGAGAGTGCAGAAGTTATCCATATTGATAAAACAACACTTATCCCTGGAACTCAGACTAGCCTTAAATTCACTGTGAACAATGTTGGCAACGCTCCATTAAGAGACCTTACCTTTAGCTGGATTAATGATGATAAGATCATTCTTCCTGTAGGAAGCGATAATACTAAATATATTAAATATATTGATATTGGAGAAGGAGCAGAACTCGAATATCAAGTCGTTGCAGATTCAAATGCTGAAGCTGGATTATATCAATTAGATTTACTATTGATTTATGATGATATTGCAAGCGGAACAGAGAAGGAAATTAACACTATCGCAGGGGTATATGTTGGTGGAGGAACTGACTTTGACATTGCCTTTTCTGAAAGCTCAAGCGGTTCTACTTCATTTACTATTGCGAATGTTGGCAGTAATCCTGCATTCTCTGTTTCAGTAAGCATTCCACAGCAAGATGGTTGGAGGGTTTCTGGCTCAAACTCAGTGATAATCGGAAACTTAAATACAGGAGATTACACTGTTGCAAGCTTTGGTTTGCAATCCGCACAGGCAAGGCCAGCTACTACAAATCAGCAAAGTGATATGACTCAAGAAGAATTATTGGCACAAAGAAGAAGTATGCAGACACAGACCCCTTTGAAGATTCAAATAGCTTACACAGATACAATGGGAAAAAGAGAATTAGTTGAAAAAGAGGTCAATATTAATCCTCAAGCCATGATGGCAGCGATTGTGGATTCATCAGCCCAAGATTCAACAGCAACAGGGGCTTCATTTGGAGGAAGAAGAATTCAGCAACAAAGCTTCTTTTCTAAATATAAATTGTATATCTTGGTGCTGGTTGTTTTAGTGGTTTTTGCCCTGTCTTATAGGAAATACAGAAAAGAAAAACTTATTGATTCAAATTTTAAGTTTAAGGATGTCTTTAAAATTTGGGCTATTTTCAAGAAAAAGGGCAAATCAAGATGAAGTTAATTAAGTGCCTGAAACATGCATTTGGAATGGTGTTGCATAGCAAGATTAGAAGCTGGCTCACTATACTCGGAATTGTGATAGGTGTTGCTTCAGTTGTGGCGATCATGTCCATTGGAGGAGGCATGCAGGAAACCATGGTTCAGCAGCTTGGTGGTCTAGGTGGGGATATTTTAACCCTTAGTGCTGGCTCTTCAAGAGGATTCAGCATGTTTCGGGGAGGGGGAAGAGACATTGGTGAAGGTGTCGGGGGTGCAACTGCAACTGAAAAAGAGATTGTTCTTGGCAGGGCCGATGTGCAGGCGCTAAAAGGTATACCAGATATCGAGCTTATTGATACCAATATCAGGGGAAATGTCAAAATATCTTATTTAGGAAAATCCGGATCAGTATCATTGACTGGAGTAGACCAAAAAGTATGGTCTAGGATAACTGCATCAAAAATAAAGGAAGGAAGATTTCTTGATTCTGCTGACCAGAATGTTGTTGTTATTGGGGGAAGGCTTGCTGAGTCATACTTTGACAAGCCAATAGGTATTAACCAGATGATTGCAATTGAAGATAATGTTTTTAGGGTTGTAGGAATACTTGATGATACAAGCAATAATATTTACATGCCTATACAGATGGCTTATCAGATGCTTGAGGACAAAGAGAATGATGTCTATGATTCTATTGTTATAAAAATAAAAGATGAGGAAAAATTAGATGAAATTATGATTAAGATTGAAAATAAGCTTATGATGGTGAGGCATGTCACTGAAAAAAACAAGGATTTTTCACTCACTTCAAGCAAGCAGATGCAGGAGACAAGATCGCAGATGATGTCATCAATAAATGCTTTCTTAGTGGCAATTGCTGCTGTCTCATTGATTGTCGGAGCTGTTGGCGTAGCAAATACAATGTTCACTTCAGTGCTTGAAAAAACCAAAGAGATAGGTATAATGAAAGCAATTGGAGCAAGAAACAAGGATATTATGACTATCTTCTTGCTAAATGCTACACTTATGGGCTTAGTAGGAGGATTTCTTGGAATTATTTTTGGAACAATACTTTCTGGAGCATTGCCTGCTATGATGGGAGAAGTGGGAATGCTAAGAGGTGGTACATTTGTTTCGATAAATTCAATAATTATATCAATCTCAGTTTCAGTGATAATAGGCTTAATAGCAGGGTTTATTCCGGCATATCAAGCTTCAGGATTAAAACCTGTAGATGCTTTGAGGTATGAATAAAATGAATACCTCAAAGGTAAGGAACGAACGAAGTGAGTGGCAGACCTTGCATTATGAGTGAAATGAGTAATGCTAGAGTGAAATGAGTAATGCTAAATTCAAGGAATAAGAGTAGTGGGTCACAGCCTTGCATGCCAAATGAGGCATGAAAAGATTCTTTTCTGGAGAAAAAAAGCGCCCCCGCCGGGAGTTTCATTCAGAAACTTTTCATTTTCTGATATTTGAACCCAGGTCACAGCGATGAGAACGCTGTATGATTGTTCCCGCAGGGAACCCAGGAAGCGGGTTTCCGCTGGGCCGGACTACACTACAGGGGCATAAGGATGAAGAAAATAATTTCATTTAAAAATCTATCGGCATCAGTTTTTCTTTTCCCATTCTATGATATCTCTTCCTGCTAATTTGTGATTTTTGTAGGATTAATTTTTTAATGCATAATCAACTGCTTTTAGGAATTGATGAACATATTCTAATATTTGTCTCTTTGCCTTGGTTGGGTTTGATGGATCAATTGCAGTTAATTGAACATTAGTTTTAGCAAAATATTTTTTGCTTTCGCCGCGCATGCTGCTTGTTGCATCCTCTCTTTGTTCTAGGTCAAATTCAAGAGGAAATTTAAATTCATTAAGAGCATATATTCGCATATTTTCTAGCATTTTTTCAGGGTTTTTTCTAGTAACATCCCTTGTTGTTTCAATGTCCATGTAGATTGACTCTGACTCATGGTCATATCTGATGAGAAAGCCCAGGCCAGGTTGATTGATTTTTCTCTCTCTTCTCTCACTTCTAGAATATTTTCTGCCTCTTCTCTCTGCAATTGTTGATAATATCCTTTTGGTCGCCTCAGACCCAGTATATTTGTAAAGGTGATCTCTAGTTCCACATGGAATTAAAAGTTCTCCAGATTCTTTCATTGCTTCTTCAATGATCAACTCTATATTTTCCATACCTTTTGAAATTCTTCATCTCTTTTTAAAGTCTATGTTTTTAGTGCATTTCTAGAATTTAGGAAAAAATACGCCGCCGCCTGGACCACAGAAAATCAGAGATTTTCTTAGTCCAGACTTCAGCTTCACTTCATTACGCCGCAGCCCGGACTTTCAATCCAAAAGATTTATCATTTGCACATTTGAACCGGGATATCCTTGCGGAAACAAGCTCTTTGTTTGATATTACGAAGATGAGGAACTCTCATTGAAAATTCCAAGCTTGCGCATTACCAGAGTGCACTTAAAACATAATAATTATGCATTAAGTTGTGCCACTGCGGCATTGGAATAAGATATTAATAGGTGATTTAAAAATCTTTTTAAAATGTCAGGAATTTTCCACAATCTCTGACTGGTGGCAAGCTTTGCCTGCTTTTAACTTCAAAAGCTGGAAAATGCGCAAAAATGCAGGGCATTTTTGGCATGCCAGAAATTTCTAAAAAAAATTTCTGAGCATTCTGAGCACTAAGAACCACCAGTCTTAT
>JAZDHV010000005.1:0-14468 GCA_043805595.1 Candidatus Woesearchaeota archaeon
TTGTGTTTTTTGGGCACAAGAAATGCATTTAGCATTTCTAAGTGTGTTAGAAAAGCAAAGCTTTTCTGAGCATTTCCATCCAGTCTTTGACTGGTGGCAAGCTTTGCATGATTCTGTCTGCATAATCTGGAAAATGCGCAAAAATGCAGAGCATTTTTGGCATGCCAGAAATTTTTTTAAAAAATTTCTGAGCATTCTGAGCACTAAGAACCACCAGTCCTATCATAATGTAGTTGTGGATTTAATGAATCCCACCAGTCTCTGACTGGTGGTTCTTTAGATCTTTCAGATTTTTAACACCCTACAAAACACATTGTGTTTTTTGGGCACAAGAAATGCATTTAGCATTTCTAAGTGTGCCAGAAAAGCAAAGCTTTTCTGAGCATTTCCATCCAGCCTATGACTGGTGGTTCTTTAGGACTATCTTTTTATTAGAATACACAAAATCTATTAGTAAGCTTTATAAACAATATTAGACCTTTTTTATACTATCAGAGTCCCGTGGTGTAGCGGTCAAGCATCGTGCCCTTTGGTGGCAGATATTTCTGCTGAGGAAAGGCATGGACGGCGGTTCGAATCCGCCCGGGACTATCTTTTAATTCATTGATATGTCAGAAATATACCACTGGCCTGCATGACCAGTGGACAACAGTCCACAATCCATTTTTTGAAGGTGGTATATTTCTGAGCATGCTCAAAGTCGGCAGGGTGAGCGAAGCGAACATGCCACCAGTCTATTCTGGTGGTCCCTGCCGACTTTGACAATTACTTTTCTTTCTTTACTTAATCAATAATCATTTTTTCATATAAAACTTTCTTTTGTTTTCATCAAATCTTTCAATAGAATATCTCAGCATTGTCCTCGGCATATGCTTATAATGCCTTTTCAGGAACTGCTCTTCAACTTCTTGGTCTTTCTTGCCGATCTCCCTTAGCATCCATCCAACTGCCTTATGGATTAAGTCATGCTTGTCATTCAAAAGGATTTCAGCAATATCAAGAGAGTCTCTGAAATCATGATCTGGTATGAATGCAAAAGTGGCAATTATTGAAATCCTTTTTTCCCATAGATTCCTAGATTTCGCTAATTTGTATAATATTTCCCTCGGTTTGTCTTTAAGGTATTCACCAACAATTTTATGCGATGATAAGTCAACCAGATCCCAATTATTAATATGATCAGTGTTTCTTAGATAAAATCTGAATATAATCTTTTTTTCTTTTTCATCTGCTTTCTTGAATTTATGAACAAGAACCAACAAGGCAATAAGGCGGTGCTCATGTATTTTGCTCTTAAGGAGAGATTGAATATCTATTAAGGAAATATCCTTATATTTGTCGGCAATCTTCCTCTGGACAGGGACTTTTAATCCTAAAAATATATCACCTTCACCATATTCGCCTTTGCCAGTCTTGAAAAATCCTTGAAGCAGATTGGCTTGCTTTGGATTCTCATCTGCCTTTATTTCTCTTAATAAATCATTTAATTTAGTCATTTCAGTCTTGTTTAAATATGTCAATTCTTATAAATATTTTTTGTTTACGGCCGGAAAATCATTAAATTAATAAAGTGAAATAGGATTTCTTTTCATATGTGGCAACAGCCCCATGGTCTAGCGGTCAAGGATAAAGGGTTCTGGTAATTGCAGCTCAGCCAATTAAGGTTACAGCTGCTCTTGGACAATCCCTTTGGCCTCGGTTCGAAACTAAGGAAGATTCAAAGATTTTCCTGGACGAAATTCCGAGTGGGGCTATTTTCTGTTTTATTTTAACCAAAAAACCAAAAGAAATTTATAGGAAGAAATTATTAATTAATTAAATGGATCAAAAAGATTGGGAAAGAACGGCTGAATCATATCATGATGAGGTTGTGAGCCCATTTTTTGGAGATGTTGAGAACCCTCTTCTTGACGAGCTGAGCAATGTCGAGAACAAGGAACATAAGAGTGTTGCTGAATTTGGATGCGGACTGTTCTATCTTTGCGATGACTTGTCAAAGCAGTTCAAGCAGGTCCATGCAAGTGATTTCTGCCAGACATTTGTCGATAAGGCCAGAGAGAGAAGCAAGAATTATGCAAATGTCACTTTGAAAAAAGAAGATATGAGAAAATTAAAATATAAAAACAAATTTGATGTCATAATCTCAGTTAACTCATTGATAATGCCCTATAATGCTGATATAAAAAAATCATTGGAAAATATCCATAATTCCATCAGGAAAAAAGGCAGCTTTTTCCTGATTGTGCCTTCAATGGAGTCTGTATTATACCATGGGATGCTCTTACTTGACTATAAATTGAATGAAAACTGCAGTGAAAAGAAGAATGGGAAGGAAGAACTTAAGGATGTTGAATTGAGAAAGATAGAAGGAATTGCGAGAAGTTCTGCTAAAAGAAAATTTGAATTAAAGAATTATGATCTATTTCTTGGTCATTATAAATCAGACAAAGAGGTCCAAAAGTTTTACTATAAACATGAAATTGAATATCTTCTGAGAAAATCTGGATTCAGGGACATCAGATTCAAAAAAGTCAAATATCCTTGGGGAAAAGATATCAGCGATTATGAAGATTTTCCTGATGAAGAACCAATGTGGGATTGGGCTATCAGCGCCAAAAAGTGATATTCTTCAAAAGATTTATATATCATTAATATGAATATTTTCTTATGGTCATTGTAAGAAGAGAGGGAATACTTCTAAAACCAAGAAACCTGGAGAATGAGAAGAACGGAGTCCTAAATCCAGCGTGCATAAGAAAAGGGAATAATGTGCATATGTTCTATAGGGCTGTGAACAGCAAAAGGGTGTCAAGCATATGCTACTGCAAACTTGAAGGAGCGACAAAGGTTGTTGAAAGACCCAATGAACCAATACTTAAACCTGAATTTGAATATGAAAGCCATGGAATAGAAGATCCAAGGATAGTTGAGATAAATGGAACATATTACATGACTTATACTGCATATGATGGAAAAAATGTGAGGATAGCGTATGCGACAAGCAAGAATTTAAGGGACTGGAAAAAACAAGGCATCATCAGTCCAGACATCACATATGACGAGGCAGAGAATATATTTCGGAAATGCAGCACTAAACTTAAAGAAAGGTATTTTCTATTTGAATCCTATTTCAAGGACATTGTGGGCAAAGATGTCCAATTGTGGAACAAGGATGCAATATTGTTTCCAAAAAAGATCAAAGGGAAATTCGCATTGTTATACAGGATCCTGCCAGACATACAGATCGCATATTTCAAAAATTTCAAGGACCTAACAATTGATTTCTGGAAAGAACAGTTCAAGAGTTTGAGTGATCATGTGCTTCTCGAATCCCAGCACTCATTTGAAAGCAGGAACATAGGAGGAGGATGCCCTCCGATTGAGACAAAAAAAGGATGGCTGATGATATACCATGCTGTCGATGACATGGACAGGGGAAAAATTTATAGAGGTGGAATTGCATTATTGGATAAAAATGATCCTCAAAAAGTCATATGCCACCCCTCTTCGCCATTCTTCTCCCCAATAGAAGGATGGGAAAAGCAAGGAGTGATAAAAAATGTAGTGTTTCCGACAGGAGCTGCTATTTTTGGAAACAGGCTTTATGTGTATTATGGTGCAGCTGACAAGTACATAGGAGTACTCAGGCTTCATATGGATGAACTGCTGCATGAGATTGTGCAGAAACAAGTGCAATTTATTGAGTGTGATGAAACCTGCACATTTTAATCAGAGAGGTCGTATCTTTTTTTTTATTGAAAATTCCGACTCTCTTGTCGGAATTTTCTATTGGGTCTAATACCCCGACTTTTAGGTCGGAACACTCAAAAACCATTGGTTTTTGTTATTTGAAATCACTACCCAGCAATGAAATGGATTTATCAATATTTTTCAATAAAACTTAAAAAGACTGACATTTTTCTTTTAAATACGGATTATCATGGATAAGGAAAAATCATCATCAATATTGTATGTCGCAACATATCCACCGCGTGAATGCGGAATTGCAACATTTACTCAAGACCTCTCAATGGCAATGGATAAGAAGTTCTATCCCAAGATCAGGTCAAGGATAATGGCATTGAATGATGACAGCACAAATATCTACAATTATCCAGGCAAGGTTGCGCTGCAGATAGAAGACACAAATATCCACGACTATATTGATGTAGCAAAAAAAATAAATGAGATGGATGATATAAAACTAGTGAGCATCCAGCATGAGTTTGGCATCTTTGGTGGCGAATATGGGAGCTATTTGATTGCTTTCCTTGAGCTAATAAAAAAACCAGTGGTCATAACATTCCATTCTGTCCTGCCTGATCCTAATGACAGGATCAAAAAAGTAGTCAAGGCAATGGATGACAGGGCAGACTGCTTTGTGGTAATGACTAAGAAAGCAGTTGAAATCTTGAGAGAAGACTATGGAGTGAAGTCAGACATCACAATAATACCTCATGGAATCCCGTCAATAAACTTTCAAAAAAGCTTAAAGACAAAGACAAAGCTGGGTTATAAAGACAAAATATTGCTGACATCATTTGGGATGCTCAACAAGGGAAAAGGATATGAATATGTGATTGAAGCTCTTCCTGCAGTTGTCAAAAAATTTCCAAACCTTCTATATGTTATAGTTGGTGAAACACATCCTGTAGTAAGGAAGCAAGAGGGTGAAGAGTACAGAAATTTTCTAAAGGAAAAGGTAAAGGAATTAGGCCTTCAGAAAAATGTTAAATTCTACAATAAATATGTAACATTGACAGAGATAGTAACCTATCTTAAGGCAAGTGACATTTTCATGTCAACATCACTGAATCCAAACCAGATCACAAGCGGGACACTGGTATATGCAATGGGCGCAGGAAGGGCAGTTATCTCAACACCTTATCTTCATGCTAAAGACATAATCAATGAAGAGAGAGGCGTCTTAGTCAATTTTGAGGATCCAAAATCATATGCAGATGCAATCATCAAATTATTGGAGGATCCTGAAAAAAAAGATTTTTTGGAAAAAAACACTTATTCATACACTAGGCACATGACCTGGCCGAATGTTGCATTAAAATATGAGGAGATATTCAGCAAATACATTGATCTATCAAAAAAATATGAGCATAACCTTCCTTTAGTCAAGCTGAACCATCTCCAAAAGATGACTGATGATTTTGGATTGATCCAATTTGCAAACTACTCATATCCAGACATTAAATCAGGATATACACTTGATGACACATCAAGGGCAATGATAGCCATGTGCATGAGCTACAACCAATCAGCTGACAAATCAAAGCTGAAGCTGATAAAGACTTACCTGAATTTCATAAAGTATGCTCAAAAAGATGATGGAAGATTCTACAATTTTATCGATCAGAACAGGAATATCAATCTTTCACATTGGAGTGATGACCCTCATGGAAGAGCCTTATGGGCATTAGGATATCTGATAAACGCAGATAATATACCTGTTGGGATGAGAAATGATGCTGAAGAAATATTCAAAAAAGGGCTTGATATAACACAGGATATCCAGTCACCAAGAGCAGTATCATTCATCATATCCGGATTATATTATTTCAATCTGGCAAAACCTTCTGAAGATATTGTGAGCAGGATCAGAAAATTTGCAGATTTCCTGGTCTCCTTATATGACCATAACTCATCAGATGAGTGGCAGTGGTTTGAGACATATCTGACTTATTCAAACAGCAAACTCTCTGAAGCATTATTTTATGCATACAATGTTACTAAAGAAGCCAGATATCTTCAAGTTGCTGAATCAACCCTGAAATTCCTGATATCATTGACTTTTGAAGGTGAGGTATTTGCTCCAATAGGGCATGATGGATGGTATTTCAAAGATGGGAAAAAAGCACATTTTGACCAGCAGCCGATTGACACTGGCGCAATGGTGCAGACATTGAATTTTGCTTATAATGTGACTGGAAATGAGGACTACAAAAATTTGTCATATAATGCATTCATGTGGTTCTTAGGAAAAAACTCATTGAATCAAGTGGTCTATAATGAGTCAACTGGAGGCTGCCATGACGGAATTGGCAGCCATGCCATAAACCTGAATCAAGGGGCTGAATCAACTGTCTCTTATTTATTGGCGAGACTCAGCCTGGGCAATAGTGCGGATATGTAAGTAAAACAATAGATTTATAAATAAAAGTTGACTTCTTTATCCTAT
The DNA here is from genome assembly GCA_043805595.1 of Candidatus Woesearchaeota archaeon. GTDB lineage: Archaea > Nanobdellota > Nanobdellia > Woesearchaeales > JAGVYU01 > JAZDHV01. Next base: position 6,194 of record JAZDHV010000005.1, read on the forward strand.
CAAGAGATAAACCGGTGCTTGTCTAGTGCTTGTTTATACTGGCGGCAAGAGTTTCTTTTGTTCTGCTGACTTGATGGAATATTGGAGGTTATTCAAATGGCAAGAATGCATTCAAGGAAAAAAGGAGTATCAGCTAGCAAAAGGCCTGCTAAAAGGACACATCCCAGCTGGGTCAGGTACAGCAAGAATGAAGTTGAACTTCTCGTGATAAAACTTTCAAGAGAAGGAAATTCAGCATCAAAAATTGGCATAATCCTAAGGGATACATATGGGATTCCTGACATAAAAAAAGCAATAGGCAAAAGTGTCACTGATCTCTTAAATGAGAAGAATATGGCTCCCAAAGTTCCAGAAGACCTTACTAGCTTGATGAAAAGGGTTTCTGTAATCAAGAAGCATCTTGAGGAGAACCGCAAGGACATGCCAGCATTAAGGGGTTTGCAGCTGACTGAGTCAAAGATCAAGAGATTAGTAAAATATTACAAGAAGACAAAAAGACTGTCAATGGAATGGAAATATGATCCAAACAGGATTGACATGCTATTAGAGTAATATTATCTGTTTTACTTTAGCAATTTTTATTAATTAATGAGAATATATTGACATAACTAGGTGGAAATGTTGGATAAATATGAAAATTTTGAAAAAAGAGTAAATGAAGCAGCAGATTTATTCAAGGAATTTGACAAGAACAAGGCCATAAGAGTAATATCCCATATTGACTGCGATGGAATATGCGCAGCCTCAATCCTAATCAAGGCATTGAACAACAAAAATATCAAATATTCATTGTCAACAGTCCAGCAACTGAACAAAAAGATGCTGGATGAGCTCAAGAATGAGAAATATTCTTATTACATATTCACTGATCTTGGAAGCGGTATTATCAGCTCAATCTCTGAACAGCTTTCCGGAAGGAAAATAATCATACTGGACCATCATGAGTTTGAGGCTGATAAAAACTTTGAAAACATAATCCATGTGAACCCACACCTTTTTGGCATTGATGGAAGCAAAGAGATCTCAGGTGCTGGAGTAGTCTACCTATTTTCATCAACAATTGACAAGGATTGCGTCAATCTTGCCCATATAGCCCTAATTGGAGCAATAGGAGATATACAGGAGAGTAATGGATTTCTAAACCTAAACAATAAAATACTGAAAAAAGCAGTGAGCCTTGGCCTGATCAGAGTTGAGAGAGGATTCAGGTTCTTTGGACTGCAGACAAGGCCTGTGCATAAAATACTTGAATATTCATCAGATCCATTCATCCCTGGTGTGTCAGGATCAGAATCTGCAGCAATACAATTCTTGAATGAGCTAGGAATTGACCCAAAGATAGGAAATGACTGGAAAACAATCCAGGACTTGAGCGAGGATGAGATCAAGAAGCTTGCTGCAGGGATAATCATGAAACGCCACAGTGAAGAGGATCCAGAAGATATTTTTGGAAATGTCTATGTGCTTGAGAAAGAGAAAGAGCCTATTCTTCGCGATATCAAGGAATTTTCTACATTATTGAATGCCTGCGGAAGGCTGGGCAAGGCATCATTGGGCATAGGGACATGCCTTGGAATAGAATCATTGAAGAAAAAAGCCATAGACAACCTATCAAGATATAAGCGAGAATTAGTGAAAGCACTCAATTGGTACAGGGATAATCAGAAATCAGAGAATATTATCTCAAAGAATGGATATATAATCATAAATGCAGAAAACAATGTGATGGGAACAATGATAGGTGTATTGGCTTCTATCATCTCTAAGTCAAACAACTTTGATCATTTGACATATATTCTTGCGCTGGCCCACAATGACGATGACACATCTAAGATCTCATTGAGGGTTTCAGGAGAGACAAAAAAACTAAAAGATATTGATTTGAGGTCTATTGTGAGCAGGATAGTTGACACTGTAGGCGGAGAGTCAGGGGGGCATATGAGTGCAGCAGGAGCTGTCATAAAGACTGAAAGCGAGAATGCATTTATAGAAGAGGCGCAGGAGATTTTTGAAAAACTTTCATTGGAAGAGGCAGTAGACTAATATCAGGACATCTGATTATTTAAACTCAACATCAAATTATAACCAAACTATAACCAAAATTTTTTTTAGTTGGATCATCTAAGTTGGGAACTTTTAATCTGTAAATCTTTTTTGAAATCAAATAATGATAATAATGATGATAATAATAATAATAATAATAATTTTTATATGAATGTTAGTAAAGAATTAAAATGTCAGGAATTTTCCACCAGTCTCTGACTGGTGGCAATCTTTGATTGATTTAGCTTTCAGGAGTGAAAAATTCCTGAGCACTAAGAACCACCAGTCCTATCATAATGTAGTTGTGGATTTAATGAATCCCACCAGTCTATGACTGGTGGTTCTTTAGTAAATAAATGAAATTAATATAAATAAAAAAAAATAAATAAAATTAATATCAGTGAAAATAATAAGATAATATCAAATTTAGCAAATAAAAGAAGAAGATAATATCGAGAAACTTTATAGTAAGTTTCTCACACCATCTATATGTTCAGCAACTTCTGACCCTTTTTTGGTAAGTGTCAACAGTTTCAGTCTTCCTTGCTTCTCAAAATTTATCAGTTCGGCTTTTTCCATCTCTTGCAATATCTTCACAACATGTGAATATGTGCAGTCAATAGACTTTGCCAGGGATGAAGCGTACGTCTCCCCTTTTGCGTTTTTTAGGCCAACGAGCATCATTGCAGGTTTTTCCCTGAAAAAAACATTAAAAATTTCTTTGTTATTATTCATGCTTGTAACCCCCAGTTTTTCTAATATTAATTAAACATTATCTAATATACAATTTGTTTTATCTTTACTATAAGATAACAATAATAATTAAATATTTAAAGGTTATTATATTTTATTATATACTTCACGATTGTTATATCCAATAAAATATAGCTGATATTTAAAGATTTCGTATTATTCCATAATAATAAAAGATTTGTCACAATTTTGGGACTATATTTCTAGTATTAAAACCTTATGGTCAAATTCGACTGAAAGATTTTTTCATAAAATAATAAATTGTGATCTTTAGTCGGAGGATAGATATGATTAAATATTTACAATATACTAATTAGTATACTAGTATAAAAAAACGAAATATTTATATACTAGAACATCAATATGTATCATATGGTTATATTATTTGACAGATTCAATATGCCAGATGATATATTTGAGGTCATATTTGCAACAAAGCAGCAAAAAATTGTTGGAAAAGCACTGATAGACTTTATTAAACAAAATGGAGGAGAAGTAAGCAGGACTGAGATGTCATTTTTTGCAATGCAATTGCATGATGGCAAATATGAGACTGAGATTGACGAACCTGGCTATAAAGGAAAAAAAGTGAAATTGAGTTATAACAAGAGACAGTTTTATGACAGAATATTGACGCCATTCAAGGGAATGGGGCTTATTCAATTCGACTTATACAAGAAGACTTACAAGCTATCAGACCAGTTCAATAAAGACATGATCAGGATAGGCCTCTTATGGATCAGAGAATATGAGAAACCATATGATCAATTAAGGAAAAAGAAAGCATAATAATCATAATTAAAATCATAATTAAGAAAAAACTCCCTGTTTTTTCTTCTTAACCACCCCCCACACTCAAATTAACAGGGAGTTTTTCTTTTTTCTCTTTTTCTATCACAAATCCGATATATTTAAATGTCAAAATGTATTCTCAAATATATATTAAAAAATATAATTGTCAATATAATTGTCAAAGAAAGGTGGTATTGAAAGATGGTGGATATTGAGAAGTTAAAAAAAGAGCAATTGAAATTTGCAAAAAAAGTAATAGTAAAGGATGATTTTGATACAATCAAGACTATTGCAGGATGTGATCAAGGATTTAAAGGAAATAAGATTGTGTCTGAAGTGGTTGTATTGGATGCAAAAACCTTTGAGATTCTTGAGAAGAAATTTGCTGTCAAAGAGATTGCTATGCCTTATATACCATCATTCCAGTTCTTTAGAGAAGGGCCAGCAATAATAGAGGCTTTCAATAAGCTTGACTTGAAGCCTGATGTTTTACTGATTGACTCAAATGGGATACTTCATCCTAGAAGGATTGGGATGGCATCCCATATCGGAATAATCCTGGACATCCCTACAATTGGAGTATGCAAATCATTGTTATGCGGGGCTGTCAATGGAAATGATATCTATGTTGAGAAGGAGCTGAGAGGGAAGAAGATCATGACAAAAGAATATGCAAACCCTCTTTATGTAAGTCCTGGACACAAGATATCAATCAAGACTGCAGTTGACATAATCAAAACAACAGTAAAACATCCACATAAGTTTCCTGAACCAATACATATTGCCCATAGGATGCTTACTAAGCTATTGGAAAGAATTGACAATAAGATTGACAACAAAAAAGGGGAAAAATCTTCTGTTGATGAAATATCTGAGCAATAATTCTGATTTTCTTATAAACATATGATTTATATAAAAAAGTTTAAATAGGAATAGTAAAAATATAGGCATAGGGTGGTTTCATGAATAAGGATGATATTATAGAAGACTTTGCTGAAGGTGATAAAGAAGCTGATGTGTATTCTGAAGAAGGCACTGACAGCTTGGTTGAGAATGATGAGATCTCTCCTGAAGAAGCTGGATTTATGGAAGGTGAGATGGACAGGGGTGAAAGATCAGTTTGCTCTCATTGCAGCAAGGTTATTGGTGAAGATAGAGGAAGAATAGTTGAAAGAGAGATCAATGGAAAGGTTCATTGGTTCTGCTGTGATGATTGTGCAGAAAATGGATTGAAAGCTGTACAAGAATAATGTTCAATTAATACTCAAAATGGTAAAAAAAGCTGTAAAAAAGAAAGCCAAAAAGGAAGTCAAAAAGGAAATAGAAATTAAAGAAAAAGGCGAAAAATCAGATAATGAAGAAGAGATAGGGGCAGTAACACACTATTTTACAAATATAGGGGTTGCTGTTATTGAGATAAAAAAGAGTAAGCTAAATGTTGGAGACCAGATCCATATCAAAGGAGCTACCTCTGACTTTAAGCAGAAAGTCAGCTCAATGCAGATTGAGCATGAGAAAGTCCAGACAGCGAAGAAAGGAGATGCAATAGGGCTGAAAGTGAATGAGCATGTAAGGGAGCATGACACAGTCTATCTTGTGAAATGATCAGATTTTATCGACAACAATTGTGATTTCGCCTTTAATTTTTCTATTTTTTAGGTTATTGTAGAGTTCAGTAGAGGTTCCTCTTATGAACTCCTCAAACTTCTTTGTCATCTCCCGTGCAATACAGATGTTTCTGTCTGGGATGATCTCTGACATTGCCTTCAATGTCTTATGGATTCTATAAGGGCTTTCATAGATGATGAATGTTGTGTTGAGGTCTTTTATTTGACTGAGAATATCTGATCTTGCTTTTTCTTTTTTTGGCATAAAACCAAGGAAAGTGAATCTGTCAGTTGCAAATCCTGAACTGATAAGTGCAGAGATTGCTGCATTTGGACCTGGTATTGGTGAAACTTGAATATTGTTTTTTACACATTCTCTTGTCAAATAGAATCCAGGATCAGATATACCTGGTGTTCCAGAATCACTGACTAACGCAATTTGTTTTCCTTCTTTTAAAAGGTCAATGATGAATCTGGTCTTTTTCTCCTTATTGTTGTCATTGAATGATTCCTGCTTGTTCTTGATATCATATTTATTCAGAAGGATCACAGTCCTTCTAGTGTCTTCTGCAAGTATAAGATCGGATTCTTTGAGCATTTTTAGGGCTCTAAAAGAAATATCTTCCAGGTTTCCGATCGGTGTTGAGATAAGGTAGAGTGTCATTTTTCTTCTAATCCTGCTTTCTTGATCACAAATTGGCCAGTATTCTCATTCTCCATAATTATTACAGAGGATTCAATCCTTATCTTCTTCTTGAATAAAGGGGCGTCGATAACCAAAGATTCTGCTTCTCCCCCTTCAAAAGCAATGTTGATGCCAATCTTTTTATTGATCTCAGCTAATTTGTCAATGTCCTTATCTGTCAATACTCTTCCTAGCCATGATCTGTCAAGGCCATCAGCTGCAATGCTAGAAAGGATGAATTTGAGTTTGTTGTCTATTAATTCCCTCATATAAGTCTCCTGATCCTTGTGCCAAAGAGGAGAAAAAATCTTTAAACCAACTTTATCTGCAACCTTTTCAATCCTTTCCCTTTGATAATTGGAATAAATAGCTCCAGTTATAATCCCATCTAGATTGAATTTGTCTTTCGCTTGCGTCAACACTTTTTCCAGTTCTTTAAGCTCTTTTTCTTTTTTACCCTCAGTATCAATAGATATCAATGGAATATCCATTGCTTGTGACTGCAGTTTGACCAGATCAATGTTAGGAGTATGGAACATAAAACTATCCTTGTTTTGGCTGAAGATTGATATCAAGCATTCAATCTTATAATTTTGCCTGTGCATGATGTGAAGAGCATAAATACTGTCCTTACCAGAGCTTACCAAGGCTCCAAGCCTAAGATTGTGTGATGGATAGAATGACCTGAAATACTCTGATCTGGTAATCTTTTTCTTTTTTGCAACTTTCTTTAATGCCTTGTCAATGTTTGATCCATATTGGGCAGCTTTCTTCTTCCTTTCATAGACATATGGAGGTATTTCTAATCCTTTTGCAACATCTCTTAAGATTATCTTTTCCTTATCCCCTTTTAACTTATATTTTTCAGGGATTCTTAGTGCAAATTCCACCAATCTCTTATCCAGAAAAGGAACCCTAAGCTCAAGACCATTGTTTATTGTAACAACATCATCCCTGTAAGTGTCCCTTTCATATAATTTGATCAGGCCAGAGAGGCATTCCTTGTTTATATTGCATGATTCCTTATGCCTTTGGTAGCCTGCAAATATCTCCTCTGAACCAAGGCCGGAAAAAATCACTTTACACCCGTCTTTTTTTGCCTGAAGGCAAGCTGCATAGAAAGTCAAAGCAACCTCAACTTTAACAACATTACTTGTCTCAATAAGAGGAACTACAATCTTAAGATACTTTTTAAGATCACTTTTTCTTATTTTGATTATCTTTAATTTAAGATCCATCTCTTTTGAAACTTTTTTTGCAAATATTAAGTCATCTGCTTCTTTCTCATCAGGCTCTTCCAGCGCAGTGGTATAACAGGTGAAATCCTGGCCAAGATTTTTCATATACTTTGCAATCACAGTGGAATCAATGCCTCCACTGAATAGGATCCCAAACTTCTTGTTTGGAATTCTCATCCTGACAGCATCATATATAAGATTATCAACTTTTTCTGTCAGCTTTTTCTTGCTGAGCCTGTACTCTGGAGTGATGTCAAAGAATTTTCTTTGTTTGAATTCAATCTTATCCTCTCTAATATCATATATCAGAATTTTTCTTGGATTAAGTTCCTGGCAGCTCAAAAATCCATTCTTTTCCAATGCTTTTTTTTCAGAAGCAAAAGCAAATCCATCCTTATGCGAGAACCATACCGGCTTTAATCCAATAATGTCCCTTGCAATAATTATCTTATCATTTCTCCAATATGCAAATGCATAGACACCTTCAAGCTCATCCAATGCCTTAAGTCCAATCATATCCATCAAATTCAAGATAAGTTCAGCGTCATTTCTTGGTTTGATCTTATGTTTCTTAGCAAGCTCTTTCCAATTATAGATCTCGCAATTTGCAACAAGTATTCCCTCAGCAACAATAGGATGCTTTACAAAGCTGACAATAGAATGAAGACGGTGACCAAGGCAGCAGTCTTTATCACACTGGATACCTTTTGAGTCAAGGCCCCTGTTTTTCATGATCTCGAGCCCAGACTCTACAATCTTCTTTGCATTCTTATTATTGAACACTCCAATTATACAACACATATGTATTGGAAAATATATATCGGTTTAAATAATTGGTGGTTTTTATTGAAAATCTCGCATCGCGAGATTTTGTTTGGGATGGTGAATACCCCGCACTTTAGTGCGAGACGCTCAAAAACTATCAGTTTTTGGCGTGCCAAAAATGCTTTTTGCATTTTTGGGCATTTTCAATCCCAAAAATTTGCCAGCTATATTAGCGAGCCGTAATACGAAAAAATCCTACCGGGATTTTTTGTACAAAAATTTGCTTTGCAATTTTTTCGTACCCCAACCTTGAGGTTGGGGATAGGCGAGCATATTAATGGATTGGCAAATTTTTGTTATTTTTGAAAAGAGTGAGAAAATAAAAACTCAAG
>JAZDHV010000006.1:0-99375 GCA_043805595.1 Candidatus Woesearchaeota archaeon
ATACCTTGATTTCAGGCCCATAAGTGTCAAAATTATTCGGAGAGAATGTCCTGAGCAATTGATTCTTATTATCCAAATGGTTATAGAATTCCCTTGCAGACAAAGCAAGCTCAGGGTCTCTTTCCAATGCTATATCTGAAAAAATGCTCTGGTAACGCAGGCTTGATATTGCCACATATTCAATATTTTCCTCTTTAAGCCTAACTAACGGGTCTTTGCCATTTTTCCAAACAAGAGTTACATAATAAGTGTTTTCAGGATATTCTCTTGCATTAAGCAGTTTTGTATATGCATTAATGCCTTTATTATCAAGATTAACTTCCATTTGGGGGAATCCTTCATTTAATGAGCTTTCCTTGTTTCTTATCAAAGGGGGGCACAGGTTTGGATATCCCTCGCACATTATTTTTGAATTAAAAGGAATATTGGATTCTATCCATTCTTTAGATAATGTCCTTGTATCTTTCTGCGTGAGGATATGATTGAATTTTATCACACTATGAGCAGGCACAATTATTAAAAGCAAAGAGACAAATATTAATGACATTACTAAGATTTTTTTATTCAACAAAGGCTTTAAAATATTATAGATAAGCAATGCTGCAAATATTGTCAGAAAGGGAAGAATTGGAATAATATTTCTTGACGAGAGCTCACTAAGAAAACCGAATACAACAAACATGGTCACAGGAAAGCTGAGCAAGAGGATCTCCTTGCTACTTCTCTTATATAATGCAAATAAGACACCCACAAATGCAACTGAAGAAAGGATAATCCCCAAGCCATCATTAAATATAAGAGTGATTATGTGAACCCATCCGTTTTCAGGATGCCAAAGATAAGCATTTAATGCATTGCTTTCTACAACACTTGTAGTAATAAATACAAAGTCATTCATAAATTCACCAAATGAAAAAATTGCCCAAGGAACCAACAGGATAAAGACAAGGATCAAATAAATATAGGCAAAAATAAGTTTTTTGTTTAAAAAAACCTCAAATATGCTTTTCATATTTTTAAAAAGTTCGAAAACGCTTTTCTTATTTTTCATACAATACAATAAGTGAGCAACAAAGATTGAAATAACTAAAAAAATACCGCTATACAGAAATGATATTGCAACTCCAGCAAACAGACCACTTAAGAGATAATGTCTTAATTTACCTGTTTCATAAAGCCTATAACAAAAATAAACTGACAAAAGGATAAAAAGGGTTACAGGAATATCTGGCTTGATCATGTGGGATAATTTAGCATGAATAAAACTCACTGACAAGAATAATGCTGCCATAAGACCTATATTTTTGTTGTAAATCTTTTTTCCCAAGACATATACCAAATATATTGTTGCAACACCAACTAAGACTATGATAAACCTAGCAATGAGATACCATACTGTCGGGTCCTCTAGAAACTTATATATAAAATCTGTTGGAGACTGATAAATTCCAAAAACATATCCAAATGAAAATAGGAATCCATATACAATGAACATGAAATTTATTTGAGGAGTGGCAGGCCAGACAAACCAATGGGGATTAAGGTCGCCAGTGCCCATCTTTAATGCCCTATAGACAATTGTAGCTTCATCACCCCAATACAGGTTTGGCAAGCCATAATCAATGCCATTGAATCTGAGGAAAAAGGCAAAGATCAAGATTAATAGGAGTATGTAAGTTGATTTTTTTTTTAATGCATTTTTTATGTTTAAGATAATTCTCATTTTGAATTTTTTATTATTTATTGTTTTTTAGTTTTTAAGTTTTTTTAATTTTTTGAGTTCCTAATCTAAAATTTCTTAATTTTTTAGGAATTTGAACTGATGATGATTATCAATCAAATTCTGACTTGATTCTTTTTTTAAAGCCCTGAATGGAAGTAATGGAGTGTGTAGTCATGGAAAAATAATGAGCCATTTAAAAAAAAGATGTAAGTTAGTGCTATGATCAATGCAATCAAAAGTATTATTCCAAAAATTATTGCCTCTTTCTGATTTTTTTCCATTTTGTTTAATTTTCCATTTTCTTATCAGTTTTTATTAATTTTTTCAACATTTTATACAATAGCCAAAAAAACAACACCTATCAGCAGTAGAACTGCTCCAATCCATTTTTTTGACGTGATTCTCTCTTTTAGATATCTTGATGAGAGGAAATTTACCCAAATATAGGATAATGCTGACACAGGGAAAAGGATTGATAATTCACCCCCTCTTAAAGCAGGGATAAACAAGGAGAATGAAAAGACAAAAAGGACTGCTCCAACAATAAGCTCATGGTTCTTGATAAGGCTAATGATATTTAATGAGAGCTTGTCTGAACCAATCTTCATCAGGATTGTGGCAAAGGCTGAAATCAGCGTTGAAATTATCACTAGCTCAATTGCCCAAATCTCAATATTCATCCTGACACCTCCAAAGGTGATGGATTGAGGCTTACATTCCTTTGAGATGTTATGAAAATGACTCCAACAATGATTATTGATATGCCAATCATCTTATACATGGTTAAAGGCTCATTAAAGAAGTAATTAGAGAAAAATGCAACAATCACATAGTTAATTGAGATAAGAGGGTAGATAACAGAAGCATCACCTCCTTTTAAGGCCAAGATCATAAGTATTCCAGCAATGCCAAAAAGGACTATTCCAATCATTAAAGGAATATTGCTAATCAAATCAGTGATTTTTAGACTAAGATTTTCTGAGCCTGCTTTCCAGAGCAATTGTGATGCTGAAATAAATATGTTGCATAATAGCATAACACCTATAGCCCAAATCTTTGTTGCCATTTCATCAACCCCTTACCAGATTATGCATTTAAGTCTATGTTGAAAATATTGAAAAGAGCAAGGTTTTTATAAATATATTCATTTTGGATATTATATGTTAAGTTATGGACGATAAAATGGTGAAAAAACCAATTGTTTCAATAATAATATTGAATTATAATGGATTAGAGAATCTCAAAAAGATAATCAGTTCTATAAAGAATATTAACAATTATAGAGATTATGAAGTGATTATTGCAGACAATAATTCAACTGATGGGAGTAAAGATTATATTGAGCAAATTGCAAAAGATAAAGGCAAAGGGTGCAAGGGAATAAGGTTTGTCCAGAATAATAAGAATATTGGGACATCTAATTATGATATTGCTATTCCATATTGCAATGGAGAATATGTCCTATTCTTAGGGAATGACATGGCTCTTGAAAAGGACTCAGTTGTCAAACTGATAGATGCTCTTGAAAAGAATCCAAGAGCAGCACAGGCAGTACCAAAACTAATGAGCTTGAATGATAAGAAAAAAATTGATATAGCAGGAACATGGCTGTCAAGATCATTTTATGGAAATGGATTTAAGACTGATTTACTTGGTGAAAACATTAAGGTTATCCCCTACATGGGAACTGGACTGATCAGGAAGAATGTGCTGAAAGAGATCCTTTATCTTTTTGATCCAGACTACTTTTTTTACAGCGAGGATGTAGATCTTGGGCTCAGATTGAGGATAAGAGGATATGAGACAATCTATGTACCAGAATCAATAATGTATCATAAAGGATCAGTAACTGTCAACAAGAAAACATTACCAAGATTCACATATCTTATGGAAAGGAATTCAATCATAACATTCTTTAAGATCTGCTCAATTCCAAGGCTAGTCCTATATTTTCCATATGTCTTTGGTGCCAGGTTGCTTGTGTTGCTTAAGGATATGTTGACACTTCATTTCAAGACAGGATTATTCAGGCTATGGGCTATTATATGGTGGATATTCCATCCTTTGCCAATCTTGAGGAAGAGGAGAGAAGTGCAAAGAATAAGAAAGATGCCAGATTCATATGTGTTTGGTGAATGCAATGAGAATTATTTCCTGAAATCATTAATTAAAAGGCTGTGAAGAATAGAAAAATAGGAATTTACATGTTCATTTAATATTATTATCCTAATTTTTATAAATCAAGGGTGCGCTTGACTTGATAACATCCAAATTAGTGAAATTATATGTGATCATATCAGGAGGGTATAATATCCTTATCGAGCTGTTAGGAATTTCTTCCAGTCCAATATAAGATTGAATTGATACTATAACTGGATCAGTATTCTCGATAGTCAGATTATAATCCGGCATTAATTCAAATACAACACTGCCATTCAATGTTGAGAAAGTGAAGTCAAATGAGCTTGAATCACTGACATTATTCAAACATGAGAAGCTATTTCCTTGATTATCACTTCCATATAAGTTTAGCATGAAATTGCCTGTGTTTTTATCGCAATTAAGAGGGCTTGAAACATTAGAGGATCCAGTATTAAAATAAATATTATACGAAGATACATCCAGCATAGATGAGTTTAAGGGAACTATTCTAATTATGTTTCCTCCAAATGGAAGGTGATGATATGAAATATTGTGAGGCATGATATTGATTTCAGCATTGGGCAGGAAAACTGAGGTATTTATTGAAGTAAAATCATTATTTGACTCTGTATAATTGACAAAATTATCCAAAGCCAAATAAATGGTGGCATTCATATTATTTGGAATAGTCTCATTAATGTTTATTGTCAAGCCTGAGATTCCAATACTTATTCCTGAAGACTGAAGAAAGATGTCGGCAAAACTTCTCTGGATTGACAGATCCAGATTGTACAATCTCTCTGAAAAACCAAGTTCAGAAAGCCTTGTTTTTGAAGACTCTGCATGCTTGTAGATGAGGACAGCAAACGAGAGCAGAGTGATTGAGACAAATGTCAATCCAAGAGTAAAAAGCACTGCCTTTTTTTTCTTGTTCTTTGCTGTGAAATAAAAGAAAAAAGAGCATAAGACCAAGAAATACCAGATTATTGAGAAATATCCTTTTAAGTGATGCAATATATTTTTTTCAGGAGATTGAACAGACTGGGTATTGACATTATTCAATGATGTTACTTTACCAAATTCACCTATTCTGTCAATAATAGGTGTATTAATATTGGATTCTGTCAAATCATAATTAGGATTTGAGGATGATGATGAGGCGATTGCTAATGGAAATAACAATATATTTATGATTACCCATAAAAAAATAATCTTGTTTATTAATTTTGGAGTTATCATTTTAATTTTTTACCCAAACCTGATAATCAACCATGCCATTAATCCCTTCATCTGTTGTGAAAAACCATTTACCAGATATGATGAACTGATCATTCGGAAACTCATCTGCTGTCTCCACTACAACAACTGGATCTTCAGTTCCCTGCCTGTAAACCTTTAAGAACATGTCATAGGTTACAGGACGCATATCATCAAGAGCCTCATTAATAGCACCATAATCGAATGAATCAAGGATGCCTTCCCTGTCAAGAGTGTCAATGATGTCATAAGTGATCCTAATCATCTGAACCTGGGAAAAAGATTCAGCATCAATTCTTGAAACATAAAAGGCAGAGGCCAACAGGACAACGCCCACTATAAAAGATGCAATAAGGATGTCTAATGAAAATACATATGCTTTCTTATTCCTTAACTTTGGTTTTGGCATTTTATTCATTTCACTTATTTATAGGAAATAACATTAATTTTCGTATATGCCATACTATTGTAATATTATTTCCTAATAAGCAAATCACTTTTACATGGTAACTTTGTTACGATTATTAAAGTGATTTGCTATAATTCATATTTAATTTAATCATATCTCTTTTAATCATATTTGTTGTTAATCTCTTATTCAATCCATAAGCTCATGATAAACCAAGCCCTTTCATCATCATAATTCACAATCCTCTTTATCCTGATAATCTGATCAATTTCAGCTGGAGTATCCCCAAATTCAACCTGATGAGTGTCTGACTCAAAATCAGATATCACAATCGAATATAAGTATCCCCTAATCTTCAACAAATCCTTTATCTTATCCCTATCCACTCCGTCAATATATTCCATCCAAGAAACCTTATCAATACTAATATTTCTTGGGGAATCTGCAAGACCAAGGATATCTGGATTTTCCTGATACAAAGGATTATCCTCCCAATCCTCTGGAAAACCCTGGCTTTTCACCAAGATATCTGAGATATAATAAACCCTCTCAGTCATATCCCTATAAGCAACATTATTGTTAAGCCTGAGAGAATATATTCTCCAGGAAACCAAAATGATAGTGATCAAAATCATGAATACAAAGAGTGCTATAAATAGATCAGACACTGCAACCTGCGCTTTCTTTTTCCTTTTTTTATCCATCCTTATCTCTTTTTTCAATATTCCTTTTTTCAATATTCTATTTTTCAAACCATATATTTTCCTTTTTTAATCAAAAAAAGCATGTCAAATATTCTGCATGACAATATACCTACCATGGTTTTCAATCAAAACATCACCTTTAACCAATTCAAACTGGGCCTCATAAGAGGGATTCCTGACAACATCAAATGGAAAAGTGCAAAAAGCAAACCTATTATCATCCAGTTTTACTGTCACAACTCTTGAATCTGAGCTGATCTCAAAATCATAATAACTCTGGATTGTTATTGAAAATCTTTCTCCATTCAATGTGTTTATATATGCAGAATAAAGATAGTTTGATATCTCATAGCACTGATCCTGAAGCTGAATCAAGTCGCTTGTCTCCCTGACCTTTTGATTCCTGTCAAAATTAAAAGCAATCAATATGATGAAAATAAACAGGATGATTCCCAAAGCAAAAAGAAATTCAACACTTATCTGCGATTTTCTGTTTCTCATTTTATTATTTATTATAGATTATTAAATAAGATTATCCAACCTTTATATGAATTTCTGAGAATTGAAGACGTTTTGCATTAGTTGGCTCAGTAGTAATCCTGAATTTCATCCAACCAGTGCCTGCCATAAGCTTTGCAGTTGCAGTGATGTCATACTCAACCCATTTCACCTTATCATTAAGAATATCTGAATCAACTGTAAAATTCTCATATAATGGAAGTACTTGATTAGGTGAACTAGGATCATAAGCATAGACTCTTATAGGGTAATTATCCTCATCAATTGTGCTAATCCTAACATATAATGACACCCTAATATAAGCATTAGCCTCTCCGCTGGCATTAACAATATAAACTTGGTGATTACCTCCGCTCTTTCTGATATAATTAGTAGGAGTATTCACATTATCATCAAGCCATTCAGCAGTCTGTAAAGAAAGACCACTATCAGATGCATCAACACTACTCAATGAAGCCCACCAACCCTGGTCAATCCCAAGGTCATCAAGAGCAACACCATACTCCAAAGTGTCATTAACACGGAAAGTCCAGGTCTCTGAAATGCCTGCATTAAGATAAGGGCTGTCATCATAGCAAGTAACATTCCAGGTGTAATTGCCTTTGTCCAAAGCAAACTGGGCTCCGATATAATTTGTGTTCTCAGGAACACTGAAATCATTCTGAGACTTTAAGACTGAGCCACCTTCATCCAGTATCCCTTCAACATGGACATTGCAATAATATATTCCAGACAAAACATCATTCACAACATACTGGAAATTGATAATGTTCTGCAATGTGACATTACCATCAGGAGGCCATGTAAGATTAACAACAGGAGGCTCATTGTCAAATGTCGCATTCACAAACAGATTTCTTTGAGCCCCAGAACCCTCTGTAACATTGCAGAAATCTGTGCAATTAATATTCCAATTGTAATTTCCATAGTCAAGATCATAATAAATCTGGTTTGCGCCTTTATCAGGTGTTGACTGGGTCTTGACAGTGGATCCATTTATTATAAGTTCACAAGAGTATATGCTTGAAACATCCTGAACATCATAAGTAAAATAGACTCTGCTGACATTTACTTCTGCATTATTGCTTGGGCTTGATAAAGTAACAACAGGAGGATCTGTATCACCAAAATGGCAGGAGCCACCACCCTCATCGTCACCACCAGTGCCACATAAGGTGTCATTGACCTCAAATATGATTGCTTCAGATGAAAGCATTGTATTGTTGAAAGGATCCTGGCAAAGAACATAATAAGTATAGTTGCCATTAGGCTCATAGCTAAGAAATGACTCATGCGTCAGAATCTCTCCTTCAAAATCATTACCCATCGAACCATAATCAGTATCAATTGTATCAAATTTGCAGTGAGCAGGCTCATTTGTGATGACTCTCAGAGTAACAACAGGTGGGCAGACCAGACCAGAAGGGGATTTAAGAGAAATTATAGGAGGGGTAGTGTCGTTTCCTTCTCCTATCAGCACTAAACCATTTTCCAACGCTTCAACTGGAATCTTATATGTACCAGCATCTGAAGGAAATGAGCCAAAGACCTCTGCTTTTGTAGAAGAAAAATAATCTGACTGGCCGCCAAAAATGCTCATGAGAATGCCAATACTCTTATTTGCCACATAAGTCCCAGATGTGCCTTTTGGTATTGAGATCCAGACATATTTTTTTGAGCCAGGACCAAGAGCATAGACAGTGTCAACAGCTTTTGACAAAGTGTTGACAGCGTCATCTGCCTGGTTAACCTTAATATTATTCCTTGATTGTGACAGGGCAAAATAAAACAAAGGCATTGTGAAAACCAAAACAACGCCAATAATCATAATGTATTCAACACTTGACTGAGATTTTTTTGACCTTATCTTAACTGTCATCAGGGTTATTAGGAAAAGAATGTAAAGCAGAATGATGCCATCAAATTTTAGGTTTTTTATTTTAAATGACTCTGGATATGATTCACTTGTTGATTGAACATCCATCAAAGATGATGAAAATGGGAGATCATTATCCAATGGAGTTATCTTAGAGAAAAGAAAATTGTTTAGCTGGGTTTTACTTAGGATATCTTTTGAAGTTGTGGAATCATATGTGTCAAGATAAGCCTGAACTGGAAGAAATATAATATTCATGAATACAATTGTGATTAGAAAGAATTTTGCAAGTCTATTTATTGTGTTAAACATATACATAAATTTGATATTAATGAACACGTTATATATAATTTATTAATCTTTTTTAAGTAGTGATGAATATATTGTTGAGGCTGGGTTATGAATTGAAAATCAAAAAGTTTATATATGAGTTGAATCAGATATAATCCTATTATGCTAAATTAGTAGTATAATTAGTATACTGATAAAAAAAGAGGTGATAATAAATGCCAAAAAAAGGACAGGCAGCAATGGAATTCTTGATGACCTATGGATGGGCCATCCTAGTAGTACTTGTTGCAATTGGAGCATTAGCTTATTTTGGAGTATTGAATCCAAGCAGGTTTTTGCCATCTAGCTGTACATTAATCCCAGGGCTGAGCTGTGATGAGTTCAGGGTAACAAGTGGAGCAGCAGGAACAAGCAATGTTGTATTGCAAATCAGAAATGGAATGGGTGACTCAGTAGATTTATCAGCAATGTACATTGATGTTGATGGAGTTGGTGGTTTTTTAGATGGATCTGATTGCGGATCCGCTAGTGCTCAAGTAGACCCAGCTGCTATTGCTGATGGAGCATTATCCCCGACAATAACATTTGATGACTGCCCTGCAATAACACAAGATGCAAGATTTAGAGCAGATATAAGAGCAACATATAAAAAAGGAAGTGGCAATCTAACTCACGGTCTTGCCGGACTTATTACAACAAAGGCAGAATAAATAAATTAATTTTTATTTTTTTATTTAATTTTTCTTTTTGATAGCTTGCATTAACTTCAGTTGGAGAGAATAATATGATTCCAGAAAAAACAATAAAAGAATTCTATCTTATTGACCTGATTCTTGGAAGCATCTTGCTATGTTTGAACTTGTTCAGCATCTATATCAACAGGTTCTCATCATTGCTTGGATTGGTGGTAGTTATATGCTCATTTATAGGCTATCTTGTAACAGAGAGATATTATGACAAGATAGTATATGGTTTCAATGGAAAGAAAAAGAATGATTGGAAGGGAAAGGAAAGGGATGGAAAGAGGAAAAAGAAGAGTTAAATTTTTATAGTTCTAAAGTTAAAAATGTTATTGATGATAAAAAAGAGGTTGATTCTCCTAGGATTGCTTGTAATATTGGTAAGCTCTTTCACAATTGCAGAGGATGAGGATTACCATCAGCTATTCTCAGATTATGTTGTTGATGGAGAGACATTCACTGCAGATGGCATTGAATATTTTGTCGGAGTGAATGAGAACAATGCATTTCTTGAATTTAATGACAAAAGAATTCTATTGAATAATGGAGAGTGCAAGGATGATAATGATATAAGATATTGTATCGGCGCCATCAATGAGAGCTATCATAATTCAACACTAGACCAGTATATATACCAAGCAGAAGTTGAAGTAAAAGTCCCTATTACTGTATTAGAGATTGAAAGGACTTTTTCAAATGAAAATCCTCTGAAAGGGGAATCAACAAAAGTCACAACAAAGATAAGCAATATTGGAAGCATTAAGGCAGAAAACATAACATTCAATGATGGATTTGATAATTTTATTATCTCTGCAATTGATACATGCACTATTGAAGGAAACAATGTAACATGGACAGGAGATATTTCAGGCGGGAATTTTATAATCTGCAGGTACACATTAAGATCATTTGAAGCAGTAGATTATGAATCAGTGGCAGAAGCAGAATATTTCAATGGATATGAGATGACAACTGCCACAGATGAATTTGACCTTGAAGTGAGCAATCTAAGCCTTGATATAAAGACAAAAGTTTCACCTGAATATATTGAAGTAGGGGATATATTTAATTTTTCAATAAACCTGAACAATACTGACTCAGAGAACAATGTAATAATAACATTAATTGAGATCACACCACCAGAATATGCCAAGCTAGACAAAAAGTATGGAGGAATAGCATACACAAGCGGAATCTTCAGATGGACTGGAGGATCAATATCTCCTGAGAATGGGAAAAATTTCCTGATAACATTCACTGCAGAAAAACAGGGTGATTTCACCTTTGACACAAACATACAATACAGCTTCAACAGGCTAAGAGAAAATCTTGAACTGAGCATACCTCTTAAAGTAGAAGGCTATAATCTCAAGCTGAGCCACAATCTAAAGGAATTGTATGAAAGTGAAGAAGAGGTCCATGTCCTCATAGATGTAAAGAATCCAAGCCTCAAATATGATTTTGAAGATGTTGATTTTGATATTGAAAGCAATTTTCAGAAAATCAATGGAAAGGTTTCACTTGGAAGAATAGGAAGAGGAAGCACAAAAAGCGCTGTCAATGAAGTCATTTATATGCCCTTAGTTGAGGATAAAGAAGATTATTACATAAATGCAACAATGACATTCAGGCCAAGCACTTCAACAGTGAGTGAGACTATTAATGAATTGATAAAAATCAGCGCTGCACCAGAAGGATGGACAGGAGAAGAGGAAGAGAGCGAAGCAGAAACAAATGATTCAGAGATTAGTGAAGAAGCACAAAGTCTTGCTGAAAGGGTTAAGAAAAGCCTTGAAGAAAGACTGTTCAACAAAACAACTGAAGCATTGATAAACAAAACAAACGAGAGAGTAGAAGAGATTACAGACGCAATAAAAGAAAAAAGCTTTATCAGCGAGATATTGAACAATCCATTATTGCTAATATCAAACATATTTGTGATAATCTTGATAATTGCAGTAATCATATATTTATTAAAAAGCAGAAGGGAAAAAGCAGAGATAATTGATGATTAATCTTTTCTAGTCTGCATAATGATAGAAAACAATATATAGAATAAAGATAAATCTATATAAATGACGAGAAAGCCGATTGTTGCAGGGCAGTTCTACCCAGCCAATAAAAATGAGCTAATGAAACAGATCAAAGACAGTTTTAATTCTGAATTCGGCCCTGGAAATGCCTCTCAAGGAAAAATTGAGAAAGTGAAAGCAGTCATCAACCCTCATGCAGGATACTTTTTCTCAGGAGCAGGAGCTGCACATGGATTCAAAAGGATAAAAGAAGGCGGTGTTCCAGATGTTTTTGTCATTATTGGATTAAGCCATAATATCCCAAAAAGCGGAATCTCTCTTGAAGATTGGGAGACACCTCTTGGTGTAGCAGAGAATGATAATGAACTAGGTGAAATCATAATTAGAAATACTGGACTTGAGCAAGATGAACATCTGCACATGATGGAGCACTCACTTGAAGTACAGGTCCCATTTATACAGTTTATCTCAAAAAAGGCAAAGATAGTGCCTATAATCGCTTCTGAAGATTTTGATTACAAAAAATTAGGCGAGGGAATCAAAAAGAGTATCAAAGAATATGATAAGAAAGTTGTTGTTGTCGCTTCAAGTGATTTTACACACTATGGAGCCAATTATGGTTTTGTCCCTTTTTCTGGTAATGTGAAAGAGAATATGAAAAAATTAGACAAGGGAGCAATTGAATTTATACTTAAAAAGGATGCAAAGGGATTTCTAAAATATGTTGAGAAGACTGGTGCAACAATATGCGGAAGATGGCCGATTGCAGTATTGCTTTCTGCTGTTGATTGCGACAAGGTTGAGCTTTTGAGATATTACACTTCTGGCGACATTGTCGGAGATTATGAGAGTGCAGTAGGATATGCGAGCATAGTATTTTATTGAGGCAGATAATGAAAGGGAGAAAGATAAGGTTAAATGAAAAGATTGGAGAAATCAAACATTGCAAAAGCATATTTTCAAAAGCAATTGGATTGATGTTCTCTTTTCCTAGAGACAGGGCTTTAGTGTTTCATTTCAACAAGGAGAAATTAGTTGATTTGCATATGTTCTTTGTTTTCTATCCAATTGATGTATTTTATCTTGATGCTGGGAAGAAGGTCACTTCAGTCAAAAACAATTTTATACAGTTCACAGTGACATGGCCAAGGAAGGCAAAATATGTGATTGAGGCAAAGAAAGGGTTATTGGACATTAAGATAGGGGATGTTGTAGAGTTCTGATTATTGAATATCAATTATTATTGAATATCAACTATTATTGAATATCAATTGTTATTGCTCCAGAATAATAAGCAATAGCAGTGCAACTACCAACAAATGCTGCCAAGGCTACA
The DNA here is from genome assembly GCA_043805595.1 of Candidatus Woesearchaeota archaeon. Classification (GTDB taxonomy): domain Archaea; phylum Nanobdellota; class Nanobdellia; order Woesearchaeales; family JAGVYU01; genus JAZDHV01. The sequence continues at coordinate 13,031 of JAZDHV010000006.1, forward strand.
GCTGTTAAACCTCCTTTAATCAAAGTTGATGAGACTGGATGCCTTAAACACCATAATTGATAGTCTGAATAATGAAGCTGTTGATTTACTAATTGTCTCAACTCAGGATCTTCATTCCCAACATAAATCTCTTCTAATCCACTTCTTGCTGCAGATCTTTCATATTCAGGATATCTTGGAACCATTCTTAACTCTTGGACATCTTCAAAACCATCTGACCAGCCAGTAGTCCTATATCCAAGGTCCCTGCGCTCTCCTGTATCTACTAATCTTTTTACTTGATCATTTAATGTTTTTCCAAATCTTGCTATTAAATCATGCACAGCATCAGTACTAATAGTAGAGTCCATACTTAAGGAGAATACGCTTGAATCTAAAGAACCACCAGTCATAGACTGGTGGGATTCAATAATTCCACGTCCATTACATCTAAGGACTGGTGGTTCTTAGTGCTCAGGAATTTTTCACTCCTGAAAGCTAAATCAATCAAAGATTGCCACCAGCCATAGACTGGGTGGAAAATTCCTGACATTTTAAAGTTAATCCCAAAACAGCAGAAACCTCAAAAAAGGTTCCTAAGATTTGAAATATTAAAAAAAATTTCCCAAAACATTTAAATATCGACTTAAATTCTGATATTCTATCGGGGCTGTAGTATAATCTGGCTAGTATAGCGGCCTCCAGTGATGGAGGGATGAGCCATTTCGGCGATGAATAATCTTTCTGCTGAAGACAGCCGTGGATCTGGGTTCAAATTTGCCAAAAGAACATTATTTTGGCATGAAAATCCCAGCAGCCCCATTTTATCTTTCCTAAAGAACCACCAGTCATAGACTGGTGGGATTCAATAAATCCGTAAATACCTTATGATAGAACTGGTGGTTCTTAGTGCTCAGAATGCTCAGAAATCTTTTTAAAAAATTTCTGGCATGCCAAAAATGCTCTGCATTTTTGTGCATTTTCCAGCTTATGCAGGCAGAATCATGCAAAGCTTGCCGCCAGTCAGAGACTGGATGGAAATGCTCAGAAAAGCTTTGCTTTTCTGGCACACTTAGAAATGCTAAATGCATTTCTTGTGCCCAAAAAACACAAAGTGTTTTTTAGGGTGTTAAAAATCTGAAAGATTTTTATACAATTCTGACATTTTAATAAAATTTCTGGCATGCCAAAAATGCTTTTCATTTTTGAGCATTTTTCTGATTCCAATATTGGGACTGGCTTTCGGCCACCAGTTAAAAACTGGTGGAAAATTTCTGACATTTAAAAAAGATGGCACAAACAATAATCAGGAGAGCTAGAAGAGCAAATGACTTAGTTAGTCCAAGGTTTCTGACACAAGTGCCTCAGCGTGATTATATTCTAGAAGGGATCTCAGAACTAGTCAGGATCACAACTGAGACCGGCTATGAAGCGGATTTTGATGTCTACAAAAGAGCAAGAACAGAAAAACTTCATATTTCAAAATACATCACTATTGGTGATGAAAATTCAGTAAGCCTGATATCAGGACTAAACAGGCTATCCTGGGAATATATTGAAAAAATAGGAAAAGACCCTCGATACAAAAGCAATCAAGATGATTTTGAAAGGTTTGTCAGAAATCATGAGATTGGATTTCAATCACCTATGCCAAAACAAGGCGAAATACCTTATGAAGAATTTGACAGAAGGACAGATTATGCATTATTATCTGTCCACTCACACCCAGGTGGAGCTGCGCATGCTTCAAGAGAAGACCTGCTTCATCTGAACAATATTAGAAGAATAGATTTTAAAAGAAGGTTAATGAGCAACCCAATCAGCATGGTCATTGGAGTATATCAAGACAGCACCAAGACTCATGATGAAGATGAACTGGTAAGAATAATATTCGGCACTGAGCAGTCAGGTGAAATAATGCTGTTCCAAGAGAAAAGCGAATGGCCTCATTCAATAAAAACAATAAAAAGGGCTGCGAAGTCATATCTATCTGAAACAGCAGAACAATCTAAAAAATCATACAATATTGCGAGAGGGCAATATCATGCTGATGAAAAAATGATTGAGGTTCCAGCAGGCTTGCTTGAATTTGGGTTTAGATTCTAAATATATTTATTATTTCCATAATTAATCCAATATAGGATAATTTATTCTATTTTTTTAGCAAAGCCTTGTTTTGTGTCTATAAGAACAAGATCATTGTCTTTCAGAACTTTTGTAGCAAACTTTGTGCCTATCAAAGCAGGTATCTTGTATTCTCTGCTAAGAATAGCTGCATGGCATGTAACTCCACCTTCATCAGTTATTATTGCTCCTGCTTTTTTTAGATTTGGAGTTATTAAATCAGTTGTAGTCATCTGAGTAACTAAAACATCACCTTGATTTATCTTGTTCATATCTTCCCTTGTTTTAATATGCTTGACTATTCCCTGATATCTTGCGTCAAAAGTACCTTGGCCTTTTAACTCAGAACTATACACTTCATTTTCAAGATAATGAAGTATTAAAGAGGCATTCTCATGCATTGAATACTGTCCATTAGCAAGAATAAAAACACACTTTTGCCTTTCTCTGACTTTTTTGTCAATATCAATTTTATATCCCTTGATAACTTGTTCAACCTCTTTAGGTGTTAAGAATTTAAGATCATTCACTGTAATTTTTAGCCTATTGGCAATTTCCTTAAACAGAGGCTCTGCTATTTCATGTGTTTCATTAAATTTAGATCTTCCTAAAAGCCGCATATTAGCCATAATGTCAACAACTTCTTTTACAAAAATGCTTTTATCATCTTCTATACCTCTTGAGTCTACACTGATCAGAAATGTTGGGTAAGCCTGCTTATAGAGAAAGAAATATTTCTTTATTAAGTGAAGCAATTCGATTCTGCTCCTTTTATTCAGGTTTTTAAGGCTATTGGAGAATTCTATTAAATCACCAAATTTCTCTTTTCCTTCCTCAAGAATCTTATGCATGAAATAATGATCCTGTTCGAGATTATTTTTAATGAATTTGTCAAGTTCTGAAGAGATTTCATTTCTCCAGAAATGAGAATAAGACATCCCATCCCTTATGGTCAGATAATCTGGATGTTTAATTCCAAATCTTTCTACAAATTCATTTGTCATTGCTTCATAAACTAAGCAATTCTTCAAGAAATCATTCTTTCTTTCTGCAATTAATTCCCATTTCATTTTAATCAGCAATTTCTGTGAAAGAATATATTGGAACAACTCCTTTTGAGACTAAATCATCAATATTTGCTTGATTAACCTTATTATGGCGGTCAACTAAATATAAGCTTGGATTCACTCCAGCTGATTGAAATCCTTGATAGGCTGCATATAAAACAGATGGCTTATCGTCATAGAAAGCCTTAATATCCCTGTCTAATAAAGCTGGGACTCTTGCAAAAGTCTCTGGGTCATTCTTATCGCCAATCTCTTCTCCAACAAGAAGACCATCATATTGGCAAGTGTTTCCGATTAATAATTCAATTAATTCAATTGAACCTGATGTTAATAAGTAAACAAGATTTCCTTGTCCTCTGACAAGATTAAATCTTGGAGCGACATCATCATATACTATTTCAGAGGGATCTACTTCTAGTTCTCCTGCCTTTATAGCCTCGACCCAAGCATAATTCAATAAATTAAAGTCATCCTGAGAAATATTCCCTCTTGTCCTATGGAATTCTCTTATTCTCTCTAAAGCTTCTGGATCAGTTATATACTTTCCAGCAAGTTCACTAGCAATAAAATCATATCCTTGTCTGAATGGGCCTGTTATGACTCTTCCTACATCATATAGCTCGATTCTTGGTTCTTGAGATTCAGATCCTTTTGTTGGATTTTGGTCTACTCTTTGTTCCAAATCTTGCTCTTCATCTCGTTCTCCTTTATCCTCATGTTCTTCTCTGTCGCCTGTTTGCTCTTCTTCCATTGTCATCACCTAATTAGTTGTCATAACTAAGTTTTCTATGCATTAGAAGTGAATATTGAGTATATTAATATTTGTTGTAATCATAATGACAACAATGTTTATATACTTGTTAATATTCCAATTAGATATGATCACAGAAATATTAGGAGAAATTGGATTAAGTGGAACAGAAGCTAAAGTTTATGTAGCTTTGCTGGAATTAGGATCAGCTTTAGCTGGAGAAATTACTAAAAAGTCTGAAGTGAATAGGACAAATGTTTATGATGCATTGGAAAGACTAATAAAAAAAGGTCTTGTTACATATGTGATAAGTGCCAACAGAAAAGTGTTTGAGCCTATAAAACCAGAAAGGATAAAAGAAATTCTTAAGGAAAAAGAAGAAAAGGTTAACTCAATAATGGAAGAATTGAATACTAAGTACATTACAAGCAAAACAAAAGAGCAAGCAACAATATTTAAAGGAAAGATGGGAATTAAGTTAATTTTTGAAGATATTCTTAAAGAAGGCAAAATACTTTATGCATATGGAGCTGAAAGCAGATTTGCAGATAACTTTCCATCATACTTTAAAATATGGAACAAGAGAAGGGCTAAACTAGGGATTAAAGTAAAGATGCTCTATAATGAAAAAGTAAGGAAAATAAAATTAACAGAGGGATTTAGATTATTAACAATGAAATTCCTTCCAAAACAATATGAATTTCCTTCAACAATCCTTATCTATAATGATAAGGTTGTAACAATTGCATGGTCAGATATTCCATTTGGATTTATGATTGAAAGCAAAGAAGCTGTAAGAAGCCAGATGAGTTTCTTTCATATTTTATGGAAGACTGCAAAAGAGTAGAAAAGATTATTCTTTTACTATCAGAATATCTTTGGTTCTACCAACCCCACAAATCATCATAAAGAAATTAAAGAAAGTGAAGTTTTATTAATTCCTCTAATCTCTCTTCATCAATTCCTCTAATTTCCCAAATTGTTTAGCATACAATGGTAAAACTTCCTCTGTTGAATGGATTTGAGTCATCTTAGGAATTCTCCAGAAACTATCTTCTCCATAAGCATGTTGTTCTGTAACTTGCAAAGGCTTTGCAGGTTTTCTACTGAGAAATCTTTTTGGTTTAAAATGAGTAGCTAATTCAACTTGGATTTCTCTTGGATAAAGCAGAAAATCAGTAGACATTTCCCTTCTTGGATCAGTATTTAGAGATTCCATCCTTATTTCACCAGATCTGAATGCATCCACATAGAATAACCACTCTAATTTATGATCAAAGCTTTCTTCCAGCAAATAGTTCCTTGGACCATCCCACTGCTTTAAACCAATTGCCCTTAAACCATTTCTATCAAGGTCTGCATATTTTACAGTTTGCCCTGCTAATATTTCCCTCACAGCATCAATTACTTCTCTATCATTTGTGTACATTTTATTTTCCTCCTACATGTTTATTTGTAACACATTAGTAACTACACATAGTATACTTAAGTTTTTGTTGTAATATTATATTACAACAATAATAAAATTTAAATACTGGAAAACAACTGCACTCTGTATGAATCCAAAATTAATACTTGAAAACGCAGGATTGGCAGGAAATGAAGTAAAAATCTATCTTGATCTTCTTGGTCTAGGATCTGCTTTGGCAGGAGAAATCACAAAAAAGTCAGGTATTAATAGGACAAATGTCTATGATGCTTTGGAAAGACTTATAGAAAAAGGCCTTGTCAGCTATGTTATAAAAACAAATAGAAAATATTTTGAAGCTGCTGAGCCAACTAGAATCACTAAGTTCCTGTCTGAAAAACAGGAAGAGATAGAACAAAAAAAGAAATTAGTAAATTCAATACTTCCTGAATTAAAGGCTAAAAGAATGCTAAGTAAAGAGCCTCAAGAAGCGACAATTTTTAAAGGCAGGAAAGGAATAAAATCAGTGGCTGAAGATGTCATAAAGACGAAAAAAGAATTACTTGTTTTTGGAGCAGAAGGCAAGTTTGTAGATTTATTCACACACTATGCAAGGCAATGGCATTTGAAAAGAAAAGAAAACAGAATTCCATTAAAAATTCTTTTTAATGAAAAAATTAGAAAAAAGAAATCCAAAGAAAAGTTTCCTATCTGTCAAATGCGATATAGCTCAAATATACAAGAGACTCCAGCAACAACATGGATCTATGGTGACAAGGTAGCGATAATGGTTTGGGGAGAGCAGCCAATTGCCACTTTGATAAGAAGCAAAGAGGTAGCAAAATCATATAAAGTAAATTTTGATCTTTTGTGGGATTTGGCCAAAAAATGATAGTTAATAAATATTCAATTGCAAATAATTAGAAACTTGATTAAAGAAACTTGTTTATAATTAATAATAAAGTTTATATAATTATTATATGAGGAAAAGAATATGAAAAAAGAGGTGTGGGAGGCAGCTGCGACATTAGTCGGAGCAACAATCGGCGCAGGAGTCTTGGGAATCCCTTATGTGATTGCAAAAGCAGGGTTTATTGTAGGCCTCGTGGATATCTTGATCATAGGTTTCTTCATCCTAATGCTTCAGCTCTATATGGGTGAGATTGTATTGAGGACAAAAGGAAACCATCAGATAACAGGATTTGCAGAGAAATATATCGGGAAAAAAGGAAAATTTATTGTTGCATCACTTTTCATATTAAGCATTTACGGTGCCTTGATTGCCTACCTGATTGCCAGCGGAGAATTATTGTCGACGATATTTGGAGGAAACCCAATATATTATGGATTTGGATTCTTTGTCTTCTGCAGCACAATAATATATATTGGAATCAAGGCAATCAAAAGATGGGAACTAGGGATATCAATGATCCTTATCGGGATCCTAATACTGATAATAACAGTATCCTTCACAAAAATCAATTATTCAAATTTTCACCTAGTTAACTTTAACAATATACTTGTACCATATGGAGTTATCCTATTCTCATTATTTGGCACAGTGGCAATACCAGAGATGAAAGAAGAGCTCAAGAAGAACAAGAAAGAGCTGAAAAAAGCAATAATAATCGGGACAACTATATCAATACTGATTGCAATAATCTTCAGCTTTGCTGTATTAGGAGTGGTTGGACTACAGAATTTTGAGAGTCTTGAAACAGACAAAAGAATTGCAACAATAGCACTTGGGCAAATAATGGGGAGAAATATGCTCATATTTGCAAACTTGTTTGCATTATTTGCAATAACAACAAGCTTTTTAGTATTAGGCTATGGGTTAAAGGAGATGTTCCATTTTGATGACCATATTGGATGGAGGCTGTCATGGATCTTCACAATATCTGTACCAATAATTTTTTTCTTCATTGACTCATTTATTGTCGATATCACCAATTTTATCAATATAATCGGATTTACAGGAACTTTTGCATTAGGGTTAATAGGAATAATGACTGTCATCATATATATGAAAGCCAAGAAATACGGGGAGAGAAAACCAGAATATACAATTGCAAAAAACAGAGTGATAGAATATCTTCTGATTGGGTTGTTTGTTCTTGGAATGGCTTATGAGATTGTTAAAATGTTAATATAAGAAAATTAATATGAGAATTAGATTATTCCTCTATTCTATGTGTAATTTCAAGGTAAGGCCTATTGCCCCCAATCACCCATAATCTCTCACCAGGCATAAACAAGTCCTTAGAAAGCAAAAGCCTTCTCTGATTATCCATATGGGATTCACCATAAACATATCCTTTGAAATTAACATAATGTTGATTTACATCAGGAAAAACTAGATTTCTCTTTAAGATCCTATTTTCACCAATGACACATGTCTTGTATTTTCCCTCGGATTCAGGAAATAGATTGTAATAAGACGGAGGTATGCAAATCCTTCTTCCTTGATCGACTTTAACACCTTTTTTTATAGGATTTGAAAAGAGGATAGCACTTTCAGGATAATCTTGATTAGATCCTTGATAAGGCAACATAGCTAACAATTCCCTAAATTCTATCATTGTAATAGGATCTAAATTGCAATCCAATCCTCTTCCACTTAATAACAGACCATGATCATGAGGAAGGAGCCCTTTTTCAACTGCTTCAACCACTAATTCAGGTGTAATTGAAAAATAATCAGCTAAATCATCTAGATCAAACATAATACCAAGTCTTCTTGCTGTACTCTTTGTTGTCATGATAAATCGAAGTATAAATTGATTTAAAAATGTTACGGTTAAGTAGTAACTATTTCTTAGAATTCTTATCTTTTTTAGAAGATTTATTATCTTTTTCTTTTTCCTTTTTATTATTATTCTCATCCAAAAAATCAAGGATCTTGTCATTATATTTTACAAACAATATGATGATAAAAACAATGACTAAGCCTGCAATAATATAATTGAGATAATCAATGAAAAAAGAGGCTGGTTTGCTTATAATCAAACTGGCACTTTCCTTAATCTTGCCTAAAAAATCATTCAAATCCTCTTTAATTTTCTCTGAAATAGGAACATCAGGAGCTTTCTTTACAATAAGGAGCACTTCATTGCTCTCAACAACACCTCCCTTGCCATCATCAGCTGTAAATACCACTGTTTCAGCACCACTAAATCCTGGGTCATGGATTAACTTAGCTATACCAAGTTCATTGTCAATATCAATATTTATATGATCTGTAGACTCAGCTGAATAAACAAGCTTATCACCATCAGGATCAATGAAATATTGAGAAAGATCTAAGGATCTATTCTCATCAAAATTCCAGACCTGGATGGGAATACCTTTTTCATCAATAATAGTCTTATTAACAGATAAAATCCTGATCAGATTGTTCAATTCATTGACAGACAGTCGTGTCTTAACAATAATATCAACCATATTCTTTATCAACAAATCAGCGAACTCATCGTTAGAAAGGATTGCGTTGGATTCAGTGTTGACAACCTTGCCTTCAGCATTATACTTATAACGGCCATCTGATATTGAGCTGAGGATCTCATCAGTCCTAAACTCCTCAATTGTTGTAGTGGGTTTCTCAGGTATTGTGACCAATGTTGTTACAATCATCGTTGTTGATGTTATCTCAGCTGAACTCAATGCTGTCTCTGCAGTTGGAGTAATCAAAGAAGAGATTGTGTCATAATTATAATAAACCAAGCTGACAATAACAGCTATTATCACTAAAATAAGCAGATATATTGGCCATTGGAGATCATCCTCCTTTTTAGGCTTTTTCTCCCTGATTATCTTTTCTTTTGGTTTTTCAGTTATCTTTTTTGGAGCAACAATGACTGTCTTTTCAACAGGCTTTTCTATTTTTTTTAATTCAATAATAGGCTTTTTCTCCAAAATAACAGGTTTCTCCCTCATCAGACCAGCAATTGCATAATAGCTAAAATCAGGAAGTTTTGTCTCAAAATAAAGGAATGAATCATCCTCATCAATGATCTTAGTAGAAATATCAATCCATTGGCGCTTTTCATACCTCTTTATAATAATTGATTTTGGATCAATATCTTGATACACAATCCATGATTTCTTAACCCTGAACCTCAGAAGGACATTTGAAAGGTTGTTTTCACTTATATTTTTTGCATCTATCTCAAAATACCTATAAACATGAGGGGAAGGCCTGATGAAAGTAGGCTTTTTTTTCAAACCTTTGATAGAGATTGATGCATTGCTAATCCTGCTCCTGATCCTAAATGATATCTCACCAATACCAATCTTCTCATTCACTGGGATTGTGACATCATCACCAACTGAATATGTTGAGAGTGATTTTTCAAAATAATATGCACTACTCCTCCTTTTAACATATGAGCGTATAATAATCAAAATAATGACAATTAAAATGCCAATAATAATGTAAGTGAGATTATTCATCAAAAAAAGCAAGATAAAATTTATTATGCTCCATGCACCAAAAAAGATTGATTTAACAATTCCATATAAAAAACTTAGAATGTTGAGTATTCCAATCTTCTTATGGATATAATAAATCAAGGCAATCAATATTGCAAGAAGCACAAGCAAAAACAATAAGGCAGGCCAGATTTTTGGCTCAACAATCTCAGGACCTATCTGCATCTTTTCATCTTTTTTTACCTGCTTTTCAACCAGTTTTTTAGGTTCAATATTTTGACCTTTCTTTATTTCCGCTTTTATTGTCTCATCTTTCCTGATCTCATCTTTTTTTTCTGGTATTACTGGCTTTTCTTTTTTTGGCCACTTTGAAATAAAAGATATTACCTTAATCAGAATTATCAAAAGAACCAGGACAATGATTCCAGCAATGATATAGGGGAAATAATCATTAATCATGGTTCTAACAGGTGTTATCACATTGTTGAGTGAGCCTGATAATGTCTGCAAAAATCCTATATTTTCTCCAGATAAAGTTGTTGATGTTGTTAAAGGCCCACTAGTAGTTGTGACATCTACTAATGATGATGTTGTAGTCTCAATCAAAGTGGTTGTTGTTTCAGCCAAAGTTGTTGTCTCTACAATCTCTATTGCAGTGGTTGCTGTAACATTTTCATAAGGCAAGAATGGCAACATATTCATGTAATAAAAAGCAGTGACAATTATTGCAATCAAGATAATCAAGAATACAGGCCAAACAGGAGGTCTTTTCTTTTCCTCTTTTGTATCCTTTAACACTAATTTTTTAACAGGCCCTGCCTTGGCTCTCTTTAATGGCTTTTTCTCAACATTTTTTATCAATTCTTTTCTCTTTTTCTCTTGTTCTATTCTCTTTTTCTCCTTTTCTAATCTTTTCTTTTCCCTATTCTTTTTATTGAGCTCTTTTTTCCTTGCCCTTTTCACTCTCCATTTGCTGTATCTAACTCTTATTTTTCCAGATGTTTTCCTTGAGAATCTAAGAAGTGGTCTTCTAAAAATTAGAATTATGATGATTAGTAACAATAAGGTAATTCCTGCCAAGAAAAACCATTTATACAATAAGACAAAATTATAAGCTGATTTAAAGTATCCAAAAATAGTATCCTTTAATGTACCTATAACACCCTTAATTTTCTCATACAATATCCCAATCTTGGATGTGAGAGGGGGTTCAATTGCAGCCACTTCTGTCGTTGTCACTTCCTCTACTGTTGCAGCAGTTGTCTCATTTACTGGAACAAACAAAGACTTGAAAAAAGGCGCGATAGGATAAGCCAGAAAGACATAGATCAGGACTGCAGCCACAATCGCAATAACAATAACCAAAATGATATGCCAGATCTCAACCTTGTACTTTTTTCTTGCAACCTCTTCTTTTATAATTTTTTCAGGCTCTTTTTTAACATCTTTTTTTGGCTCTTTCTTGACCTCTTTTTTGATAACAGACTTTACTTTTTTTACTTTCTCCATTATTTGAGCCTTTTCTGCAATCTTCTTCAATTTACTCTTTTTAACAATATCCTTTGACAAGGAAAGTATAATCAGGACAACAATCAAAATTATCAAGGCAATAATAAGATAAATCCAGAATATAGATATAAAGTCAATGATTGCATTTGACTTCTTAAGACTGATTATAAAAGGCTGGACATAAACAATATTGTTGCTGGATTTAACATTTAATTTGACCAGATAATTTCCAGGAGGGGTATTTTCAGAAGGTTTTGTCATAATGCTAAAGGATGTTGATTCTGAAGGAGCTAAGGCAACAAATTTCTGCTGTGATGAAATCCAAGGCTGATCTGTCTCAAGAGACAGTTCATAATCAGCTAATTTATTCCCTGAATTCCTGATAGGAATTGAAGTAATGGATTCAGAATAGCTTACTTTTATCCTCTTTGATCCCCTGCCAATCTTTGGAATAAAACAATTCTCAATATTGAGAGGAAGAGACAAAGATTTGCTGATCTTCCCTATATCAGATTTGATATCAATTGAATAAGTCCTTGAATATTCATCTCCAACAGGAGGCTTGACATTTAGGTATACTAATTGTGACTTGCCTGAACCAATTGAAACCTTATTTGTATCAAGAGATAAGATATCATCAATTGGAGAAATTTCAATCTCATATGAATTCTCAATCGGACCAGGATTATCAATCTTGACAGGGATTTTTACAGGCAAGGACTCGCAAATATCATAATCATAACTGATTTCCTTAAAATCATTATTTGATGCTTGAGATTGAGCAGATAAAACTTCACCAAGCTTAACATCATAATCATAACAATTGTCCACCTGAAGATCCAGAGGAAATTTTGTAAGGAATTTAGATTGTGTAGCAAGAACTGATGCTTCAATTGAATAATTCCCAACATCTTCACAAGAAGGATCAATACTTAAGGTAGTGATCTTACCAGCACCTGGATCAATAATAAGAGGGTTTTGGTCAGTTGCAGAGGCATCATTGAATGAATTGATATAAACCTTATATTCTTCCTTGAAAAAGCCAACATTATTGATTTGGATCTCATATTCTGCCTTGTCACAACCGCAGATCTTCTGCGAATTTGTCAAAGGAATAACTTCCAAGTTCTGGCAATTCTGGATTATTACATTCTGATTTAACTCCTTGACCTCACCAGATGATGATATTATCTGGATTTTATGGCCATATGAGCCTTTATCATAGAAGCAGGGAACCTTAATATGCTGATATAAATCAATTGACTCTCCAGAATCTAATTTAAAGATATAAGGGGCAATTGTAACCCACTTTGAGATCTCATTATTATATATATTTACTTCATAACTTCGAGAATAAATATCATTATTTTCCACTATTATAGTGTTTATTGACTCAATACAAGAGCATGTCCGAATTTCAGCATCTGTATATGCATTCATCCTGTTTGTTGCATAAACATCAGAGGTTAAGCTAATCAAAAGAATTATTGACAATAAAAGTATAAGTGTTAAAGTATATTTTATGGATTTATTCATATAATACCAACCATTTATGTAATAATCCCCCAAATAAACCCTATCTCAAAGTTAAAAAACTAGAAGTATTAAAAATAATACTATTGTTAAAGAAATATGATTTTTAAATTATTTTAGAATATATAGGTTAATATCATACAAGAGATTAATTGAGGAATTAGTCTGAAATTGATAAGATACTGAAGAATTAGATTTTATTGATAAAAAATACAAAAAAGAAAAAAATAAAGGAGTAAATGAAAAGTAAAATAAAAAAAAATTAAAATTTTTGTGTTGTTCGGAACAACAATTAATAATAAGTTTGTGTCCCTTCTGCGTCCTCGTCTTCATCGCCTTTTAATTTGTTAAATCCAATTATCAGGCCAAGAATGACTAAAAGGACGACTAAAACAACCAAACCAATCTCCAAGCCTCTCTTAAGGCTTGATCCAGCAACACCACTAGCTGATGTTCCAGCAACATTTGCTGTAAGTGGAATCTGTTTTAAAACACTGTCTCCTGAACTTACAGATAGGCTGAATCCATACTGACCAGCTGGCACGCCCTGCTTTGCTGACAAGAACACTAAAACTGAATCAGCATCACCAGCATTTACCAATATTGTGTTACTTGGCTGGATTGAAGCATCTAACTGGTTTCCACCATTAACAGATACTGTGTAAGCTCTTGTTGAAGAACCTGCATTAGTAATTGTCACCTGGTAAGCACCTGCTCCTTCTCCAGTAGATACATCCTGAACCTTGATTATTGTTGAAGGTCCAGCTTCTGGTTGTGTAGTTGGAACTACAGTATCAAGCTCACAAGCTTCATTTGGAATAACCTCGATTGTCCTTGTTGTTGAAGCAACCTCGTCACCATCATCATAGGTAACATCGATCTGTACTGTGTAATCTCCTGCTTCAGCACAATCAGGAATCCTCATGTAAAGCTCTTCACTTGTTGTTTGATCATCATCTTCACCCTCAGGCTCAAGCTCATCAATGTAGTCAGCAGCTGAAATTCCTAATTCTGGTATAGATACTTCAACTTTAACGCCGTCTTCATTTCTGTCTCCATTATTTTCAACCCTAACAGTTGTCAATAGAGCTCTTCCAGCCTTTATCTTTCCAGCAGGTGAAAAGATAACATCGTCAATATCAATTAAATGTTCTGGGGTTTCAACTAAGATTGCATAATATCTCATTATTGAAATATCCCTTGTGGTTCCATGAATAGTTAATATTATATCATAAATCCCTGGTTCCATTCTTTTTGTCAATCTTAGATCAAGTCTCTCAATGTATCTTCCTCCGACAGTCAAATCAAAAACTTCTGATTCAGCTGCAATCACATCATCTCTAGAATCACCTTTAATCTCAACTTCAATTTCGACATATCTATCTGTTGACTCATTTGCATTAAATGTTATTTTCAATGGTAATGTTTCTCCTCTATCAAGAACTGCAAAGGAACCAGTTAGTGGATCTGGATCTCCTTCTGGTAGCTCGATATTGTCGAGATAAACTGTTATTGAACTCTCGTCTATCTGTGCACTTGCAATTGTTGTAAGTGCCAAGACACTTATCAGAAACATTAACAACATTCCGAATATTTTACTTTTCATTTGTTTTACCCCCTATATAATTTATTTTAATATTGATAGTTATATGGACGTAATTACATACTCATTTATAAACCTTTCGATTAATGAGTATTATATAGTAATTACACCTAATAACTATGGTATAGTAAATACAACTTATATTTAAATATTATTGTATCATACTATATATATTTCCACTCGTAACTTTCAATACATCACCTTCTTTTTTTAGATATCCCCTCATATTAATCAATTAATATATTTCTAATTCTCTATGACGGACTCTCCTCAAGTCATCACTTTTTGTTGAAGCTATAGAAACCCTCACGTCATAAATTCCTGGATCTGCCCAGTCTGGAATCTCTAAGTCAGCAAGTTTCGTCACTGTTGTCTTTGCATCAATACCAAAAGGACCTAACTTTCTTCTAACTCCAAGTTCAGGAATTGTGTATGTGACTGTAATCTCTTTTATATCATAATAGTCGTTGTTAGTCATTGTAATTACTGCCTGAACACTGCTTCCTGCCTCAAACTTATCTGAGTATGTTCCGTCGAAACTAATCCTGTCAATAAACAGCTTTCTACGAGGAGATGAAATCGGATCTGGTATAACTACGTCAATAATAAAATCCTGCAAGTCTGTCAAAAATCCGTCGGAAACCATGATTATCACATGATTTTCACCAGCCTGATCCTCATCTGGATCCCATTGTATCAATCCAGTAACTGGATCAATTGTCATGTCAGCCGGCCATGTTATTAGTGAATATACAAGAGGATCATTGTCAGGATCTGACGCATCTGAATCATACTCATATCTCTCAACAAAATCCATTGGATCATTAATCTCTAAATAAGTTACAGGTGCTGATGTGAAATAAGGCGCATGATTAATCAATGGATCAAACAAAACATTTACAACAAATGTATCCTCTGTAAATAATCCATCCGGATCCTCTGCCCTCACAACAGCTGTGCATGAACCGATAAAAGATAAGTCTGGAACTATGTCAACATCATCATTGGAGCCAATTGATATTCCACATTGATTGTTGTTTGAAACAGACATCAAGGTGTATGTTAATTCTGAATCTGAATTATCTGGATCGTCGGTATAATCATTCAGATTGAAAACATTATCATTCACAGAGTCTTCAAATACATCCTCATCAGGCAATCCGCTTATAACTGGTCCATCATTAATCTCATCATCGTCAAAATAATCAGTGCAACCTAGGTCATCAGGAAAATCTGTATATGTGTCAAAATCGTTGTCTACAGAATCAGAACACTCAGTATAATCACAACCTAAACTATCATCACAAATAAAATAACAATAATCAGTGCCTGTATCAACATCTAAATCACAATAACTATGCTCAGTACCAGCATTCTCACAAATCGGAGTGTGAGTAGTGGTAACAAAATCAAGACCACCACAAGCAGACTCATCATAAGGAGAACCACAATCAAGATCAGCATAACACAAAACAGGACCATCTGATTCGTCATCGTCAAAATAATCAGTGCAACCTAGGTCATCAGGAAAATCTGTATATGTGTCAAAATCGTTGTCTACAGAATCAGAACACTCAGTATAATCACAACCTAAACTATCATCACAAATAAAACTACAATAATCAGTGCCTGTATCAACATCCTCATCACAATAACTATGCTCAGTACCAGCATTCTCACAAATCGGAGTGTGAGTAGTGGTAACAAAATCAAGACCACCACAAGCAGACTCATCATAAGGAGAACCACAATCAAGATCAGCATCACAAACAACAACACCATCAGACTCATCATCATCAAGATATGAATCACAACCAAAATCAGCTGGATAATCTATATCACCATCACCATCATTATCAACACCATCATTACATTCATAAAATTGCCTTACAACAGTCAAAGTAACAACATTACTGTCTGCTGTCCCACCATTGCCATCATTTGCAGTAAATGTTACAGTCTCAACACCAAAATAACTAGATGGCTGAGTAAAACTGACAATATGGGAAGTTGGATTGATTGAAACGACAATATTAGGATTGTCTAAAGCAGATGCTGCATATGACAGAGCATCTCCATCTGGATCAGAAAAATAGTTGTCTAGGTCAAAAGCATTCAAATTTGATGTCCCTTGGTTCCATGTCTCATCAGAAATTGGGTTTACAATTGGATCAAAATTAGGCGGATCATTTATAGGTGTAACAGTTACTCTGAAAGTGTCTTCAGAATATAATCCATCTGGATCTGTAACTCGAACAACAGCGTCACAAACACCATTAAAATCTAATGCTGGAGCAATGTCAATATTGTCTGAACCATCAATGCTTATTCCACATTGATTGCTGTTTGAAACTGATGTAAGAGAATATATCAATTGTGAATCTGTATTATCTGGATCACTAGCAAAATCATTCAAGTTAAAAGCATTAGGCTTTGTTGTGTCTTCTGCAAGAGTCTGATCAGGCAATGAACCAATCACAGGAGCATCATTAACAGGAGTGACAGTAACCCTGAAAGTATCTGTATCAAAAGCTCCCAAAGGATCTTCAACCCTAACAGTAACATCACAAATTCCATAAAAATTAAAATCAGGATTTATGTCAATATTGTCGCTTCCATCAATAGTAACTCCACATTGATTTCCATTAGTAATAGATGTCAATGAGTAAGCCAATAAAGAGTCAGCATGATCTGGATCACCTGCATAATCATTCAAGTTAAATGCGTTATTAATTGATGCATCCTCTGCTAATGTTTGATCAGGCAATCCGCTTATTGTTGGTGCGTCATTGACTGGTGTGACAGTAACTGAGATTGAATCAGTATCAGTCAATCCACCTGTATCTTGAACTGTGAATGTGACTATGCCTGTTGAACCACTATATCCCGGAGCAGGTGTAAAAGTCACAATATGAGTTGTTGGATTGATTGAAACACCAACATTAGGCAATTGATTAGATGTCCATGACAGATCTCCATCAAGGTCTTCCTCATCCTGGACATAATCATCCAAGTCAAGACTGTTATGGATTGTGTCTTCTGGGAATGAAACATCAGGAATATTAGTTATGATTGGAGGTGTGTTTGCCTTGTGCATAGCTCTTGAGACAGTCAGGTCTGTATTAGAAATATCAAACTCTCCTTCAATTGGAAGATATAATGGATTTGTAACATCATATGTATAGTGGCCGTTTACATAACCGCCGATAACAGCAACGCCATTTGAATTGGTTGTTGCAGTCTGACCATTTGATGAAACAGTTGCGCCCTGGATTCTTGCAGCAGTTGTATCATCTGAAATTATGAAAGTAACCTCATAGACTGGAGCTGGAGCAACATAAATCTCTTCCTGAGCTGTCTCAGTTGGATTAGGTTTTCCGTCACAAAGCGGTGAGTCAGCAGTTCCTGCCACTTCCATTGTAAAAACATCCTCATATGGAGCAACCCATTGGAATGAATGTGCTGTCGGATCAACTTCATTCGGATTAGCTGGAAGTGAAGCTGAACCAGATAAAATAACCTGATGAGCTGAATTTCTCACTTCATAATCAATATCTGTAGGAACAGATGTCAAAGCATGCTGTGGATCAGCATAATTGCTGATCTTATTATACTCAACTGTTACAGTGTCTCCTGCAACTGGATAAGGATCAGTTGTCCTCAATCCATTGATGATTGTGTAACATTCATTTGTAGGCCTTCCTGGAAGCACACCAAAATATTTACTTGATGACAATGGAATATTTGAGGAACATTGGTTGTCAGTAACAACAGTCCTTACTGTTGCCTCATATTGTCCGTCTTCAGCAGGAACCCATGAATATTCAACATTTTTCACCTCATCCATAAAGATTGGGTCACCATGTGCAGCATCAAAATAAGTCATCTGCTGGTTAACAATCTGGCCATCTTTTTTGATTGTCAAAGATACAGTAGTGTCTGCAGAATAATAGATATCCCTGTATGCTGGAGGGATATATCCAACATTATTATGAGCATCCTGGAAAGCTGAATGAGTTACTGCATCTAATGAAGCAGAAACATTAACCTGCAAAGGCTCATTAGCATAAAGATCATTTGTGACTGTGAATTCATCAATTGTAGAAGCGCAATTTGCAACTCTGTCAAAATTAATATCAACACTTCCTGAAGCATGTCCAGGATTGCAAAAAGTATGGAATGTAGCAATGCCTTCAACAGGGATATATCCTGTATCAGCTGGATTTGCTGCTGGAACTATGAAATAACCTGCATAACCAAAAGGGGACAATAAACAAGAGGGGAATGAGATCAGCATGTGCCCATTAGAGGTTGATCCTGAAAATGAAAATGGAGTTGAGCTAACAGTATCACAGTTAATGTCGAGACAGGTAAAGAACTTTGATTCGACATTGTTGACATTAAAGTTAAATGTAATGTCTGCAACTGCAAAGACATTTGCTGCCAGAAGAACAGCTAAAAATGGCATTATAAATAGTATTTTTTTCATAAATAAATCCCCCCTATTGTCTTGTTTATGATTTTGTTAATCTATTTTAAATGAAAATGAAAAAATGAAATTATTAATGATATTAAGGACCTGGATTTAGAGCTCCTCCCCCAGTAAAACCTCCACCACTCAAAACCCCTCCATTACCTGTTGGTCCAAAAGCATTGAAAAAGCTACCAGTTCCTCCTAATTGAGGAATGCCGCCAGGTGAAGGTGGCAATTGAGGACACCATGGAATAAGACTATTACTACCATTTGGAACCATAATAGGAATAATATATATCTGCTGTTCAGGTTCAGGTGGAGTGTATAATGCTTTTTCAGCAGCTGCACCTACACCTTGAGAAGCAATGTCTATACCATAATCAATCAGTTTATTTGGACCTTTTACACCAGGTGCAAATAATGAAAATCCAAATAAACCACCTTGACGGTAAGAAGCAACATTCAAAACAAGAGGATCTTCTGTTAATTCAGACCTGTTGGATCTGCAGAGCAATAGTATATCATTGCCATTAGAATCTACAAAAGGAACTAAATAATTAGCATTTGCTGCATTATCAGATCCAAATGCTCTCCAGAAAATCTGCTCATTAGTCAATGAACCAATATTTTGGCCAAGATCAACTTCATAAACAAAATTAACATCATCTCTCCTGTCTCTAAACAGATTAAGCAATCCTTTTGTGAGTTCTTTTGCAACATAACCACCTGCTCCAACTTCCGGCTGACCTAATGAAGCAGATGTTCTATAAGCTGCCAATCCAGCACCCATAAATTTCTCAAGTAAATTCCTGACATAAACTGTCTCATGCTCAAGATCAGGTCCATTATTACAGAAAACAAAAGAGATTTCTGGAATATCATTTGCCCTTATTCTCTTATCATAAAAATTAGTTGTCCTTGCATAAACCTGAGGGAATACCTTATTAATCTCTCCATCAGGATTGAATCTGCTGTAAAAAATCAGGAAATCCTTAAATCCTCCTGTAATGTCAGGATCGCTTACATACAATCCAGAAACCTGCATTTCTCCCTGAGGCAAGAAGTGTCTTGCAAACTGAGTAATATTAAATACTCCTTCTTGTGTTGAGCCAATCCCATTCAAATAATTTTCACCAAATCTTAATAATTCAGAGTTTCCTGGTATTGAAGATTTTCTTGATGTGATCAAATTAACATCTACAGGAACAACATAAGATGTTCCATCAGATGGAATATGATCTTTAAGACCAGGATTGGGATCAATTCCAGTACCATTAATCAATGCACTTATCTGGCCTTGTTTTTTTGCTCTTTGAGCCATTTCTGTTTGGAGAATTGAATCAAGATCAGCTGGATCAAAAACATCTTCACATTCTGCTTGCGCAGGTTCTGGGGCTTTTTCCCTCACTTCTGGAAAATTTTCTGGAACTCTTCTTGATTTTGTTGTATGATCAACACCATAATTCTGTGTTGCACATGAAGCAGCTACAGCAACAATTGAAGTACCGATTACAAAATCTCTTGCTAATGCTTTAGCAGTATCCCATGCATTTGTTAGATATTCCATTGGATTTAAAAGATTGATATTATTCATTTTATTCACCTCTGCCTCTTCCTAATCTGCTGAATGGCCCACGAGCAATTGCTGCCAGATTATGGCCTAAATTTTGAATACCATGTTTAACAAATCTAACTGGACCTCTGCTATGGTCTTCAAAAGTCTCTTCAATTGTCTGCCTATTCCCAATTAAATGAGTTATTATTCCATCTTTATCCCTGTAATCAATCAAAGTCTGATCAACAACAGATAAAACTCCAGCTGCCTGATCTAAATATTTACTATCAATAATATTTGAATCAGCTAAATTTGTTAATGCAAGGGCAAATGCCTCTGCAGGAACAGATGGATTTGTTACGCTCATTTTTCCAGCAAAATATCCAGTTCCAAAACCAGGTTCAACATCAGGAACATTTTCTGCTCCTTGAGCTAAATTCCCAATATTAGATGTCATAGCAGAGATTTCATGGCCACTGTTTGTAATTAAATCTAAAACAGTATCACCAGGAGCAACTCCAATGTCATCTCCATAACCAAGTGCTGGAATATCTCGCATAAAGTTGAGTCTAACTGTTTGTTTTCCTCTCTTACCTGTATCAACTTGTATTTGAGCAAGGTCTCTTGTACTTGATTCTAATTCATTACCGAGAGAATCCAATAATTGTAATTGAGTTAATTGATCAGGTGTTGTTTGCAAAGGAACTGGATTTAATTTAGAATCTAAATCTGCATCTTCAGCTTGAAAAGTATTATTTGCTGTTTGAAGCTCTGCTCTTGATTCTAGTGCTTTAATTGTCTCTTGCCTTGCGGTTCTTAAGCTTGAATATGCGCCTTTTAACTCAGATCCCCTTTTCCCATAAGCATCAATTAATGCTGCAAGAGTTTCGTGTCCTGTACCTGCAATTAGAGATTGATTACTATCAATTGTTTGTTGAGCTATTTCTAAATCAGCCCCTCTTTTACCATAAGCTCCTAATAAAGCTAAAAGATTATTATGACCAGCACCTGCAATTTGTGCATTAATAGCATCAATATCAGATCTTGCTGTTCCTAAAGCAGCTGAAGTTTCTGAAAGCATAACTTGAGAATCTATTAAATCACCTTGAGCTTGTCCATAAGCTGCTAAAGCTTTGTCTCTTGCTAATGCAGCTGGCCTAGCTCTTGCATATTCTGTAAGAAAACTTCCAGCCATAATACCTGCAATTGCTGCAACTGCAGTAACTTTTACAACATTTCTTCTACACCAATCTTTTACTCTTTGATATAAAGAAGAAGGACTTGTAGTAATTTCAGGCAGAGTATCACTAGATGCTGCGACACTGCTTTCAGAAGTATCTGGTCTTTCAGCTGGAGCTGATCCATCAGAAGCAGGACTACCATATAAACTTGCACTAACATCACTCTCGCTCAAACCAGGCCTATCACCTGGGGGAGTATCTCCAATCTCAGCTCTTGGACCCTCTGGTGTTCGCATTGTAACTTCTGGAGTTCTAACACCACAAGGAAATCTGGAACTTGATAATTTATCAGGAACTCTTCCGCCTGCATAAACTGGATGAGCTTCTCCAACAACAGCCTCTAAAGGTACATCTTGAGGTAGTACAACATCATCATCGCCTGGATGATCACCAGGACAACGAATTGTAGATTTACTCATACCCCAAGCTTTATGAGCTCTTTGTAATGTTGATTGAGAATCTGAATCAACAACATCATCTATATCAGCTGGAGAAGTTGTATAACCATTAGCAATTTGCCGAGCTTTTGCCATCTTTGACAGACGAAGCTTGTCATCACTTCTCCTGTAATCAAATCCGTCGAGAACTCCTGAATAAAAAGCCCGTGCAGTTAGATTTAAGTCTCCTAAAATTGTATCAACAGATTCATCAGAATTTTGATATCTTTGACGAGCATTTGCTATATCATCATCAGATAATTGAGAAACTGATCTTAAATGCGAGGAATCTTTTCCCTGATGTCTTGAGACTGTTTTAACAGTGCCATATTTGACACCAAATTGGTCACCAACTGCTTCTCTTCTTTCTTGAAGAGTTAGTTTTCTTCCATCTTCACTATGAGTTTTTGCTTGAAATGCAGTATAAATTTCATCTGCTTGAGTTGCATTTAAATCCCTGTATGTTGCTCTAGAAGCATAGTCTGGTTTTTTTTCAATATTTCCTTTAGTCATACATTATCCCCTTCTAAAAGTTGTTTTAAAAAAATTATTATCTAATTGTAGGGTAGAAATATCTATTACATATTTAAATCTTTTGTATTGATACTATTATAAAGTACTAATATAACTTAACTATTTTATAATAGATACTTTCTGGTTTTGTTGAGGGGAGGTTTTTGATAAAAATTTAATTAGAATTAAATATTATTAGTCATTCTCTCTTTTCCATGATATCAATTGTTGGCGCAGGACCAGTAGGTTGTTTTGCAGGATATCTTCTTGCAAAAAAAGGGCTTGAAGTTGAGATATATGAGAAAAACAAAGAAATCGGCAAGCCAGTGCAATGCACAGGGATTGTGACAAATTCCATTCTAAAATTGATTGAAATTCCTGATGAATGTGTTGCTAATAGAATCAATGATGTCGAGATATGTGCTCCAAACGGAAAATCACTGAAAATCAGGTTTAGGGAAGCAAATCTTATCCTTGACAGAGAGAGATTTGACAAATTTTTAGCCCAGACAGCTGAAAAAGAGGGAGCAAAGATATTTCTAGGCAATAAAATTGAAATTGTTAGAGACAATATGTTATCAATAAAAAAAACAGGCAGTGAGGAGAAGGTTGAAAGAAGATCTGATGTAATCATCGGAGCAGACGGGCCGCAAAGTGCAATAGCAAAATCTCTTGGAAACAAAAAAAGAGAATACTGGACAAGCCTGCAATACAGGATTGAGCATAAAAATGAGAACAAGATTGAATTCTATCCATATTTAGGAACATTTGCATGGATTGTTCCTGAGAATAAGGAAATTGCTCGCGTAGGCATAATTGGATCATTTGGTATAAGGAGAATATTGGATGATTTTTTAGAGAAAAAGATTGGAAAGGATTTCAGAGACAATATAATTGAGACACAAGGTGGATTGATACCAAAATTTGATGCAAGAATGAACTTTAACAAAGAAAACATGTATATTATAGGTGATGCTGCCGGACTTGTAAAGGCAACAACTGCTGGAGGAATTATCCAAGGGATGAAATCAGCTGAAATATTGGCTGGATGCATTGGAACAGACAAGAAATTTTCAAGAGAATTGAGAAAGAGATTGTTTTTTGACTTATCTCTGCATAAATATATGAGAAATATTATGGACAAATTTGAGGAAAAAGACTGGAACAGGCTGATAGGATATTTTGACAAGCCAAGGATGAAAAAAATACTAGAGACAATTGACAGGGATGAGCCAAGCAAAATGGTATTTAAGCTATTGCTGAAAGAGCCAAGGCTGATCTATTTTGTTAAATTCCTTATTTGACAAACATAAAAATTAATTATCTAAACTAAAGAACCACCAGTCAGAGACTGGTGGAATTCACTAAATCCACAACTGCAATACCTCCATGAAGCACACTAACCTTTTCCCACTAAAGTTTCAAGAGGACTATTTTTTTCGCCGCCTTTGGCGGACTCTCCTAAAAGTACCCCACGCAAGGCATCATGATCGCTGACATCGCGAAAGTTAGCATTGAAATTGGAATTGTTGACAAAGCCGTTAAGCCTAGACGCCCGCGCAACAATCTCATCATCCTTAATACTCTCAGCAGCATGATCAGGATTCATTGTGAATACTCTTGTTTCAGAAATTCTACCATTTACTCTTAGATTATCCATAACTCTTTCAAGCATATAACCAGAACCATAACCAGCACTAACCCAAGGCACCCTAGCAACAGTAACATCCTTATCATACCTACCAGTTCTGACATGAAATGACCTATACTCAGCATCACTTCCTTTAAGCCTCAACCCTTTAGGATCAACAAAAACAACATCCCCTGCCTGCTCTAACCTCAAAATAAGATCTTTTTGTCCAGAATTAAGATGAACATAACCAATACCAGCAAGCTCCTGACACACAGTTGAAGTGCCTTCTCCAAAAACCACATTAAAAGCAGCATTCCCACCAATACCCAACAACAATTTTCCATCTCTTTTTGTAGCAAGAGGAGCATTAGCAGTATAAAACCAAACTCTTCTCAATCCTTCACCAGCTATCCTAGCAGCAGACAATTGCGCACCAGTATTAATAGTAGAAGGAACAAACAACCCATAAATATCTTTTAAAGCTCCTTGCCTAACATTATAAACAAACTGTTGTTCTTGTGCATTATTCATTTTCCACACTCCAATTTTGGATTATATATTGATAATTAAAACTTTAACTTTCCTGACATTTACCTCTGTAAAGAGCTCCAACAGCCTCATAACCTCCAATTGTAGCAGGAGTTAAACTTGCAGCCATAATCTCTTGCGCCCTTGGCTTTGCAAGAAGTGCCGCAACTTCCTGAATTTTTTTCGAGTCGGCTTCGCCGACAATTTGTACCCCACGCAAGGCACCACGATCGCCGACAACGCGATGGCCAGCAACGAAACTGGAATCGTCGAGAAAGTTGAGAAGCCTAGACGCCCGCGCAACCACCCCACCCTCAGGAATAAACCTTTCAATATGAGTCTCAGTTGGAAACCAAAGCCTTGTTCGTTCAACCTCCCCATCTTCTCTAAGCATATTCATATTCTCCCCATAATCTGGAAATTCTTGTTTTGGATCATATTTTGCTGTCAAACTGCCATGTGCCTTAACAGCAAAAGGCCTCACAACATCACTTAATCTTTCAGCACGAACATCAGAAGTATTAACTGGAACATAACTCCACTCATCATTTTTTCTAATCAACCCTAATTCAGAAGCTAAAGCCCAATCAATATCAAATCCAGAAAGCAATTGCAGTTGAGACTCTGTAAGAGTGTAAACATGCCCCTCACTTTTCAATATCTCTCCACTAAATCTATCAATATCTGCACCAGCAACAGAATCAAAAGCCTGCCTACCACCAAGACCATACTCAAGATTACTATCAGAAACTCTGAAAAGAAACAAATTAGCAGTATAAACACATTTTACTCTCAGATCAGGATCTGTTGTCCTTCTCTGATTCTGAACCTCAGAAGCCTCTTGAAAAGTCCATTTTTCCAACCTTTTATAACCTTCAGCAAGACAATCTAAAATGGTTTCAAGCATTAAATCAGGCATTTTAGAGATAGAAATGAGCAACAATTTATAAACTTTATTAATATCTTTATTATAAAGTAGTAAATTATTTTATAAAATTGTCAATTCTTAACTGATTACGTGAGAAACCCCCAACTTAAGCCAAATTAACATTAAAATGCAATGCATTTCTAAGCTCCCAGAAATTCCAAATGAATTTTAAGGATATATTGAGAGTATATTATTTATAATCAAAACTAAAACAAACTTTTATAAAAGCAGAATAAGTCCCTATCCTATTATATATGCTAAGGGGAATTGATAAAATAATTGATATTACAAATTATTAATTAGTAATATTAATTGGAAATATTAATTGGTAATTGATAATGTTAATGTGTAATTGATAAGGTGATGTCATTGGATGATGATTTTGATGATGAAGAGATTTCATTTGACATGAAAAAGGTAAAAGGATTCTTCAAGAAAGTAAGTGGATCATTTAGCGATGATGATAAATCTCTTGATGCTCTTGATGAGAAAAAAAAAGATAAAAAAGATATCCATGAAGAGATAGAGAAGAAAAAAGAAGAGCTCAGGAGATTAGAGGCTGAAAAGGGAGAAGAGAGTCAAAGAGAGAGTCAAAAAAAAGAGGAGAATGGGAAAAAGGAAGAATACAAAGAAAAAGCAATAAAAGAGGATAAAAGAGAGGTTGCATGGAAAAAGAAAGATATAATTAATGAAGATAATAAAACAGAAAAAGACGATGATGAACTCAATATTGATTTTTCTGGAATCAAAAACTTTTTTAAAAAAAAGGCCAAAAAAGAAAAAAGCGAGGATGAAGAAAAGGATGAAGAATTTTCAGATGTGACAAAAACTATAAAAAAAGGATATACTTATATTAAAAATAAACCTTGGATCATCCCAACAATCCTTATCATATTTATACTACTGTTCTGTGTCTATTTCAGCGCTAATCTTAGATATCAGTCAGCAATATTGCCGATAACAGATGTTTGGGCAAGAGACAATATATATAATGGGATAAGAGCCCAGGTTGAGAATAAAGTCAATAATGAATATCCAAATCTTCCTGATGAGAACAAAGCAAAAATAATTGAGAAAGAGTTTGAAAAGATCCTGAGTGAAAACAAAAAGGAAATTGATAATGCAATATCAGCCTCCTCAAACCAATTTAAATCAAGATTAAGGCGAGATATCACAAACAGCAAAGGAGAGGTTATTGGTGAATTCACCTACCTATTGGCAATTGACCCTTATTATTGGACAAGGCATGCAAGAAATATACTTAACAATGGACATCCAGGAGACGAGCTTAGGGATGGAAAGCCGTTTGACAATCATATGTTTGCACCTTTGGGAAGGTTTATCGTGCCTGACATGCTCCACGCATATCTTTCTGCTTATTTATTTAAAGTGTTCCAGTTTTTCAACAGAGACCTAGACCTAATGAGTTTCATTTTCCTTATGCCAATCCTCATCAGCGCTTTGGCAGTGATCCCTGGATTTTTTATCACAAGAAGGCTTGCAGGCAATTATGGAGGATTTGCAGCAGGGTTTTTAATCGCAGTCCACGCTGCCTTTCTCAACAGGACAATGGGAGGGTTTTCAGATACAGATGCATATAGCGTGACACTGCCATTATATACAGCATGGTTCTTTTTAATTGCGTTTGAAGAAAAAGACCTAAAAAAGAAAATAATATATTCTGCCTTATCTGGCATTTTAATCGGCCTTCTTGGTTTTGCATGGACAGGAGGATGGTGGTATATGTTCTATCTTATAATAATATCCACAATAATATATGCCATTGGCTATCTAGCAGTCTATTTAATATTAAATTATAAAAAAGGAATAAAAATCAACCAGATAGTCAAACTAAAATTTATTAAATATAATTTTATTATCTTGATCGTATTTATAATGTTCTCAGGCATTTTTATCACTATGTTTCTAGGATTCAATGAGTTCTATACAGTCGTGGAAAAACCTATGGGATTTGTCACATTAAAGCAAATAGGGGCAACATCTGTCTGGCCAAATGTCTTCACAACAGTGGCTGAACAGAATGAATCATCATTTCCTGAATTGATTGGAAATATAGGAGGCACATTCTTATTTTTCCTGAGTCTTTTAGGAATATTATTTGTATTTATAAAGGGGATAATATTTTTGATCAAAGATAAGGAGGGTGGATTGATTTATATCAAGTACAGCATCCTGCTTGTCCTTTGGTTTGCTGCAACAGTATATTCTGGAATAAAAGGTATAAGATTCATATTATTATTTGTTCCTGCATTTTCGATTGCAGTAGGACTTGCATTGGGGATTATATACCAGTATGCTGTCAAGATAATATCAAATGAATTAAAGATCAACAAACTAATCACACAAGTAGTCATCATAGCCCTGCTATCTTTAATCCTGATCAAGCCTCTGCAATCTGCACAATCAACAGCATATCAAGACATTCCAAGCATGACAGATGAATGGTGGAGCTCTTTAGAAAAGATAAGATTAGAAAGCAGTGAGAATGCCATAATAACATCATGGTGGGATTTCGGGCATTGGTTCAAATATATTGCAGACAGGCCTGTAACATTTGACGGAACATCACAAGACTCACCAATGGCCCATTGGGTAGGATATTCACTCCTGACATCTGATGAAGATATCAGTGTCGGAATATTAAGAATGCTTGACTGCGGCAGCAACAATGCATTTGATGAGCTTGACAAGGTAATAAATGAAACTTACAAGAGCGTGGATACAATCTATGAGATAATTGTTTTAGAGAAAGAAGAGGCAAGAGAGGTATTGAAAGAGTATGGACTTAATGAAGAGCAGGCAGAAAATGTTTTGAAAAATACACACTGCGAGCCTCCTGAAGCATATTTTATAACCTCATCTGACATGATAGGAAAAAGCGGAGTATGGGGGCATTTTGGAATCTGGAATTTCAGGAGATCAACAATGTATAACAAAATAAAAGATAATAATCTTAATATGGACAAAGGTGTCAAATATCTAAAAGATGAATTCAACATGACAGATGATGAAGCACAGGCAATATATTTAGAAATTCAATCATTGGGAACTGGCAGGGATGCAAATGACTGGACAGCACCTTGGCCAAGCTATGCATCTGGAATTGATCCATGCACACCAGAAGATGAAGGGATATATATCTGCTCATTATTTGGAGGCGGTGCTGGACTGTTTAACTCTACATCAATGGAACTGGTATTTAGTTCAGCCCAAGGCATAGACAAACCCAAGAAATTGGTCATACTGAATGAAACTGGAATAATCACCAAGGAATATGAGAATGGAGGGGATTTTGGTGTCCTGATGATCCCAACCGAGGATGGGTTTTCTAGGCTCATAACAAATGTTGAGCAGACTGACAGCATATTCACCCAATTGTATTTCTTAGATGGGCATGGAACAAAACATTTTAAGAAGTTCAGTGAAGAGAACAGTGTCTTGGGACAAAGGATAGTTGTCTGGAAAGTTGACTGGGAAGGAAAACAGGAGAATGTCTATCCGTTTTTCCAGCAAGATGTGACAATTGAGGAAATCAGCGAAGAAGAGTATAATGCAACTGAGATTGATAATGTAGAAAATATTGAGATTGATACAATCAATAAAAGTGAAATTGTTATGATAAATGAAAGTGATGTGATTGGAGGAGAATTTAATACAACTGAAGCATAATAATTTTTAAACAAGAACATATTCTTTATTTTCTTATGGAAGACAAATCCAAGATTTATGCTGTTGTGGCTGCATATAATGAGGAGAAATATATAGGAAGTGTTATCAGGAATATTAAAAAACACCTGAACTATATCATTGTTGTTGATGATGGAAGCAGGGATGAAACCAATAAGATAGCCAAAGAGAACAAGGCAATTGTTTTAAGACATCCCATAAATATAGGAAAAGGAGCTTCAATCAAGACAGGATGTGACTTTGTATTAAAAAAAGGTGGAAAGATAATGATACTGATTGATGCAGACGGCCAGCATGATCCAAAAGAGATCCCAAATTTTCTCGAAGCCATAAAGGACAATGACATTGTGTTTGGATTCAGAAAATTTAATAAAGACATGCCATTGATGATGAAAATCGGAAACAACATTATAAATACTGCTACAAGGTTTTTATATAATATTGACTTATATGACTCACAGAGCGGATACAGGGCATATACTGCAGATGCATACAGGAAGATCAGATGGGATGCAAATGACTATTCAATGGAATCAGAGATGATCGCAAACCTTGGAAAGACAAGATTAAGGTATACACAAATCCCAATACAGACAATCTATTCAGACATCTACAAAGGGACAACTGCAATAGATGGAATTAAGATTGTGATTAACATGTTATTATGGAAATTGAGGCGGTAATATGCTAGGAATACAAATAATCGGAGTGCTGTTCGGACTGTTCATGCTTTACATCACATTCCTGCACAACAAAAGAAAAGAGTTTACTGTAAAAGAAGGATTAGTCTGGGCCATATTATGGCTAGGATTCATATTTATCACATTATTTCCAACCCAATTGAACTATTTTGTAAAGGATGTGCTGACAATGCAGAGGCCTCTTGATTTCTATATAATATTAGGATTCATCATAATAATAGGAACACTTTTCCATACCTATTCCTTAGTCAGAAGACTGCAGAAGAAGACAGATGACCTTGTATCAAAGATTGCAATCGGCAAAGAGGATAATAAGGAGAAGTAAGAGATTTCTTAGAATAATTTTATAAAGTTAGATTCAATCCCATTTTAATTATGGATGTAAAAAGCATCAAGTTTTTGGACAAATATGTCGGCACCTTGGTATGCCTTAAGCTAGGGATACTTAACAAGCTGTTTTCCAGGAAGAAATTAAAGGCTGTTGATAGGATATTAGTAATTCAATTATGGGGGATTGGAGAGACAATATTGACTTTGCCTGCAATCAAGGCATTAAGAGAACAATATAAGGATTCACAGATTGATATTTTGACCACAAAGAGAGCAAAGGATGTTTTTGAAGGACAAGGTTTTATTGATGATATAATTGTGATTGAGACAAATTTGTCGTCCATATCCAGGTTCATCTCCAAAAATTACAGGAAATATTCATTAGTTGTTGATTTTGAAGAGTATCTAAACATTTCCTCAATCATATCTTTTTTTGTGGGCAGTTTTAGAGTCGGCTATAAAAATAGGATAAGAGGGATGACTTTGTCTAAGTCAGTCTCTTATAATGACAAACAGCATGTTGTTGAAACTCATCTTGACCTGATAAGACTAATTGGATATGACGGGAAAGTGGAAAGATTGGAAAGATTGAGGTATAGTAAGAAAGATAAAAATTATATTGAGATATTATTGGATGATAAAAAAGTGTCTAAAAATGATTTTTTAGCGGGATTGTTTGCAGGAGCAGCTGAGTCGGCAAAATCAAGGATGTGGATGAAGGAGAATTTTGCTGAGCTTGGTGACAGGCTAATTGAGGAGAAGAATGCAAAAATTGTGTTATTAGGAAGCTCAGATGATATCAAGTTAAATGATGAAATAATCAGATTGGTCAAGAATAAAGACAAGATTGATAATCTTGCTGGGAAAACAAGCCTGCAGCAATTGTTTTATCTTGAGGAAAGATGTGATTTAATCATTAGCAATGATTCAGGGCCAATGCATATTGGAGCTGCAATGGATACAAAAACAATCGGGTTGTTTGGCCCAAATCTTCCAATCAGATGGAGACCTTTCCAGAAAGACAGTGTTGGACTGTATAAAGGAGGTATCTGTGAGTTTAGCCCTTGCATAAATGTGCATCTGGGGAAAGTGCCTGAATGCCTTCAGCCAAGTCATAATAACATCTGCATGAAAAATCTGGAGGTAGAGGATGTCATGAAACATATTGAGAAGTTGAAAAGCTGATAGAATACCTGATTTCTATTCTTATATTATTCTATTCTTCAATTATTCTTCCATATGATGATATTCGCCGTAAGTGAAAAACCCATTCAACTGCTTTATCCTTGCTAATCTTGGAAAAACATCTTTTTCCAAAGAAGCAGTATTTTCAAAGAGCTCAAAGATCTCTGGCTTAAAGATGTATATTCCTGCATTAACAATGAATGAGGTTGTCTGCCTCGGCTTTTCCTGAAAATCAATGATCTGATCTCCATCAAGAACTGCGTTCCCATACTGGGATGGCTTTTCTCTTGTCATCAGGCCCATTGTTGCAAGCTTATCATTATGGATATGCTTTGAGATCATCTTATTGAGGTCAAAATCATTGTAGACATCACCGCTTGAGACAATAAAATTTGAGTCATCCAACATCTTTTTTACCCTGAATAATGCATTTGCATTGCCTTTTGAATCATCCTCAATTATCTTGACATCCTGTGTAGTATGAAGGCATTCATGATTTATCTTATCAAGATGGTTTGAGGACTGGGTCACAATCAGAATCTTTTTGATACCAAAGCTATTGAAAAAATCAAGCTGATTCTTGATCAAGGTCTTTGACTTAAGATTCTTTAATGCCACCTTATGATGATCTGATTTTAGAAGTATCACAGCAGTGCTAATCTGCTGAGAGCCAAGACCTTTTTTTAGGTAGATCTCAAAAGCCTGGGATCTTGAGCGGATGATTGAGCCGTCTACTTTGGAGTCTAATATATCTAACAATGGCTTATCCACAGAAATCGCAATCTTTTCCTTCTTCATTTTAACTTTGATGTATTACCCCCTAACAGTATGATATAGTAATACCTTTTTAATAATTTATATTTTCTAAAATATATATCATATAACAATAATGTATTTAAATAAGGTAGAAGAATAGTATGAATAGTTCATACTTTAATATAATATATAATGAAGGTGATTTTATGCCAAATAAAGCAGAGACAAATTTTCTTGATAAACCAGATGTATTATTGATTGGAAAGGCAAGCAGTGAATATGGATTATTTGAAAAAGTTTCTGAGAAAGTAAGACCTGAATCCAGAGCATTTATAGCAATTGGAGGAAAAGAATATGGAAACAGGCCAAATGATATCAGAAAAGTGCTTTTACAGCAATTATCATACCCATTATGGAACGGATTTGTTGTAATTGATGACCCTCAAATTGATTCTGGGCTTCCAGAAGATGTAAAAAGGATCCTCAAGATACAATCAGCAGGGCAAAGGCATTCAGATCCAATATTCTTAGCATATTCTAAAGATCCTGAGCTTTTAAGCTTAAGGCCATATGTTGATTTTATCCAAAATGGAGTAGTTGGGAGTGATATTGCAGATTCAATTGCAAGATATTCAGTGGATAGGATTAATGAAAGAAAAAGGCATTAATAAAGTCTTATTCTTAAATATGGTAATTGACATACTTCCGAATCTGAGCAAAGGAGATTCAGTAGAACATATATTGAATAATGGAGAGAAACAACAGAATGTCAAATGATTATGATCTTAAAAATGCAATCAGCAATTTTGATAAAAGAAGGATTCTGGTATTAGGAGATATTGCCCTTGACCATTACCTAATTGGAGAAGTTGAGAGGATAAATCCAGAACAACCTGCTGCTCCATTAGTAAGAGTAAATGGACATAGGTATAACCTAGGGGCAGGAGGCAATGTTGCACAAAATCTGGCAACATTAGATGCAAAAGCAACCTTATGCGGATTGATAGGAAATGACTTTTATGGGGGAAAGGTAGAGGAAATTTGCAGACAATATGGAATATCATTTATACCAGTATATAATGGAGATGATAGGAGCACTACAGTAAAACAGAGACTATTAGCCCATCAACAACAAATTGCCAGATTTGATGAAGAAGATACAAGCCCAATATCTGAAGAAACAGGCCAAATGATCCTGGACAGAATAAAACCTTGCATTGATGAAAGTGATGCAGTAATATTATCTGATTATAATAAAGGGCTACTAATTGAATCAGTTGTCAGAGAAGTAATAAAATATGCAGCACAAAAAGGTGTCAAAGTTTATTCTGAAGTGAAACCAACAAATGCTATATTCTATCAAAACTCAACATTAGTATGCTGTAATCTTAGCGAAGCTGAACAATTCACTAATCTCAGACTAAATGGCAGAGCTGACAATATTATAAATATTGGAAGAGAAATGATGCAGAGATTATCTCCAGAATATTTAGTCATCACACTAAGTGAAAGAGGAATGTTCAGCTATGATAGTCATCATAATCATGCTTTAGAACCTACAAAGGCAAAATCTGTTGTTGATGTTTCAGGAGCAGGCGATACAGCTATCTCATTATTGGCATTAGCCAATCTTGAACTAGATATTCATGCATCTGCATATCTAGCGAATCATGGAGCAGGCGCTGCTATTGAAAAGGTTGGGACAGCCACTATCACAAGAGATGAGCTATTGAAAAGCCTATCATGACTAAAAAAGAATGATTGTGGATAAGATATGTTTAAATAAAAATAAATAATCCTAAATCAATATCATGGCAAAAATAACAAAAGCTGTTTTTTTAGACAGGGATGGAACCATCAATGTCGACTATGGATTCACATATGAACTTATGAAATTCCGATTTGAAGAAGGAGTAATCCAAGGACTTCAAAAGCTCAAATTAAAAAAATATCTCTTGATCATTACAACTGGACAATCTGGAATGGGAAGAGGATATTACACTAAAGAAGAATACAATAAATTTACTGATTTAATGCTGGAAGAACTTAAAAAACATGACATTCAATTAGAGGGAGTTTATTACTGCCCCCATCATCCTATGGAAGGAAAAGGGGAATTTAAGATTGATTGCGGCTGCAGAAAGCCAAAGACTGGAATGATACAAAAAGCTGTAAAAGATATGGCAGATAAAGGAATTGATATAGATGTCAAGAACAGCTTTGTAATAGGAGACAAGACAGATGATATCAAGATGGGTGAAAATGCTGGATGCAGAACAATCCTTTTATTGACTGAATCAGGGAAAAAAGGGAAAGATGGCCATTATGAGGTAAAACCTACATTTATTGCAAAAAACCTTGACAAGGCAGCAGATTGGATAATAAAAAATGATTGAGTTGTTAATATGATAGACTTTTCAAAGATCAAGACAATAAGCATCAAGGACAGGGAACATAAAGAAGCATTAGTCAGGTTTCCAAATCCAGATGACCCATTCAAGATAATTGAGAATGAAGACCTAAGAGAGCTTGCAGAGAGGATAATCGAGGCATACAATAAAAACAAACAGATAATATTCATGATAGGAGGTCATGTTGTAAAGACAGGGATGAGCGCCTATATTGTAGATCTGATGAAAAAAGGAGTGATAAACCATATTGCAATGAATGGAGCAACAAGCATACATGATTTTGAGATTGCAACATATGGAGAGACAAGCGAGGATGTTGAATCAGGAATTAAGAATGGTACCTTTGGAATGGTCAAAGAGACTGGAGAATTCATGAACAGTGCAATCAAAGAAGGTGCAGGCTCAGGAAATGGATATGGACATGCAATTGGCAAGAAGATTGATGAGCTAAATGGAAAGAATAAGGAGAAGAGTGTGCTGTATCAGGCATATAATCTTGGGATACCAGCAACTGTCCATGTTGCAATAGGAAATGACACAATACATATGAATCCAAAATGTGATGGAAGCAGCCTGGGAAAAGCGACATATATTGACTTTAAGAAATTTGCAGATACACTAAGCAAGGCTGACAAAGGAGTGATAGTCAATATCGGAAGCGCAGTGATATTACCAGAAACATTTTTAAAAGCAATTACAATTGTAAGAAATCTAGGATATGATATAGGTGATATCACAACTGCCAATCTAGATATGATTGACCATTACAGGCCAAGATTAAATGTTGTGGAAAGACCTGTAAGCGCTTTAGGAGGAAAGGGATTTGTTATTATAGAAAGGCATGAAAAGACAATCCCTAGTTTATACAAACTGATTATGAAGGCGATCTGATGAAAATCACAAGCCCGAAAGTAAAAACAAGAGAAGAGATCAGGCAGATTGCTGATGAATTAAGAAATCATGGCAAGACAATAGTTTCTATCAATGGAAGCTATGACATACTCCATATAGGGCATATCAAGATGCTCCAAGAAGCCAGAAAACAAGGAGATGTCCTGATTCTAGGATTGAACAGCGATGAATCAGTGAGAGAATGGAAAAAATTTGTAAAGAATCCAAACTGGTACAAAAGGCCGATAAATCCTGCCTGGGCAAGAGCAGAGATGCTTGCTGCGCTTGACAGTGTTGATTACATTGAGATATATGATGAGCCAGAGTGCATGCCATTTCTTGACAATCTGAAGCCACATATCCATGTAAATGGCAGTGATTATGGAGAAGACTGTGTAGAGGCTCCAACTGTAAAGAAAAATGGCGGAAGGATATATATTGCCAAATTTATTGAGGGATTTTCCACAACAAAGTTCATCGAGAAGATACTTGACATTTATAATGATGAATCTGAAAAAAGATAAAGAAATATTTTCATAAATATAGGCATTAATTTCATCTAAGTTTTCTTAAATATATAACATATCGACCCACATATTTTTAAATACAAATTCATTCTTGACAAACTAATAAAATGGATATAAGTGTTGTAATACCAATATATAATGAGGAAAAGAATATCAAATTTTTAGTAGATGAAATCACAGATGTCCTTAAAGGGATAACTGACAAGTTTGAGATCATCCTTATTGATGACGGAAGCAAAGACAGATCATTCTTTTTTATGACCAAGATCAAGGAGAAGAACAAACATTTAAGGATCATCAAGTTCAGGAAGAATTTCGGGCAGACATCTGCATTGGATGCAGGATTCAGCCTTGCCAAAGGAAAAGTGATAATTGAGATGGACGGGGACCTTCAGAATGATCCCCATGATATCCCAAACCTGCTGGAGAAAATGAAACAAGGATATGATGTTGTCAGCGGATGGAGGCATAAGAGAAGAGACAGTTTTTTAAAAAAAATCATATCTAAAATTGCAAATATATTCAGAAAAGCTATCACTGGAGAGAAGATCCATGATTCTGGATGCTCATTAAAAGCATATAAAAAAGAATGCCTTGCTGATATCAACCTTTTTGGAGAGATGCATAGATTTATACCCCTTATATTGATGTGGAAAGGATATAAGATCGGAGAGGTAAAAGTGAATCATAGGGGAAGAAAATATGGCAAGACAAAATACAATTTTGTAAGGGTGCTAAAGGGATTTCTTGATCTTTTGGTAATAAAATTCTGGATGCAATATTCAACCAGGCCAATGCACCTTTTTGGGGGATTAGGCATACTGTCATTCTTATTTGGTTTTCTGGTCAATCTCTATCTTACTTTCAGAAAATTCTTTTTCAATGAATCACTCACAAACAGGCCATTGCTCCTGTTAGGGGTATTGTTCATGATACTTGGATTCCAGCTGATAATATTAGGATTGTTAGCTGATATACTTATCAAAACATATTATGGCGGAGAGAGAAAGAGTTATTATATTGAGAAGATATTGTAGGATTTCTAAGGGTAAATTATACTTATTGCTCTTTTTGCTCTTTTTTTAAAAAATTTTTTTGTTTTTTGTGTCTAAAAAATTTTTAGGAATTTGAATCAATGATCATTCGGAATCAAATTCCGACTTGATTCTATTATTCTTCTTTTATTTTTTAGTCTTTAGTTTTATAATTCTTGTACCACTCAACAAAAATCCTTATGCCATCCTCAATCTTTATCTTAGGACTGTAATTCAACAATTTTTTTGCCTTACTGATATCTGCGCAGGTTATTGTTACATCACCTGGATTTATTGCCATCCTATTGATAATAGCCTTTTTTCCAAGATTTTTCTCAATCAATGAAATCAGATAATTAAGCTCAATAGGATTATTGTCCCCTAAATTGATTATCTCAAACTTAAGGTCAGCGTCCAAAGCTGAGATTATCCCATCACAAATGTCGCTGACAAAGGTATAATCCCTTTTTGAGGATCCATCTCCAAAAACTGTGATCGGCCTTTGCTCATCTATAAGCCTTGTGAACTTGAAGATGGCCATATCAGGCCTGCCACCAGGACCATAGACTGTGAAAAACCTAAGGCATATAATGTTTATATTAAAGAGGCTATGATAAGTGTAGCAGAGGACTTCACCTGCTTTTTTTGTAGCTGCATATGGTGATATTGGATAGTCTGTGTTATCTGACTCCTTAAATGGGATCTCTTCCCTATCTCCATAAACAGAAGATGATGAAGCAGACACAAATTTCTTGATATTATATTTTCTGGCAGACTCAAGCAAGTTCTGAAGCCCAATGATGTTCACATTTGAATATAACATTGGCTTTTCTATTGAAGGCCTGACACCAGCCATTGCAGCCAAATGGATTATCTTTTCAATATTTTCATGAGAAAATATTTCTTTTATCCCATCCATATCTGTGATATCTGCCTTGTAAAAAATAAAAGAATCTGGGAATGAACTCTTAAGCTCATCAATATTAGATTGCTTTAAATCCTGTCCATAATTATCACTCAGGTTATCAATACATACAACAATATGGTCTTTTTCTAGAAGTTTCCTGCAAACAATGCTGCCAATAAGGCCAGCCCCCCCAGTAACTAATATTTTCATCTTGCCATAAAGAAAACATAAGTATTTAAATATTTATGCCATATCCTATTACTATAAAAAAAAAGATTATATTTTTTCAGATGAAAAAGAAACAAATTATCAAAAATGTCATTTTTGGAGCAATTGCATTAGGATTGATCTGGTTACTACTGTCCCAAATATCACTTAAAAGCTTGTTTGAGACATTGAAAAATGCAGACATACAGCTTCTTTTTGTAGGATTTGTATTGTATGCAATAACCTATCTTTTCAGAACATTCAGGTTTAAGGCATTGCTTAATGACAGCATTAATGTGAACAATCTTTTCAAGATTGTATCATTGCATGCACTATTGAATAATCTGATACCAGCAAGGCTTGGCGAGCTCAGTTTTGTGTATTTTACAAAAAAAATAGGCAATATCAAAAGTGCGCAATCAATCTCAGTACTTATCATATGCAGGGTAATGGATTTTACTGTGTCATTGATAATATTCTCAATAGCGCTATTGAATATTGGAGAAATACCAAGCATAATGTCCAGTATTCTGAAAATAATGTCAGTCTTTCTGCTATTAATGATCATGCTGTTATTTATTTTAATATTTACAAGATATAACATCCATAAGATTGCTTTTAGGTTCTGCAACCTGCTGAAAATTGATCATTATAGATTTATATCCTTTCTTCTGGCAAAGATAAAAGAGATCATTGAAGAGATAAAAAATATTAAATCAAATAAGAAGATGGTGCAGGTCATTATTTATTCTATATTAATCTGGGCCAGTTTCCTGACTTCATTTTATTTTATAATATTGAGCCTTAATATGCAGATAAGTTTATGGATAATAATGATAGCATTCATATTCCTTATGTGGGCAAGCATCCTGCCAATCCACTCATTTGGCGGATTTGGAACATCTGAAGGGGCTTGGGCAATAGCAATGATTGCCCTTGGAACTGGAAAGGAACAAGCAATTATATCTGGATTTTCTGTGCACATACTCATGTATGTGTTTGTGATAATACTCTGTATTTTTGCAATTCCTATCTTAAGGAAGATAAAATAAGGGGATAATAGGGTATTCCTCCAGAGTAATATTTAAATAAGCTGAGATAACTAATCATAATGGGGAAATATTTGAGGGTATAATATGAAATGTGCAGTA
The DNA here is from genome assembly GCA_043805595.1 of Candidatus Woesearchaeota archaeon. Classification (GTDB taxonomy): domain Archaea; phylum Nanobdellota; class Nanobdellia; order Woesearchaeales; family JAGVYU01; genus JAZDHV01. The sequence continues at coordinate 52,553 of JAZDHV010000006.1, forward strand.
TGCGGACAACCAATGCAAGGCAAGTCTTGCAAAAGATGCAATTTTTCATATGACAATTTTAAAGATGAATATATTAAAAATGATTTCAGGGATTTTAACCTATTTAATCTCATTATGAAAAATATAAAAGGGAAAAGTGTGCTGGATATAGGTTGCGGAGGAGGATACCTGATAAGGCTTTTGAGCAAAAGGGGGATGAAAACATTTGGAATGGAAATTGACAAAGATTCTGCAGAGCATGCCAGAGCAATCAATTCTGATTCAAAAATATTTAATGAACCAGCTGAGAATATAAGGAAAGTATTGAAACAAAATGTTGACTCTATTGTAATGATAGATGTTTTAGAGCATATTGAAGATGATAATAAGGTTGTTTCAGATTTAGGAAAGATAATCAATGAAAAAGGCCAATTGATCATAGTTGTTCCATGTTTTAGGTTCTTATACGGCAAAAGAGATATTTTAGCAGGACATAAAAGAAGATATACATCCAAAATGCTAAGGAAGATACTGTTAAAAAATGGGTTTAAAGTTAGAAAAATGAGATACTGGAACATGATGGGATTTTTCCCTTATCTAATCAGTGAGAAGGTAATGAAGAGGTCCTTGAAAGCAGGATTCAGAAGCAATAAAAAGAGCCTATTGAATAACATGCTGAATATCTGGTTCAAAAATGTTGAAAATAGAATAAATTTTGGTTTTGGATTAAGTATTTTGTGTGTTGCTGAGAAAAAGCAGGATTGAATGTCAGATGATTTTTGAAAATTCCTGACAATTTTTTTAAAATGGATGAAAAAAATAAAAAGGTGATGGTTTTTGGGATTCTCGTAATTCTTATCCCATCAATATTTTATCTAAATTTCTTGTTGAGTGACAATATTCCAGTCAGGGACATGCTGACATATGGTTTTGCAAGGTCAGAGGTGCTTAGGCATTCTTTTGAACAATATAATGACTACAATCCCTTATGGAACCCATTTTTCATGAGCGGGACTCCTTATTATGCACAGGCAATCTCTTTTGGGTTTGACCAGCCTATTGGATATCTGCTTCTTTTTTTTAATACTGTCACAGCGTTAAAGCTGAATTTTGTGATTGATATAATATTGGCAGGATTATTCATGTACCTGTTTATGATTTCTATCAGACTAAAACCAGAATATGCATTTGTTTCTGCGTTTGTCTATATGTTCAATGGATATGCAATAAAATATTTTTACAACACAAATCTGATGACACTCAATGCCTATGCATTTATTCCACTTGTGATGCTGTTTGCTGTAATGACATTAAAATCAAAGAAATGGTTTTTGCTGTCTGTGATCACTGGGCTGATATTTGCAATCCAAATAAGAGTAGGGCCTGATCTAAAAGTTTTCTTATTTACCTTTCTAATATTCTTAGTTTATAATGCAATGATAATGGTTATGAATTTTAAGAAAAACGTCAAAATGGTTGTAATTAATGTGATTATTGTTGGATTGATAATCGGAGGGTTGTCAGCACAAAAGATCCTGCCAGAAAAAGAATATCTTGAGATGAGCTCAAGGTCAGAGCTGAAATATGAGGAATCATCTGGCAGGAGGGTTCCTGTATCTGAATTCTTTTCAAGATTGATTGAGCCAATAAGAATGCCAAAAATACATGAATTCAAGACTTCAGAGCACATAGGCATATTTGCTGCACTGCTTGCGCTGCTGGCAATTGCGTTTAAATTCAGGAACAAAATGACAATCTTTTTTCTGATTGTTTTAATCATATCATTATTATTGGCATCTGGATCATTCCTATTCTATGTCTTATGGAAGTATATCCCACCGTTTGACAGTTTCAGATATTTGGAAAGAATATTATCTATGTTTGCGTTTGGAGCTTCTGCTCTAGCAGGGATAGGTGCATTTGTATTATTTGAGAAAATATTGAAAAAAGTCACTAGGAATACAAAAATTGGACTGTATATAGCTGTCTTTTTACTCATATTTCTAGATTTAGCTGTATTTGGATATTCACCATTTAACAAGATCAACATTGATGTCTATAATGCAATTGAAAACAATGATGCTGTAAATGAGATTGATTCTAAAGAAGGCATTTTCAGGATGAATTTCTGGGAAATAAGAGGAATAGACTGGGATACACAATTTTATACAGTCCCACTAGGGATTGAGGGAATATATGGATATGAATCTGCATGGCATGTGCCTTATTTCAACCAATATTTGGGATATGCCAACCAAAATCCATCCAAATTATGGGGAATACTTAATTTGAAGTATATCACTTCAACAACAGAGCTGAATGTCAGCGGGTTTGAGCTGGTGAAAAAGGCTTCAGATTGTGAAATCTGCAAAAGTGAGGAGCCAAACATCAACAAAGGATGGGGGCCATATGTCTATGAAAATAAAAATGCCATCCCAAGGGCTTTTTTGACAGAGCATGCAATCCTTTTATTTGGAGAGAAAATGAATATTGACAATGTTATGCCAAGACTGCTGCTTGGAGATGAGTTTAATCCTATCAGGACAGTGATAATAACAAAAGAGACTGACAATAAAAAAATTATTGAGAATGATCTCAAACATATATCTGGTGTGATATTGGCAAAGAGCACTCTTGATGATAGTGAAATCAGAGTGTTGAGAGAATTTTATGATAATGGAGGCCTGATAATTCCTGATATCTTCAATGATGAGAATCAATTAACAAATGAGGGCATTAAAAGAATATTTGAGACAGAATCAGAGCCTGTGGTTATTGAGGATGAAGATATTATCACACATGATTTTGATCACAAAGAGATAAGATTAAATAAAGAGTCTAAGGGAAAATTCCTGGTGATAAGCGAGAAGTATTCAATATTCCCTGGGTGGAAGGCAACAATTGATGGAAAAGAGAAAGAGATTCTGAATGCAGACAGCATGATAACAGCTGTTTATATTGATGAGGCTGAAGATGTGATGTTTAGTTATATGCCTCAATCATATAAAACAGGAAGATTGATCACTATAATTACAATAATTTTAATAATTGGAGTTTTAGTCTATCTATTATTTGTCAAAAAAGAGAGAAAAGAATAAAAAATGGAAGAGATTAAGATAAACCTTGAGAAAATATACCTTGTTGTATTTGTTCTAGTCATGATGTGGGTAGGCTTTGCCTTGTATGACAACAGCCTCAGGCATGATTATCCTCATGGGGACTTTGCATCAGATGCATTCCAGCATCTGCCAAAGACTGATTGGGTCAAAAAAGAGGGAAGCTATAAATTCAACCCATTCTATGGCTCAACTGGATACCATGATGTGGTAGGATTTTACCCGCCAGGACTATATTATGTGAGTGCTGCGTTTTCTATTGCTTCAGGATTAGAAGTGTATGATGTAATATTTTTTATCACAATAATTATCACAATAATTAGCTGTATGTTTATTTATGTGATCATCAGGGAATATAACAAGAATGTGGCCCTGCTTTCTCTTCCACTAATGCTTTTAGTATTCATTGATCCGTTCTTTATAGGGATAAGGTTTGGGTCAAGGCCATTTTTCATAACAAACCTCTTTGTCATAGGAGTATTATGGTTTTTCTCAAAAATAGAACTGAAAAAAAGCTGGATATTTTTTGGAATATTCTGGGGAGTGACTATGATTGCACATGGAATAGAATATTTCTATATTGTGGGAATAGTCAGTGCCTTTGTTGCCCTAAAACTGATTTACAGAAGATTGAAACTTGCTGATTTAAAGAACATTATCATAGGGGGTGTGATTGGAGTAATACTGCCAATCTATTATTCAATAATATTTGTGCTGCTTTATGTTGTTGGAGACATACAGCAAGGATCAAATGGAGGCACAGGATTCTTTCCAAACGGTTTCTTAAGGTTTGTCGGAGTCGGAAATCCGATCTACAATAATGTCACTTATTCCACAATATTTCAGCAGTTTAAATTAGTCTCAATAATTGTAATTATAGGTATGATCATCTCTGGGATTGTCTTGGCAAAAAAGCTGATTGACAAGAAAGGCATTGATTATGCCTTATTATTTGGATTCTTCGGATTTATGATGGGAAGCTTTAATTTCATCGGATTCAGAAAAGCATTCCAGTCAAGATTCTTTTTTCCAATATTTTTAGCAGTGTTTTTTGGGATTGCTGTTTATTATGTTATAATATTAGTTAAGAGCCTAGCAAAAATCAAATGGAAAACAATGTATAGCATAGTCATAAGTTCGGTGCTGTTGCTTAGCATCACATTTGCCTATTATGACAAACCAAGCCATTTCAGCGCAATTGACCCATATCATTGGGAGGCAATAACATGGATACCAGACAATACTCCAATTGATTCAAAAGTTTACTTTTTTTATGGAGACATCTATGACCAGGATGCAATATTAAGGAACAGCCACAGGTTCCATTTCTTCATCAATTGGCAGGATCAAGAATATCAAAGAGCAGTTCAGAATGGAACAGTCCTTGCTTATTATAACACTGAAAGGCCAGGCGATTCATTGCCAGGATATCCCTACAGGACAGGCTTGTTTTCTTTTGGAAGGCATGAATGGGAATATAATGAAGAACATGGAGAAATGTCATTGAAGTTTTCTTTAATGGATATCTGCTCTTTTGATTATTATGTATTTGACATCCATCCAGATGTGAGCAGGACTCCTGCATTTATACAACACAATAATATTGTCAGAGCTGTGTTTTTAACAAATGGGATGAGCGAGGTTTTCAATAATCAGGTAGTCAGCATTGTAAAAAATGATAATATCTTGGATTGCTCAAATATGGACAAATTTATTGAAATGATTCAGGCACAGCAAGCAGAAGCTGAAGGAAGAGAAGCAGGAGGGACAACAAGTGAAGGGGAAGAAGCAAAAACAGATGAGGCAGAAAGTCAAGGAGAGGAAGGCTCAGAAGGTGAAGTGCGAACAGAAGGAGATAATGGAAATGGATCAGAAGCTATTGAATAAAATAAAAAATGAAGGGATTTATGTATTGATTCTGTTAGTTCTTACATTAGTTTTGTTTAAGTTAGTGTTTTTTAAAGAGAGTGTCTTGGTTATATTAAGAACAGTTGTTTCATTATATTGGCTTTTTATAATCCCAGGAATAGCAATGATGTACTATTGGCATGACAAACTCAAGTTTTTTGAGAGAATGATAGTCGGGACTGCATTAAACATTGGATTGTTTATTATATTTAGCTATAATATTTCTATTATGGGACTGCATATTAAGTGGCATATTTGGGTTTGGCCTGTTTTGGTTCTTTTGGGAAGTTGGTTTGTTATTAAGTTTATTAAAGAAAAAGATTAGTTTAAAGCAGTATTCCATAGTATCTCAAAATACTGATTGAATGAACCAGTCACTTCTTTTCCAGTAATCCTTATGATTAAAGGGTCTTTTGTCAGGATTATTATACATGATCTGTTCTTGTATGTCATGATCTCTGCAGGAGTGGACTGCTGGAGGAATCTGATATTGTAATTTTTGGAGTTTTGGAAGAATTCAATCCTTTGCTTTCTGTTTTTTAATTCCTTGTTGAAGATGATGTTTGTTATGATTCCTTTTTTTTCCCTTAATTTTGAGTATTTGACAAAGAACCTGTCAGCTTGTTTGTCAGATTCACCTTTGCTGGCACCAAATACATTGCAGATGTCACCTTTATTGCATTCGTTTATTAAGTCTTGGAAAATTGTTTTCATACCATTCCAGCCTTGGAAAACTTCAACATTGACTTTTTCCTTGGTTTCATTGAATTTCAATAATAAAGTTGGTAATAGCTGATTTATGAAGTCTTTTTCTTTTTGGATTTCATTTTCTTTGTCATTAAGAAAGTTAAGGATATGGTTTGGGTTAGCAGGGCTAAAATGAGAGATGCCATTCTTTTCAACTTTTGAGATTATACCTTTTTCTATCAATCTGTTTGTGACATCATAAATGTTTGATGGAGAGATGCCTGAGGTTTTTGCTAATAATGTTTTTGTGCACTCACCTAACCCTAATAAGGCTTCATATACCTTAATCTCACCTTCTGTAAGGCCAATCCTTCTAAGGTTTTGGAACTGCATATTAGCTCATTATATGATTTTATATATAAATTTTACTAAAGTAGTCCTGTAAAAGGACACTCTTATTCATATACTTATTAGCCACCACTTATTGGTAAGCAATGACTAAACCAGCCAAAGAGTTGGTTTACACAGGTGACAAAAATGGAGGATCATAAACAAGAAGTAAAACAAAGTATCATTCAGAGCATTGATTTGTTATTGCAAGAATTACACCAGCCTGGTCCTTGTTGGGGTATTATGGAATGTGGAAGAATGTTGCATGAAAGGGAAAGGCTTCTAAGAATGGCTCTTGAAAATGAGGGATATGATATACTGGCTAATTTTCAAAATCCTGATTTATGTGATGACATTATTGAATGTTATAATATAATGGCTCGTCGTTCAAATCGATTGGATAGATGGCCAGAAACTCAGGCTGACGAGGAGTTTTATGATAAGATCAGATCAGATTATAAAATAGGTGAATTTGATACAGCGATGGCCCGAAGTTGTGGTATGGTAACTCATGGTTTAAGGGCCACATACGATTGGGCTGACTAGAATATAGGGTGATAAAAATGACAGAATATATAGCAATGGATTTTACAGGAGTGTTTACAGGGGTTGAGAAGACAACTATGCAGGCTCAGTTTGAGCATCTTCATAGGGATCACTACCAGCCAAATTTTGGAGCTTCTCCACTTGAGGATTATCTAGCTGTAAATAAACAGTATGGAGCTACTTCTAAAGAAAAAAGCTCAGATCATGCACTTAGAGAATGGTTCATGACTATGGGGGATGTGTATGGAATGACCAGAGAAGATCTTGAAGAGACAGTTGATAAGTGCTTTGACAGTGGCGTAATGAACCAAGGTGTGATTGATGCAGTCATAAGGCTTGCAAAGGAGCATGGAAAAAAGATAATCATAGTCTCAAAAAATCCAAAAGATGAAGTCTCTTATGTAGCTGACAGAATAAATGAAGAGGCAGGAGAAGAAGTAATCTATGGAGTGATTGGAACAGAGCTGGAATATGACTCAGACGGAAGAATAATCGGTGTAAAAGAGCTGGAATATGACTCAGACGGAAGAATAATCGGTGTAAAAAGACTTATCTCTGACAGTGGATCAGGTGACATTGATGATACAGAACTTGTGCTGAAAAGCGAAGAGATAGTCAGATATGCAACCAGCTATGACTTTGTAAGTGATGAAAAAGACATTGACATAGCTGAAGCTGCTGTAGCAGCTGGAAATAAGGCAATCCTGATCAGGCACACACCTGGTGGTGAGGAGAGGGATCCATATTTTGCTAGAAGCGAAGATTATCAAGAATCAACGATTGAAAGCGGTGCATACAATGAAGAGGTTGAGAATGATGGGAATGTAGAGGATAATCTAGTTGATATGCTAGCTGACAATGAAAATGAAAGTGAAAGTGAATAAAATGACTCAAAAATATAGAAAAGTCTGGGAATCAAATTATTTGCCTTTTCTTTATGCTCAATGGAATCTAGAGTCAAATCTGAAAGAGCTCAAGAAGAATCTAGGAGTCGGATACAGGAATTCAATTATTGTCGGTAGAAATAGTGCTTGTGAAACCTTTTATTCAGAACAGGATATGGAAAGAGAATCTAAGATTGGGTTAAGCATATTCTCAGATAATGATAAGGCTAAGAAACTTTTAGGAAAGTCAAGGAATCTGGCAATAAATGGATTAAAGTTTAATACTGAATTGTTTAATTCAGATTTGTCTGAAAAGAATAATAAAGAGCTGCTAAAGAAATTCTTAAAGAATTATGATTTGACTATAAAACTTTTTGGAGTCTATCATACAACTCAACCACAATGCTTTAAGCTTGTAAAAGAAGAATTGTCTAAATATCTGGAGACTAAAAAAATCAATCCTTTGATCTTGTTGGATCTAACAGTTCCAACTTCACCAAGCATTATAAAAAAATCAGAAATTGACTGGCACAAAATAGTATTAGATGATGATAAAGGAGGCATTATAGATTATCATGATAAATACAGATTTTTAGGCACTGAAGAGGGGATGCCTCATAAACCATTGAGCCATTTTATCAAAAAGTTTGATAACGATATTAAAATTGGGAAACACAAAATAAAAGATAAGATTGAAAAGATTATGGACTCCTTGGAATCAATCAAGTCAAAGCAAGATTTTATTATAAAGAAATATAAAATATCTCCAGAAATTCAGGAATTGTCAAGATTAGTCCAGGATTTTAGCCATGCAAGGCTTGAAATAAGATTGGCTTGGGTAAGTGGTGAATGGGGTTGCAGGAAAATATTTGAGGAGATTGGAAAAAGATTTCAATTAAGTGTAAGTGACTTAGAAAATTACTCTAAAGAAGAGATTATTAAGTTGCTAGAGAAAGAAGAAAAGGTTGATCAACAAATAGTAAATGAAAGAAAAGAATTGTTTGTTGCATTCTTAAAAGACTCAAAATATGATTTTCTTACTGGAAATGAAGCTGAAAGGTATTTTAAATTAAACAATCTGGATGAAAAAATTGATTTGTCAGAAGTTCATGGACAAACTGCTAATAAAGGATATGCAAAAGGAAAAGCAACTGTGATCAGGGCAGGATTCAGTCTAAATGATGAAATGAAAAAAATGCAAAAAGGAGATATCTTGATTGTGACTCAGACAAAGCCTCTGTTCATGCCAATAATCATGAAGGCAAGCGCAGTTGTCACAGATGAAGGAGGCATTACAGGCCATGCAGCTGTTGTTTCAAGAGAATTAAACATACCTTGCGTGATTGCTGCCCATAATGCGACCAAAATGTTTAAAGATGGCGATTTAGTAGAAGTACAGGCTGATAAGGGGATTGTGAAGAAAATTATTTAGTTATGATTGTGTGAATCATCTGGTTTCTTTAAATAATAATTTAAAACTAATCCTATAATAATCAATAAGATAAATGTGACTACTGCAGATATTTTTATTGAATTCAGAGGAAATGCCAAATAATAGGCTATTGTTGAGAACAAACCTATTCCTATGAAGAAGGGGAGGAAAATCTTTTCATCCCTTTGCAAGTTGGTCTTTCTAAGGATTAAGTAGAATGGGAGAATGAAGAACAGGAAGATTATGATTATTGTGAGTAAGCCAGTTAATCCAAATATGGCTAATGAAAATACTGCAATGATTAGTGCAAGTCCAATGTTGAAATAAGGGTTGTTAATTTTCAATTTGATACACCCTGATATTTTCTCTATTATATGCAGGCTGGGAGTTGTTGAAGTTCTGTTGTTCATTTGAGACTAATTGATCAAATGTGTTTCGGTCACCTATAATAACAACATCACTATAATCATATATAACATGAGTATTTGGAATCCCTTGTTCCAATTCCTCAATATTAATGCCATTGAAATGGCGCTGAGAGATGTACTGCATCCAGCGCTTCTTTGCCAATGAAGATGTACCCATATCTAGGATTACTGCAGATTCTAGAGTGTTCTCAGTCAGCCATTGAGAAACCTCAAATTGAGGCTGGTTAAGCCTTGATAGAGGTGATTCATAAAATGTGTTTAACATGTTTATTGAAGGTAGGATGTTGAAAATCAATGCAAGTGCAATAAAAATTATTATTAATGCATATTTTGCATAATCTTTTACTGGCTTTTTAAGTGGAATAAATGAGATTATTGCTAACAATCCAATTGCTGCTAAAGGTGCAAAAACCATGTTAGAAGCAGCTAATGAACGATGGACAAAAGGGCCTTTCCCAATGACATCTGCATGAATCACTATGTATAATGATACAATCCAGCCAAGCATGAAAATGTCCTGTGTTTTTCTTCTTAATGCAAGGAAGATTATTCCAAGCAGGATCAGAGGAATAATCCAGAGTCCGTTCATATCTGCAAATGAGAAATAAATCTCTGGAACACCTCCAAGATTGTCTGGCTTTTTAAACCAAGAGAATAATCTGCTGAAATCACCCTGAGTTCCTTCAACAGAAGGAGAGCCTTGGAAGGATTTTATCACATTTCCAGTCTGGTAAGGGAATATTGCGATTATTATCAAGAAAATTATTATAGGCAGAAACAATGTCTTCAGGTTGACTATGAAAATCTTTTTTTGTTTTATTGCCAAGAAAAGATAGATTATTGCCAATGCTGCCACTGAATGGAAAAAACCCATTGGATGGAGCAAGAGGTTGATAGCCAGTAGGACTGCTAATAGATACATGTAAATGGTCTTTTCTTCTTTTTTATTGTAATTGATGAAATACATGTAAAATAAGTAAATAATGATTGGAGTGAAAAAGTATGAGATCCTTTCAGGCCATTGGCCGAATAAGTAGACAAGAACATTCCTGCCTGCAAATGCAACCAGAATTGAGGAGAGGAAAGCAGGCCAGAATCCATACCATTTGTCAATTATGAAATAATTGATCAATACTATCAATGAGCAGAGGATTGCAATGAAAATGTAGAATGAGAGGAATCTGCTGTTTGTAAATGACTGCATTAGGGCTAGGTTTAAGTGGTAAGGAGGATGATACCAAAGTGTGTTCTCTTTGTAAGTATTGTCTAAACCATATCTATAATAGATGTATTTTGGCAGATATATTATTGGCTGATCATAGGATGAAGTGTAATCTGCAACTGTGAAATGAGATGATGCGTCTACCTGGCCAAAAGGGATCTCATTTGTCCTTATAGGCTGTGTCCAGGTGAATATAGTGAAAAGGTAAAGGATTGTTATCATTAATATATGGATATGTTTGGATTTCATTATTATAAGTAAAAAGGTTAAATTATTTAAATATGACTAAAAAACTGATAAATATGGGTAAGAAATACATAGGTATTTTTGTGATATTAGGAATAGGAGTCCTATTAGCCAGTTCATATTATATATATTTAGAGCATGACAAATATTTTCCCTCAATCTCTGACATCAATAAAAACCCATCCAAATATGAGAATATGAAGGCAGAGATATGGGGATATTTAGAAGAGATAAATGAAACAGAATATTATGTCGCTTATAATTCTGATAGAATAAAAGTTTTTGGAAATAAAAGGAAGAATGATGATTCTATAAGGCAGGTGATGATAAGAGGAACTGTTGAAGAGGGAGCAGTAATTGAAGAAGAATTCCTAATGTTTGAGAAGGACAGCCTGATGTTTGGGCTTTCAATAGTTGGATTGATAGGATTCTTAACCATATTTTTTTATGATTGGAAGATTAAATTTAGGAAATCTAAGATTCCAATATTTCTTGACAGGAGGAAAAATGCCTGACTGGATATCACATCTTATGCTAGGATTGATACTTGCAAAAGTATTCAGGGTAAAGAAGAAAAGCCTGGTGTTGTTAGGAGCGATCCTGCCAGATATTTTATTTCAATTCTATCATCTAAGCTTGTTTTTTAAGATACCTGAGAATACAGAATGGCTATTGGTTGGATTCCACCAGCCATTTGCAATGATAATATTATCATTGGTTATCCCATTTTTTTTCAAGCATGGTTATATAAAATCATTTTTTATGCTGACAATTGGGTGGATAGGGCATGTTGTTATTGACATAATCAATGTAGCCTCATTCAACCATGGAATGATATTACTGCCATTCAGCTGGACAGTTGTCTCATTCGGCAGTTTTTATATTGCAGAATATTTTTTCTATATACTGCTGTTCGGAAATATTTACTTGCTTCTTATAATAATCGACTATTTTAGGTTTAAGAAAGTGGTATTTTAATATTGTTTTGTATTGATATTAAAGTTTTCAATTATTAGAAACATTTATAATTAATATATTGTTCTTTATACCTATGGGGGGCTTTAGAATTTTAGTAATAAAATGCGGGGCATCAGGCGATGTAGTCAGGACTACTTTTATACTTCCTGGACTAAAGAAAAAACATAAGGGTTGTGATATCATTTGGGTGACTTCAAAATTCAATCTTGACCTGATAAAACATATTGACCTTATTGATGAGAAAATCGTATTTGATGCAGATACAAAAGACAAGCTAAATGATGAATATGAAGTAGTTATTTCTTTAGATGATGAAAAAGCAATGTGTGAATTGGCAAGTTCTGTCAAAAGCAGGAAAATAATTGGAGCATACCTTGATCCTGATGGAAAAAGGAAGTATACAGATGATTCAGAACAATGGCTTGGAATGGGTTTGTTGAGGCCAGATGAGAAAGGTGGTAAAGAGAAAGCTGACAAACTCAAATTTGAGAACAAAAAAACCTATCAGCAGATTATTTCTGAAATATTAAGGATAGAGATGAACAAACCAATTGTCAGATATTCAGACAGTGAGACAGAGTTTGCAAGAAAATTTTCTGAAGAAAATGATATAAATAAAGATGATTTGGTCATTGGACTCAACACAGGTGCAGGAGGCAGATGGAAATACAAAAGAATAAGTGAAGAAAAAACAGCTGAACTAGCTGATAGATTAGTTAGGGGATTGGGAGCCAAAATCATATTATTTGGAGGGCCTGATGAGGTCGAGAGGAATAAAAAGATAATTGAGCTGGTCAATGAGCAAATAATTGATGCTGGATGCAATAACTCACTGCTTGAGTTTGCTGCACTAATTGACCTGTGTGATGCAGTTGTGGCAAGCGACACACTTGGAATGCATCTGGGAATAGCACAAGACAAGAAAGTAGTGAGCTTTTTCGGCCCGACTCCTGCAGCTGAGATCGAGATGTATGGAAAAGGAGAAAAAATTGTGCCTGACAAAGACTGCCTGGTTTGCTATCTGATGGATTGCGATGAGAAAATTAAATGCATGGAATTGATAACATCTGATTTATTGTTTGATGCTGTGAAAAAGGTGCTTGGAAAATGAAGTCATTCGTAGTGGTGCCAACATATAATGAGAGCGAGAATATTCAGAATCTTCTTAATGAGCTGATCCAATTTGATATAGAAATTGTAGTAGTTGATGACAACAGCCCAGATGGGACTTCTGGGTTGGTTAAGGTAATGCAGAAGAAAAGCAAAAAGATACATCTGATAACAAGGACAACAGAGAGAGGGAGAGGGAGTGCAGGAATAGCTGGATTCAAGTATGCTTTGGCAAAAGGAGCAGATGTTGCAGGTGAGATGGATGCTGATTATTCACATAATCCTAAGTATATCCCTAATATGCTTGAAAGAATAAAAGAATGTGATCTGGTACTTGGTTCTAGACTGGTGAAGGGTGGAAAAGATATTGGAAGGCCATTATTGAGAAGGATAATCACAATATTAGCAAATCTTTATATACAAATAATACTAGGAATAAAAGCAAGGGATTGCAACTCAGGATACAGGTTTTTTAAGAGAAATGTGCTTGAAACAATCAATTTGGACAAAATGGTTTCTCAAGGGCCATCAATTGTGCAAGAGATGCTTTACAAGACTCATCTTAAGGGATTTAAGATATGCGAGATACCTATAGAATTTGTTGAAAGGGAGAAAGGCAAATCAAAACTAGGGTTCAAACAATTATACAAAGGATATATAATGGTATTAAAGCTCAAATGGTGGAGAATCACAGGAAGGATATGAATATGGCAGATGAAGAATATAATGGAAGATGGAAAGTGCTTGAATCAGAATATTTAGTGCAGAACAAATGGGTGAATGTGAAAAGAGAGAAAATCAGATTACCCAATAATAAAATAATCAAAGATTATTATTTACTTGAAAGACCAGATTCTGTGATTGTTTTTTGCTTGACCAAACAAAACAAGATATTGATATTAAAACAATACAAGCATGGAGCGCAAGAAGAGATACAGGAGATTCCAGCAGGCATGATGGATGATAGAGAGTCTCCTGAAGACGCAGCAAGAAGAGAGGTTTTAGAAGAAACAGGATATAAGGTTGAGAATCTAGAAAAGATTGGAACAATATTTCTTGACCCAACTGCAACAAGAAGTACATGCCATATATATTTTGCAACTGGAGCTGAGAAAGTAGGTTCGCAAAAACTTGATGCAACTGAAGATATTACAGTCATGGAGATGACAAAAGAAGAAGTGCTTGGAAACCTGAAGAATTCAACAATCAATTCAGGTGTTGTTCCTGGAGCAATATTCTTAGGCCTTGAGAAGATGAAGGATATGGGAAAATGATAAAATCCAGGGGATTTTCAGGATGCCAAAAAAGGAAAAAAAATGGAGGAAGGAGAACTTTATAATTGAATTATTGAGTTTTCCCTTTTTAGAATGAGCCTGCTAAACAGAACAATAGGAATAATTGGAAATATTATATTTATCTTCAAGAAAAGAAAGATCAAGGAAGTGCTTGATCCTGAAAAAATACTGCTGATCAGATCTGCAAGCATAGGAGATGTGATGATGACAACTCCTGCAATCAAAGCATTGGCTGAGAAATATCCAAAAGCTAAGATTGATTATCTAGTTGGGAATTATTCAAAAAAAGTGTTAGAAGGAAATAATCATATTGATGAAATCATAGGATTTGATGAGGAAATCATCAGAAGGACAAAAATTGGAGGGATCATAAAGCTGATCAAAGAACTGAGGGCAAAGAAGTATGACTTATGCATTGTTTTTGACAAATCATGGATATGGGGATTATTCGCTTACCTCTGCAGGGTGAAATACAGGATTGGCTTCGACAGAAAAGGAGAAGGGTTTGCACATAATCTTAAAGTCAAGTTCAAGGGAGAAGAGTATGAGCTTGACTATAATAATTTATTATTAGGATTGCTTAAGATTGGAAATATAAGCAGACAGATGGAGATATTCATCTCTCCTGAAGAAAATAATGAGGCAGATGAAATTGTGAGAAAAGCAAAAACAAAGAGAACATTAATTGGGATTGCTCCAGGAGGGGCAAAGAATCCAGGGCAAGAGATGGACTCAAAAAGGCTGCCAAAACCAAAATATGCCAAGATCTGCAATAAATTGATTGAGAAAAACAATATAATATTTTTTGGATCAAAAGAAGACAGTCATATAATATCTGATATCATGAAGCTTATGAAAACAAAACCCACAGACTTAAGCGGAAAATTAAGCCTGAAAGTGAGTGCAGCAGTTATTGGAAAATGTGATCTGTTCATATCCCATGATACAGGGCTGATGCATATAGCAGCTGCAATGAAAGTCCCTCAGATAGCAATATTCGGACCAACACCTCCAAAAAGGTTTTCACCAGAAAAAGCAAAAGTGGTTGCAGCAGGGCAGAAAAAAAGGTTATGTTATGACATGTATGGCAGATTTAACAAGAAATGCACATGCATACAGGAGATCAATGCAGATGAAGTCATTGAAGAAGCCAAGAGGATTCTTGGAGATTGAGATATGACAGCAAGTTTTTTATATACCTGAATATTACAGGTAATATGTGGACAGTAAAGGTAAAGATTAAGCATGACTGCACAATTGGAGCAAGATGCAAAAAATTCAACTGCATCAGCTTTTCAATCTCTTTAAACCATTGGGAAGAAAAAGATTTTTATTACACTTCACAAAGGCATACAATTGAGGGAAATAGGAAAAACATTAATGGATTTATTAAGGATTTGAAAAAAGACAAAAGAATCATTAATCTTGAGATTTCAAAAAACACTGTTTTTTTTATTGAGAAAAGAAAAAGGGGAGAAATCCCGAGTTCTCATTATAATCCAAGGATGTTCTTTGTAAAGCCTGTTTTTGTTGACAGAAATGGCTATGAGCTTTGGGAGTTGGCTTCTTGGAGAAAAGAAATCCTGATGAAGTTTGTCAATGACCTTAAAAAAGAAAAAAATGTGAAGATGAAGATTGAAAAATTCCAGAATGTTAAGCTGGAAACAATTTATTTTCCGAAGATCATGCCAAAATTAAGTGATAAACAAAGAGAAGCTTTTCAGCTGGCTATTGAAAACAATTATTATGTTTTTCCAAGAAAAGCTGATTTGAAATATCTTGCCAGGCTTATGGGCGTGTCAGTTTCAACTTTTCAAGAGCATTTAAGAAGGGCTGAAGAAAAAATAATGCCAATTTATACTTGATTCTAAATTGCATTGGATACCCTGATATTTACGGGTAAAAAATAAAATACCTAATAAGTACTACTAAAAAGTTATGAAACCTGTTGAGACTACAGAAAATGGAAAACTCCAAATATGCATAGAAGAAAGAATAACTGAAAGAGAGCTAGACAAAAAATTGGAAGAAGAGATTTTAGAAGGAAGATTATCTGGAGCAGAACATTGCTTTAGAGATTCAGTGCATTGGTATAATCTAGCCATGGGATATGTCAATCCATACAATATATCCAGAGTGCATGCTGAATTAGCATTGATTGAAAAGCATTCACAAGCTGTTAAAGCTTTTAATGTAAATTATCCTAATGATGATCCTTTGTTTGAAGCAATCAGAAGAAAGACTCTTGTTTTTTATGGAGTTGGAATTGGAGACACTGAAATGGAATTTGTAGATTGGCAGTTGAGATCAGACCATAATCCTGTCCAAGTCATAGGAATTGATGTCAATAAAGATTTTCTTGAGTGCTTTGCCATAGCCTTAAAGAACAGACTTATAGAAACCAGAATAACAGGAGGGTGTTCTAGTCACAAAACTATAATTACATATAAAGGCTTAAATGCCCTATTTGGACAGGTTACAAGAGAAGATATTAAGTTTGATGGATCAGAAGAACAAGGAAGCGCGAATATTTGTGTTGGCAGCACAATTGGGAATTT
The DNA here is from genome assembly GCA_043805595.1 of Candidatus Woesearchaeota archaeon. Taxonomy (GTDB): domain Archaea; phylum Nanobdellota; class Nanobdellia; order Woesearchaeales; family JAGVYU01; genus JAZDHV01. The sequence continues at coordinate 69,332 of JAZDHV010000006.1, forward strand.
TTATTATGATAATGATATTTTCCGTATATTTGACAGAACTTCATCACTTGGAGATTCATTGATATTAGGTTTTCAGACAAACAGGCATCTTGATATTTTATTTGAGAAGTATAGAAGAAATCCATTATTTGCTGAATTTGTATTAAGTTGGGTGCCAAAAAATGAACGATCTAAACTTGATTGGTTTTATGATCCTCATAATGGTCTTATAATTGCTAAACATAAAAGTATTGAGGTTTTCAGATCAAGAAAGTATGATCCAGAAAGATTAACATTCCAGGTTCAATGCCATGGTTTTGATTTGAAGTATCAGGATATTGACCAGGAAGGTAATACATGCATTCAGGTTTATGAGAAATTGTGAGAAACCAACAAATTTAAAAACATCTATCTATTGATGTTCGATTATGTCACACTCAAAAAGGATAGCTGGAAATGCAGTGATATTGTTCACATCAAATGTATTGAGGCATGTACTATCATTTGTTCTTGTCGTATTGATTGCCAGGTACCTTGGGGATGAAGGATTAGGGCAATACAGTTTTGCATTTGCTTTTGTAAGCCTGTTTATAGTTTTCATTGACCTTGGCCTAGAGACATTCATGATAAGAGAGGTTGCAAGGGATGAAAGCAAAGTTAGAAAATATACAAACAATATCCTAACAATAAGACTTATTGCAGGAGTAATAGTGATACTAGCTGCTACAATCATAGCCAAGCTGTCAAATCTTTCAAACCAAATGGTCTTCCTGATATTTTTAGGAAGTATTTCCTTATTCCTGATACAAATATTGTATGTGTTTTGTGTTGCATTCATATCATTGCAAAAGACTGCATTTGATGCATTGTTTAAATTAGTTGAAAGGATAGCAGTATTCTTAATTGTGATTGGGGTATTATTAAGCGGCAAGGGAATATTAGGATTATTTATTGGAATAATAGCAGGAAGCTTTGTCTCAGTAATTTTTTCATTTATCATCACATCAATCAAGATTGGACTGATCAAATTCCAATATGAAAAGGAATTCTGGATATATCTGCTCAAGAAATCATTGCCATTTCTCGCTACAAACATATTTCTTGTCATCTATTTCAGAATCGACACAGTAATGCTTGGATTTATCACAGATTATGCAGTTGTAGGCTGGTATAATGCAGCGTACAAGCTGATAGATGGATTATCATTTATCCCAATAGTCGGATTATTGGCAGTATATCCAGCAATGTCAAAATTCTTCAAGGAAAATAAGGAATATCTGAAAATCACTTTTGAAAGGACATTCAAGTACATGCTGATGCTGGCAATACCAATATCCATAGGAACAACATTCCTGGCAGCAAGGCTTATTGAATTCCTGTATAAGATTGAGTTTTCACAATCAGGCCTGGCATTGCAGATATTGATATGGGCAGAATTATTTGTGTTCCTGAATTATGTGATGGGATACCTGCTGAATTCCATCAATAAACAGAAATTGTTTGCAATAGTCTCTGGGATTGCAGTTTTAGTGAATGTTATACTCAACCTGCTATTAATCCCATCGCTAAGCCTGTATGGAGCAGCAATAGCAACAGTGATAACACAATTGATCAATTTCTTCATGCTCTATTATCTTGCATCAAAGAATGGATTCAAATTAAAATTGTTCAGGATGAGCTATAAGATGATAATTGCAGGCATGATAATGGGAATCTTGATCTATTATTTATTAGACCTGCACATCCTGCTGATAATCCCTATTGCAGGAATAGCATATTTTATCATATTGCTGATCACAAGATCAATAGGAAAAGAAGAATTTGATGTAGTCAAGCAGTTTTTTCACAAAAGTCCTTAAGGATTTTTAACCCATCACCCAAAGAGGTTTTTGGAGTGAAATTGCAGAGTTCTTCCATCTCTTCTGAAGAGCCGATGAATGAGATTGGCTCAGCTGTTGTTCCTTGAGTGATTATATCTGGATTTTCTATTCCAAAAGTTTTTGCCGCCTCAAGAATGAGTTCTTTTATTGTCAAAGGATTTCCAATACAAAAGTCAATCACTTTGTTGCTGGCTTTTTCGCTTTCAATTATTTTCAAGATGCCCTCAATAGCATCATCTATAAACATTGCATCTATAAGATTTGTGCCATCCCCTCTGATTGTAAACTCATGCTTGTTCTCGATTCCAAATGATCTTACTAATTGAGAGTATATCTTTCTCTCAGGCTCATGAGGGCCATATGCTCCGAAAAACCTTACAATCACATAATCTGAGAGATTATGCCTCTCTTTATGAAAGAATTTAATGTATTGCTCTGCTGCAAGCTTTGAAATAGCATAAGGGAGAGTGGGATTTAAAGGTTGATCTTTTGCAGGACCTTTGATGCCATCATAAACTGCTCCAGATGAGAAGAATATGAGTCTTTTCCCTTTGAAATAAGTGAGGAAGTTAATTAAAGCTGTGACATTCAGCTCAAAATCAAGTTTTGGATCCTGCACAGAGATTGTTGGATTAGCATTTGCAGCCAGATACAAGCAGATATCAAAATCATTGCTTGAAGATAAATATGTCTTGATCTGTTCTTTGTCCAAAAGATCACATTTAACAGGAGTTGTGTTGCTTAGAGAATTTTTATTTATGAATTCAGGAAAATCAGATGAAGAGTTGTAAAAAGCAAATATTTCCCAATCCTTTGGAGCCTTTAAAAGGAAATTTTTTCCGATAAATCCAGAAGCACCTGTTACCAAAACTTTCATCCTTATTCACCTAATTATCAATCCAATTTATCAACATTATCCTTAAACCATTCAAGGGAGAGCCTTATGCCTTCATCAATATCAATTTTTGGAGTATAACCCAGAATTTTATTTGCTTTATCAACAACTGGAACCCTATTCTTCACATCAGGATAGTCAATATCCTTAAAAACAATTTTTGAACTTGAACCCGAATGCTTAATAATCTTTTCAGCAAGCTCTTTTGTGGAGACTGAAGCAGAAGGATTTCCAATATTAAATATATGGCCAATAGCCTCTTTTCTTTCAATCATGGCAAAAATCCCTTCAATAAAATCTGATACATAACACCAAGCTCTAATTGCAGAGCCATCACCATGTATAGTTAAGCCATCTCCTTTAACAGAATTTATCAAGAAATTTCTGATAGCTCCCCCACCAACCTGCCTAGGACCATAAACATTGAAAGGTCTGACAGAACACACTGGAATATTGAATTCCTTATGGTATGAGAAAGACAATAGCTCTGATGAAAGCTTTGAAATAGCATAACTCCAACGAGGCTCTGTTATAGGCCCCTGGACTGTATTAGAATTTTCATCAACATTCTCTGCATCAGGACCATAAACTTCACTTGTCGAGAAATCTATCAGGATATCAATATCCTTGCCTTTGACAGCTTCAAGAATATTGTATGTTCCGAACAAATTTACAGAGAATGTCTTAGCAGGGTGGTCAACAACATTCTTGACACCTGCAATAGCTGCCATATGCAAGAAGACTGTTGCAGAAGAACTTTCAACTGCATCTTTTAATACCTTTGTGTCAAGGACATTACCTCTTATAAAAGTAAGATTTTCATGATCTTTGAAAGGGCAAAGCTTTAAGGCATTTCTTTCACAATTATCATATATTGTGATCCTATTATTATCTATCAGTTTCTCAATAATATGGGAAGCAATGAAACCTGCCCCACCTGTAATGAAAATATTCTTGTTTTCTATCATTTTATAACCTAATTGTCAAGATTATTGATCAGCAACTTACCAAAACATTGATCAATAAATACTAAAGAACCACCAGTCATAGACTGGTGGGATTCAATAATTCCACGTCCATTACATCTAAGGACTGGTGGTTCTTAGTGCTCAGGAATTTTTCACTCCTGAAAGCTAAATCAATCAAAGATTGCCACCAGTCAGAGACTGGTGGAAAATTCCTGACATTTTAATGGGTGAGTGTTCAATATTATCCTATCAAATCCTTAATATCCTTATATTTTACCTTGCCTTGCTCAACCCTTTTTTTAGTCAATTCATTTGAGCTAATTATCGCATTTAGAAAATCTGAGCTGATGTCCTTCTTCAGGATCTCAATATTAGGCAAGAGGCAATGGCCTCCAATTATCCCAGGAAACATCAACGGCCTAGGAACCTTATGCTCAATATCCATTGTCTGAGTAGCAGAGAATCTTGTAACAGCATTCTTGAAGTCAGCACCAAATTCCTGGCAAATCCTATCCATCTCCTGATGGAATGCAATGTTAATCGCATAATAGGTTGTCTCAAACAGTTTTCCAAGCTCAGAATCAACAGATGAGCCAAAAACCTCAGTCTTAAGGCCAAGTGACTCAAAATGCTCTTTAGCAAGCTTGGCTGATTCCTCATTAACCGGGCCGATGAATTTAACAAATTTCTTCAAGCCTTCAAGAAGCTTTGGATGCCTTCCCCTCACTGGACTATGGACCAGTTGAATATTTGTCTTTTCAAAAATTGATCTTGTAGTGCCAGGCCTGACAGTTGAATTAATGATCACAAGCTTTGGCTTATATTCATTTATATAATTTATCACAATATCATTGAAATTGCCAAAAAAAGGAATGCATATATGCATGATATCAATCTGCTCAGTGATTTTGACAGGCTCAATATCTTTCTTAAAAACCTTGTATTTGCCTGATTCGTCCAAAAGTTCAATCAGAGCAGATCCAATCTCCCCTGTTCCAATAATTAATACATTTTTCATTTTTTTATTATTTTATTATTTTATTTATTTATTTGTTTATTGGTTTATTTGTTTATTGGTTTATTTGTTTATTATAATTTATAATTTGATAACACTATTTGTTTATTATAATTTATAATTTGATAACACTTTTTGTCTTTGATGACTCCAATATCTTCAAAGCCAATTCAAGAGCCAATAAACCCTGCTCACCAGTCACTTTTGGATCCTTATTCTCCTTAATACATTCTATAAAGGATTCAAGCTCAAGCCTCAAAGGCTCCTGCTTCTGGATATTTATCTTCATCATATCTCCAGCTGTGACTGACAATATTGAGCTGGAATAATCATAATCTTCACTGGCACTGTTCTTATAAAAATAAAGCTCTTGAGTAAGATAATTAAGCCTGAACATCCCTTTTTCACCAGTAATTGACAATTCCCTTATGACAACTGGAGTGAGCCAGTCAATATTTAACAATCCAATAACACCATTCTCAAAAGAAAGCTGTGAGCAAAGCATATCCTCATTTGAAGAATGAATCCTTTTTTCAGTCTGCGCATAGATATGAGTGATTCTAGAATTGTTAATATTGGAAATAATGTCAAGATCGTGGACTGCCAAATCTATAACCACACCAACATCCAATATTCTTGTAGGAAAAGGCGATGACCTTGCAACTGAAAATTTGTAAATCTTGCCAATCTCCTTATTATCAACCCTTTTTTTCAGCTCTGTGACAGCTGGATTAAACCTCTCAACATGACCAACCATCAATTTTACATTCTTCTCCCTTGCCTTGCTGATGATATCCTGTGCATCTTCAACAGTTGAAGCAATTGGCTTTTCAATAAGAACATTAATCCCCTTGTCAATCACATCAAAGGCAACCTGCTTATGAAGAGAGGTAGGAACTGCAATGATTACAGCATCTAATTTTTCTGAATCCAGCAAATTTTTGTAATCAATATATTGCTTGACCTTGTAAATAGAAGAAATCTTGTTCAATTGATCTGAATTGGCATCTGAGATTGCAACTAGATTAACATTATCAATCTCATTCAATAATCTCACATGGTTTTTTCCCATGTTTCCAGTTCCGATCACAGCAAAATTTAGCTTTTCCATTTTCATTCCAGATTTTTATTCTGGATTGTTCAGTATATTCACAATATTTTTAAGATCTTTCATCGAGACAGAAGGATGGATTGGCAATGACAACACTTCTTGACATACTTTTTCAACAACAGGAAGAGACATATTACCAAAAATCTCTTTTAAAGCATCCTGCCCATACAGAGGAATAGGATAAAATATTGAAGTCTGAATACCATTTTTTTCAAACAATTTTATCAGATCAGCCCTTGACAAAGGATACTCATCAGTAACCCTGATAGTATACTGATGGAAGACATGCTTAATATTAGGCTCGACTTTTGGAGTGACTATTCCTTTGTATGATATGTTGTCGCTGAGAAACTTTGCATTCTCAATCCTAGATTCATTAAAATCATCAATTTTACCTAATTGCACCAATGCAATTGCTGCCTGCAAATCTGTCATCCTGTAATTAAAACCAATGATCTTATGCCTATAGCGCTCTTCCTGGCCATGATTTCTCAAAAGCCTTAAGGAATTATTAATTTTAGAATCTTTAGTAGTTATAAGGCCTCCTTCACCAGATGTCATGTTTTTAGTGGCATATAAAGAAAAACAACCAACACCAAAACTTCCAATCTTCCTATTTTTGTACATTGCACCATGAGCCTGGCAAGCGTCTTCTATAAGGACCAGGTTATGCTTTTTTGCGATTTCAGAGATCTTATCCATATCACATGGATTACCATACAAATGGACTGCAAGAATTGCCTTAGTCTTTTCAGTGATAGCAGATTCAATGAGGTCAGGATCAATATTGAAAGAATTCTCATCAATATCAACCAAAACAGGAGTGGCTCCTGCGTGGATTATTGAAGAAATTGTAGATATAAAAGAAAAAGGTGTTGTGATCACTTCATCTCCTTCACCTATTCCTGAAGCTAATAGTGCTAAATGGAGAGCAGTAGTACCATTGGATGTAGCAACTGTAAAATTAGTCCCAATAAAATTAGAAAACTGATTTTCTAATAATTCCACTTTTTTTCCTTGGGCAATCATGCCTGAATTAAGCACTTCAAGTACTGCATCCTTTTCCTCATCCTCAATAATTGGCTTTGCTGTGTATAACATTTTCTTATTATGCTAAATTACTCATCTTTGAGATATTACTCATCTATGAAATGTTTTTTCTCAATTTGGACTATTTCATGACAGACAGGGCATTTCATATTCACTTTTTCATCATCTTTTGAATCAAATTTTACCTTATGACCAGACATGCAAACAAAACCAATTATCCTTGCAGGATTTCCTACAACTAAAGCAAAATCAGGAACATCTCTTGTGACAACAGAGCCAGCTCCAACCATTGCAAATTCACCAATTGTGACACCTGGCAAAATAACTGAACAAGCCCCTAATGAAGCACCTTTATTGACCAAAACACCTTTGACATTCCAGTCACAAGCTGCCTTTAAAGAACCATTCTTGTTAATGGCTCTTGGATTCTTGTCATTTGTGATGCAAACATAAGGGCCGATAAAGACGCCATCTTCTATTACAGAACCATGGAAAACAGAGGCATAATTCTGGATTTTGACATTTGAGCCTATCTTGACATCTAAATCAATATAAGACCCTTTTCCAACAATACAATTGTCACCAATAACAACATTCTCCCTAATCTGAGCATTGTGCCAGACCTTTGTATTGTTCCCTATTTTTGCATCTGTAGATACATCTGCTGACTCATGAATCATTTTAAAAACCCCTTTATAAAGCTGTATATGGTTTAGGAATAAAAGTTAGTATTTAAATTTAACCCAAAGAACTGATTTTAGGTTAAATAAAATTAGGCTTGCATTCACCAACAGGCAAGCTCTCAACAACAAAATTATCACACCAAAACCTTTCTCCCTTATCAAATTGGATATCAAAAACAAACCCTATTTTTTTACCTGGAGCAACATATTTTGTATGAGAAAGACTTTCACTTTTATTATCTTCAGTATAACAGTCAATGGTAATCGTAAAATATGACCCCTGCTCTTCTTCCAAATTGGTTAAACTGATGGATGTTTTATTAACATCTCCAAAAATACCTTGATTTCCATTGACCCTTGTTTTATCCAAGATATATTTTGCACCCCTGGTTTCCAGATTGCAACTGCAAATTGGAACATCAGGACATGTGTTATTATTTAAAGTGTCAACAATTACAGCACCTGTCGGCGATGCAATATAAAAAATCAGCTGAGCGCCTCCACTTACAATAAATCCTACAATAATTCCCAGAATTACAAGAAATGCAGCTTCACCAAAATAAGTATATCTTAGCATGATTCACCTAATATGTCAAATACCACAGGTCAAATACGCCTAAAAATGCCAATGCATTTTTTGCACACTAAAAAACCAAAGGTTTTTTGTGCCCAATCAATCTAAGATTGATTAGGGTCTTAGAAATGCATAGTCTTAAAAATTGCAGAGCAATTTTTAAGAAACCAGAAACACAAGGTGTTTCTCAGTTCATTTCAAAGAGACTGATGGTATATTTCTGACATGTAAAATATAATACTTGTGCCTTAACTTTATAATATTAACTGAATTATAGCATATATTTGCATATCTAAGGCGTTTATTTGATTAAAGATTAAGCAGTGTTTCTTAAGAACCACCAGTCAGAGACCGAAAGGATTTATACTATGAAATAGCATCCCCTGTATGACCGGTGGTTCTTCGTGCTCAGAAATTTAAAAAATTTCTGGCATTTTATAAACATATTATTATGGAGGGTTAAACGGGATGATTATTATAACTTAGAAAGAAATTAATGGAAAAAAATAATTATTCTACAAAGCAAGAATTTAGACATCACCACATAAGTTAATATCAGTGAATATCACTTTTCCTGAATTCTATATTTAATAGAATTAAAGCAAATATTGCTGATATAATTGCTCCTAAAACTGTAGCCAAAGCAATAGACAAATAACTATAATCCAATATAAAAACAAAGATAAAAGCTGCTGGGATTGATATGAAAATAACCCTAACAAGATTAATGAACAAGCCAGGAAGACCATAACCCATTCCCTGCAATGCCCTGCTAATCATCAAAGAGAAAACAAGGAAAGGAAACAAGAAAACATTAATCCTCAGGTAAGCAGAGCCGATCTCTACCAAAAATTGATCATTTGTGAATATCAACAGGAATAATTTCGGAAAAGAGAATATTACTGCACCTGAAACCAATGTCCAGACAATGCCAATCTTTAAGCTATGATATAAAACCATTTTTACAAGATCAAGCCTTTTTGCCCCAAAAAACATGCCAACAATAGTCAACAATGCCAAAGAGAATGCAACAAAAGGCATAACAACAACTGACTCCAGCCTTGAAGAGATGCCTAAAGCAGCAACATAATCAGTGCCATAATGAGCCATAAACCTATTTATAAAAATAGAATAAAGAGACATCAATAGCATCATAACAGTTGAAGGCATACCAACCTTCAAAATCTGGATGATGATATCTGACGAAAACCTGAAAGAAGAAGGATGAATCTTAAGATATGACCTGCTAGACAACAAATACAAATAAAGGATCAAGGAAAAGAAAAATGATATAATAGTTGCAAATGCAGCACCCCTCACACCAAGTTTAAATGTGTAAATAAAGATAGGATCAAGAATGATATTAAGGATCAAACCAGATATCTGAACCTGCATAGCTGTCTTTGAATTTCCTTGTGCAACAAATATGCCATTTAAAGTAAAAGCAGGAAACATAAAGAAAAAACCAAACAAGATGATTGACATATAACTTATACCAAGAGTTATGACATTACCTTCAGCACCAAACAGCCTAAAAATAGGGTTTAATGCAAAATAACCCAATAAAAACACTATTAAAGATAATGATAATGATATCAATAGACCATGCATAGCAGCATTTTCAGCATCAACCTTGTTCTTTTCACCAAGCTTTCTTGCAATCAAAGAATTAATACCAGCTCCAACACCAACTGTCAATGATATCAATATGAAGAATAAAGGGAAAGAGAATGTCAATGCAGCAATTGACTCTGAACCAAGCCTTCCGACAAAAGCAGTGTCAACAACATTATAAAGAGTCTGGACAAGCATGCCTATAAGGATAGGCGTGGCTAACACAATCAGTGATTTTTTAGGGTATTTAATGAATTCATCAACACGATTCTTTTTCATCTAAAGAAATAAAATAAGTTTTTTTATAAATATATTCTTTTGTTGTTTAAAGAATTGTTTTAAGTGGCAAAATAAGAGAATGAATACTCAAAGCCTTTTTAAATAAGTAAATATTTCCAAATGATATGATAAAGTAAATAAATAGGATAAAAGGGATAAAGTGTATAAAAAGGATAAAAAGAATAAATTGGGTAAAGAGAAATATTGGAATTATGCCAAGATTATACTGATCATAGCTATTATTCTTAGAATAGGCTTAGCCTTAATGACACATAATGCAGGAGATGGATGCTGGCATCTTAGCGCAGCAAGGTTTATTGCAGTTGAGAATGAATTTCCATTGAATGAAGAGATTGGAAGGGATTATTATCCAGAACATCTGAGGCAGCCATTCTGGGCACCTCCAATATTCCATATCACTGCAGCAGGATTCTACAAAGTGTTTGGTGTCTTTGGCATTGGGGAATTAGGTATGAACCTAGTTTCTGCAATATTTGGATCACTTTCGCTCTTATTGATATATCTGATTGCAAGAAAGCTGTTTGATGAGAAAATTGCATTCATTTCCTTAGTATTCTTATCATTTATCCCAATTCATTTGTATTACAGTGCTTTGGCACATACAGAAGCAACACTAACATTTTTTGTTCTGCTCAGTATTTATCTAATGCTTAAAAATAAGGTTGTTGCATCAAGCATATTTGCAGGAATAGCAATATTGACAAAATACAATGGATTATTTGTTGTACCTGTTCTTTTTGGCATCTTATTTATTAATAATAAGGATAAGATTGTTTTTTTCAAAAAAACAGCTGTCACTGGGCTTATCTCTCTTGGTATTGGAGGAATCTGGTTTGTAAGGAATTGGATATTTTTCAAGAATCCAGTATTTCCATTTATGGAAAGTGTTCTTAGAGGATCAGGTCAGGCAATGGGATATACAGCAGATGTGACAAATTTTCTTAGTATTGAACCTTACATGAAAATGTATTTTTCATTATTTGGAGTTCCATTAGGAGACATCAAATCATTCTTTTTCTTTGATATCCCATTCATTGAAATATTAATAGGAATTTGGATGATTGGAACAATAATTTTCTTCTTCCCAATAATAATCGGATTGTTTAAGTTTAGATACAGCGAGAAAAGTGGAAAAATATTAATTGCATGGATAATCTCTTTTATGGTTTTAGGAGCAGCTTATATACTCAGGATAGGGCAGTTTGATTCAAGGCATATACTGCCGATGATACCTGCATTAGGCATATTATGGGCAATCGGGATTGTCTGGATTTATAGAAAGGTTAAAATCAGACATATTATTGCTGGAGTCCTTATGCTGCTTATAATTGGGTTTGTTTCAGGAGAGATTATAAAAGCAGGTATGGTTTCAATGGCATGGGACAACTATGAAGATGACTTTAATTGGGTTGAGGAGAATACTGAAAAAGGTTCAACTTTCTATTTCACAGAACAGTGCTTAACATATAATATTGACAGATACACTACCTGGTCAATAGATAAAGTAGAGCAGAGAAAAGGATATATATGGGTACAGGATGAAGAAAGCAGTGTTGGGAGATCATTATTAGCTAATGATTTTCCTGAAGATATCAGTTCAAAGTATGAATTAGTGTATGAGAATACTAGAACAGCAACAAAGATTTATAAAATAGTCTGATTTTCTAAAAATGATGAAAAAGGATGAAAAAGGCAAAGAGAAATTAGATTGTCTGCTGATATCTCCTCCTAGCTGGTACAAGGAAGAAGATAATATATGGAAAGAAGTAAATTCAAACTTTCCCCCACTTGGATTAGCTGATCTAGCAGGTTTTATCAGAGCAAAGGGGTTTTCAATCAAGATATTAGACTGCGACATCTATGCGCCTTCTGTTGAGAGTTTTAGACCTCTATTTATCAAAGAATTTTTTAGCAAATTTTCAGATATAAGGGTCATAGGACTGACTACACTGACATGCAATATAAAAAAAGTGTATAAGCTGGCTGAGATATGCAAAGAATTTTTTCCAGAAGCAAAAGTAACAGTTGGAGGAGTGCATGCAACATTCTCAACAGATGAGGTCATTAAGAACAAGAATATTGATATTGCTGTTATTGGTGAGGGTGAGATAACCCTTGCTGAGATCCTTGATAAAAAAAATCTTGAAGATATAGATGGAATCATGTTTAAGAAGAGAAAAGGGGGAAAAATCTTTTCTTTTAGAACCAAGCCAAGGCAAAGGATCATGAACCTAGATGAAATGCCAATGCCTGCATATGACCTGCTTCCAATCTTAAAATATCAGCCTGCAAAAGGAAGCTACAAAAAATTGCCAGCAATGAGCATGATGACATCAAGAGGATGCCCAGGAAGATGCACATTCTGCTCAAAAACATTAGGAACATTGATGTTTTTCAAGTCTGCTGAAAAAATCTTTGAAGATATACAATACCTGATAAAAAATTATGGAATAAGGCAGATACAATTCTATGATGACACATTCACTGTAAACAGGCAGAATGTCATGAAATTATGCGATCTGTTGCTTGAGAATAAAGTTGATATCTCATGGACCTGTTTTGCCAGAGTGGATTATGTTGATTTTGAGATGCTTCAGAAGATGAAAAGCGCAGGATGCCACCAGATAATGTATGGTGTAGAAAATATTGATGAGAATGTGCTCAGGAACATCAACAAAAAAACAAATGTTGAACAAGTGCTGAATGCAAACAAATGGACAAAAAAAGCAGGGATTGAATCAAGGCTCGCATTCATGGTAGGAAATCCAGGAGACAATAAAGAGATAATCATGAAGAATGTGAAGTTTGTGAACAAACTGAATCCAGATCTGCTTATTGTGAACATAACAACACCATTTCCAGGCACAGCAATGTTTGAATGGGCAAAAAATAAAAATTTGATCTTGACATATGACTGGGATGACTATACTTTAGCAAAGCCTGTAATGAGACTTGAGGATTTATCTGCTGATGATATTAAAGAATTGTATAAACTGATGTACAGGAAATTCTATTTCAGGCCTGGCTATGTGATAAGAAAGATTGCCAAAATAAGGTCAATAGATGATGTGAAGATCTTATTAAGCGGAGTGAATGCATTGTTCTCATTCTTCAAGCCAGGCAATAAACAGGAACCAGGCAGAGTGTTTGAAGGAGAAGAAGAAAAAGCAGTATGTGTAACGTGATTTTGAGAGAAAAATGAGATTAAGCATAATAATTCCAACTTATAATGAAGAGAATACATTAGTTGAAGTAATCAAGAGAGTCAAGAATGTTTATATAGGCAATATCTCTAAAGAGATAATAATTGTTGATGATGGAAGCAGAGACGGGACAAGGAAGATACTGCATCTTATCAATGACAAACAGATAAAAATAATATTCCATGAGAAGAACAAAGGGAAAGGGGCAGCAATAAGGACAGGAATAAAGAATGCAACTGGGGAAATCATTATGATACAGGATGCTGACCTAGAATATGACATCAATGAATATCCAATGCTGCTGAAACCAATTTTAGATGGAAATGCATCTGTAGTTTATGGATCAAGGTTTATCAAGCTGAAGAAAGTGCCAAAATACAGGATACATTATATCGGCAATATAGGACTGACTTTTATTACAAATCTGCTTTTTGGAGGAAGAATCACTGATATGGAGACCTGCTATAAGGTGTTTAAGGCTGATGTGATCAAGAATATAAGGCTGAGGGCAAAAAGATTTGATTTTGAGCCAGAAGTGACTGCAAAGGTCCTGAAGAAAAGGATCAAGATTGTTGAAGTTCCGATAAGCTATCACTGCAGGGATTTCAAGGAAGGAAAGAAGATAACATGGAGAGACGGGATAAAGGCATTCTTTTATCTGATCAAGTATAGGTTTGTTGATTAAGACAATTTAAACAAAATCATGCCATTTGTGGAGAATTGCTGCTGAGGGATGAATTTGGTTGAGTTTAAGGTCTTCTGGATCATATTATTTGTCTCATCCACACCATAATATTGGGCAGTGACTGCATCAAGGATAAAGTACTCATAACCTTTTGGATTTATGAAATTGTAGATGTCTTCTGGAGACCTGTTGATCGCAGAGGATTTAAAATCAATCTCATCCTTGCACCAACCGCAAGTGTACAAATCATAGCCAGTAAGCCAAGCATCACCAGCAGGAGTCAATGTAAATATTTTTGTTCCTGCAGGAAGATTTCTAAGATTAAGGTAACCTTGGAGTTCATCAGGAGAAGACCAACCAGTTCCAGCAGGCCAATTTGGAGAAGTGTTATGAATGTATTTATGATATCCCGCAGTTGCAAATATTAGCAAAATTAAGATTATTAATGTTGCAATAGGAGGTATCTTAAATCCTTTCAACAATGAGATAATGAGGAAAATCCCTTCAGCTGTGAGCAAGGCTACTGGAATTGCAAGCAAAGCCCAATATCTGAATGCAATCATCTGGACAGGAAGGGCATAGCTTTCCAATCCAATAAGCATGTAAAAAAACCAGACAACTGTTATCAAAAGCCACAAGTTTGTTTCTTTCAACAATGATCTTCTTCTAAATCCTATATATATCAAAGTTAAGATCAGAATCAATGAAATAGCAATTCCCCAACCTCTTGGGGCATTGATCATATTGGTCTTTTTGGCAAAAAAGAAATCAGATGGCGGAAAAATCCTATCATCACTGCCCTGAATCTTCAGTATTGAAGGATCCCTGCCTGTCTGGTTAAGGGCAAGACCATATTCCAAAATCCCAGGCCAGCCATGCTTAACCAACATTGGACCCCACCAGAATGCTGTTGAAAGGATCACAGCCAAAATTCCTGCAACAAGTATCTTTTTTGCACTTGGATGCTTTCTCCATACCTTGATAATCCAATATAGGATATACATCAATCCAATCTTCAATGTTGAGGTTGGCTGCGTCACAGACATCCCTGCAAAAACTATTGCAGATGGATACATCCATTTTTTATCATAATTGATCATCTCAAGACAATAAAATAATGGGAAAATCAGGATTATAGCCATCCCATAAGCCCAAATAAAATGGGTCAAAAATGATGGAAGAAGGGCTAATACAATTGTTGCATACAATGCTTTTTTCCTTGATTGAGTGAAAATCTTTGCAAAGAAATAAAAGAAAAGGATTCCTAAAGATATTATCAAAGAATTCATAAATTTCATAGTCCAATAGACTGAACCACTAGTCTGGACAAACATACCCATCAGAATATCATACCCAGGAGGATAAGAATCAATATAATGGAAAATATTATTGTCTTCTGGCTCAAAAGCTGTTTTTGTCTCAGCAACATATTTTATTGACCTTGCATGCTCCCAAGAGTCATCATCCTCATGATAAGGATAAGCATATGATCCTTGGATAAACACAAAAAGATGCACAATAAAAATGATAAATGCAAAAAAAATAAAAATATTTGATTTTGAAATCTTGAAAGCAGAAGTGAATTCAGGCTTTTTCCTTTTCCACAAGTATAAGGCTATCGGCAGGATAATGCTAATTCCAAGGAATATTTTCCAATCCAAAGGAATCCTCAATAAATTGATCAAAGTACCTACTAAAGGGAATGCCCCCAATCCAACAGCTAGACGCATAATATTCCTTTCCCAAAAATTGCCAGAGTTTTTTAGAAAATAAGTTATAGAGAATCCTAAGCCATATATGTATATAAAGAATAATATGATTGTTATGAGTAACATTAAGCAATAGAAGAAATCTTTTATTTAAATATTTATGTATAATAAACATGTATAATAAACAGACCATTATATTCTTAAGTTTAATAAGGTTTTTAAAGCCAATAATATTCTTAAATAGTATGAAAGTTACTAAAGTGATTATCTCAATCCCTGCATATAATGAAGAGAAAACAATAGGCCCAGTCATTGACAATATAAAAAAAGTAATGGACAATACAGACTATCAGTATAAGATTCTTGTTGTTGATGACGGCAGCAAAGACAATACAAAGTTCATTGCAGAGCAAAAAGGAGCTGATGTGGTATCTCATCAAAGAAATTATGGACTAGCTGAAGCGTTCAGGACAGAGATGAAAGAATGCCAAAAAATGAATTTTGATGTCATAATACACACTGATGCAGACGGACAATATCATGCAGAAGACATACCAAGGCTGATTAAAGAGGTTGAAAATGGATATGATCTAATCTTAGGAAGCAGATTCAGGGGAAAAATAGAGGGTATGCCTCTTGTGAAAATGATAGGGAACAAGGCTTTTTCTAAAGTGATCTCAAGCATCACTAAGCTTAAAATTACTGATGGGCAGACAGGATTCAGGGCATTTACAAGAGATATTGTAGAAAAAGTCAAGATCACATCAACACATACTTATACACAAGAGCAGATCATAAGGAGTGCAAAAGAGAAGTTTTCAATCAAGGAAATACCTGTAAATTTTGCTAAAAGAGGGGGAGGCACAAAAAGCAGGCTGATAAGCAACCCTTTTGAATATGCTGCGAAAGCATGGCTTAACATCATAAGGATAATAAGAGATTACGAGCCATTGAAAATATTTGGAACAATCGGGATGTTCATGATATTAGTAGGGGTATTGCTAGGAATCTGGCTAGTTGCCAAGTTTATTGAAGCAGGAAGAGTAGGGCATCCATATGTATCCATATTGATGGTATTATTCATAATAGTAGGACTTCAGATATGGCTATTTGGACTATTGGCAGACATGATGAAAAAATAAAAAATTAACAATATATTTAGTTCTGAAAAAATGGCACAACATACAAGAGGATATGGATTATTGGAGAATTTTCTTTCTAAGAAAAGGGCAAAAGTTGCAAATAAATTCATATTGGATAGGCATAGGGAAGGGAATATCCTTGACATTGGGTGCGGAAGTTATCCTTATTTTCTATTACATACAGGGTTTAAAGAAAAGTTTGGGCTAGATGACTCTGCATCAGAGATTGATGGTGTTAAAATAATTAAGCAAAATCTTGAAGGAGAATTTAAGATTCCGTTTAAAGGTAATGAATTTAGTGTTGTCACAATGCTGGCTGTGTTTGAGCATATTGAAAAAGAAAAGCTGGTTGATGCCCTTAGAGAGATTAAGAGAGTGATGAAATCTGGAGGAAGGTTTATATTGACTACACCTTGTCCTTGGACTGATTTACTTTTGAGAGTGATGGCAAAACTAAAGTTGATCAGCAAGGAAGAGATTGAAGAGCACAAAGGAAGCTATAATTATAAGAGTATTAGAAAATATCTAATTTTAGCTGGATTTGAAAGGGAAAAAATAAAGTTAGGGTATTTCGAGCTGTTTCTGAATAATTGGGCTTATGCAGATAAATAGATTAAGTTTTAAATAGATTAAGAATAAAAAAGATTAAGTTTTATAAAAATATTAAATTAAAGCAGCAATGGAATTTAAAAAAAGAAAAGGAAAACTGAGGAACACAATAATTAAAGCATTGATCACAATCATTCTTCTAGGATTTCTAATATTTAAGATCAAGGTTGACCAGATAATTGAAGTATTTTCACAGATAAATATTTATTGGGTGCTAGCGTCAATCCCATTTATTTTTATTGTATATATATTGAGGGCTTTGAAATGGAATGCATTGCTTGAAGGTGTTGGAATAAGATGCAAGCTATTGGAAAATATCAAAGTGCTGCTAATTGGAATCTTTTATGGAATGGTGACTCCTGGAAAATCAGGAGAATTGGCCAGAGCACTTTATCTTAAAGAAAAGGCTTCTAAAGTGATTCCAACAGTCATTTGGGAAAAAATAATTGATATTGGATCATTGATCATACTCAGCAGCATTGCTGTGCTTGTGCTTTTCAAGAATTATCTCATTTTTTATGCCACTTTGGGAATTGGAGCAATATTGGTTATTGGGACAATCATGATCATGAACATAAGGATTGTGAACCTGATTGCAAGGCTATTGAGGTTTTCAGAAGAATCCAAGAAAAACTATATTGAAAACATGAGGATATTGGCAAAGGATAAAAATGCCTTGTTCAAAGCATTCTTTTTTGGACTGCTATATTATATTGTGAGTTTTATCCCAGCATTTTTCATACTGATTGCATTCAAGAGTGATATCAATCCTCTGATAGTATTTAGTTTACCAATTATAATATTGTTGGGAAATGCACCAATCACAATATCTGGATTAGGACTGAGAGAATGGGTAACTGTTCTTGTATTCCAGATAATGAATGAGCCATCATCAATCGGATTCTCATTCTCAATATTATGGTTCTTGATGATTACAGTGATTCCAGGGATTATAGGGTATACACTAAGCATGAAAGAGCATTAGAACATTAAGACCTGATAACTCCACCACTAAAACGAAGAATGTAAACTTCTTTTCTGTCTTGCAAGATCCTTTCAACACCATTAAATTCTTCAATATCACCTGAAGACTCAAGGACATACTTAAATTCTCCTTTTGAATAATTAATAGGGCCTCTTATAGGAAATAACTTATCAACATGCCTCAATGCCTCTTTAAGGAAACCAAAGATCCCATCCTGAGGAACATTGTCTCCAATGACTCTTCCCCTGTAAACCATGCCCCAAACTAACATACCATCATCCCATACCAATTCAGAACCTTGAAAGGGATTCTCACCAAAATATGAATCAAGATAGGTCATATTTCCTTCCTTGAACAGATACTCTTTTCTACCATCAGCAAATTCCTGAGGCCTAACTTGAGGATTACAATAACTGTTCAGTTTTGCTTCAACCAGAAAATCATTCAGATCCATAATATGCAGGTAAAAATAGAAAATATATAATTATTATTGTTTTTCAGTCTGATTAACAACAATCCTGATCTTGCTGCTCTTTGACTCTGTGTTTTTAAGATTAACTAGAGTATAATCAGATATCTTATGAAGCTCAGCATAATTTCTAGCTTTTTCTTCTGAGTCAAATGTTCTCTGACGCCTTTTTCTCTTTCTACCCCTATGCAAAAGGATAGGCTTTTTATGTGTTCTAAAACTCATATTCAATCACTCTTATATTCAATCAATTCATTAATTAAAAAAAATTAAAATTTCTTGAACTTAGCAACCTGATCAATAAGGTCAACATGGCCTAAAAACATCGCCCTGCAACAATATCTCTCCAATCCAAGATTATCCATTGTCTTTTTTGGATCTTCACCTTTCTCAATACTTTCCTTATAATCTTCCCAAAGATGTGCAATTGGTTTTCCACAACTTAAACATTTTACAGGTATAATCATTTTTTCCACCCTTTATTTTTTAACGGTATGATTTCTGCCTCTTAGCCCTAGCTTGAGAATGCCTATTGGGTTTTGAAGACTCTTTTCTCCTAACATCAGCAACCAAAAGCTGCCTATCATAATTCATAAACTCTTTCTTAAGCTTAGCATCCTTTGAAAAAGCAAGAATAGATTTGGCAATAGCCAATCTGATAGCATCAGCCTGTGAATTTATACCACCACCTTCAACCTTGATGTCTATATCCACTGAATTAGCCAAAGAACCAGCAATAATCAATGGTTCCTGCATCTTTGCCCTTGAAATCCCTGGCTGGATCAGATCAATCAAGACATTGTTTATCTTGACAACACCATTACCAGGACTAATAGTTGCCTTTGCAATTGCTCTTTTTCTCTTTCCAGATACTGTAAATATCTTATTCATAATTTCCACCTAAAAGCTTCATTAGTCTACCAACCTGCATGTAATTCAGATTGTTCATCATTGACACATTAGCATTATCAATAGTAATAATTTCCTTGCCATTAAAGACATCAGGAACACCAATATAACACATGATATTCTTAAATGCGACCCTTCCTCTTGTCTGTTTGTAAGGAAGCATACCCCTGATAATTCTCCTGACAAACCTATCAGGATGTCTTTTGATGAAAGGACCTTTTGTATGGATTCCTCTTTTTCTTGCAGTTTGATACCTGCTAATTATCTCATCCCTCTTGCCAGTAATCACCATTTTTTCGCAATTGACAATATCAATCTTGTCTCCTAATAATGCCCTCTTTGCCACAACTGTAGCAACCCTTCCAACAATTAGATTTTCTCCATTTATTATCATTTTAATCAACCTATAATCCTGATCTTCTTGCCTTTTATCTCTGAATTAAGCAATTCCTCTATCTTCAAAGCTTTTGAAGAAGCATTCTCAATGCTTGAGACTGCACCATTTGAATAATCAAAAGCATAAATTGTCAACTTGTGATCCAAAGAACCATCACCAAGAACCTTTCCTGGGATCACAATTGTTTCATTCTCAGAAGTATGCCTATTGATCCTTGAAAGATTAACAATTCTCCTGCTTCTAGTAGACTTTTCAAGGTCAAATGCAAGCCTCTTAAACAGATTTATCTTCTTGACACTCCCAGCTTTCTTTAACTCTGATATGAGGAAATTCAACCTCGGATTAGTTGGTCCTGTTCGTTTCATTTTAGTCTCTTATAAAATGGAAAATCAAAAACACAAAAAAATTCTTTTAGAATTTTTTGTGTCCCAAAAATTGATTAACAATCTTTTGGGATCTGGGATTTTTGATGTTTTAGCCATTTTTAATTGATCTTATTATGTAAACATGATTTTAATATGCGAAGGACGGGATTCGAACCCGCGCAGCCACTAAGGCCTACGGCCCTCAACCGTAGTCATTCAGTCTCAAAACCTTTTGGGTTTTTCGAATTCAAAACCCTGGGCCTTAAATTGACCAGACTCTGACACCCTCGCATAAATGAGAGTGTTACTTGAAGAGCTTATCAAATTCATCAAGTTTTTCATCCATTAATTCCAAAGCCTTAACAACAATATCCTTATTTGATAACTGTCCCCAAGACTCCACATAAAAAACAAAATCCTTGTCTGACTCATTAATGCTGATATTAGGCTCAATATCAACACAAGCACCGCACAAATGACAATCATTAATCTTATCCTTGTTCACAACAAGCTTGCTGTTCTTCACTTCATAAACATCAACTGGACATATCTCACAAATCTTCTCAGGATCACCAATGTTGCCTTTTATCTCAATAATTGGAAGATATTTGTAATAAGCAAGGCCGGGAGACCATTTTGTATGATCTTTTCCAATCCCTAAAACAGCTGTTGCCTCAAACTCCAATTCCTGATTCTTGATCAATTTCACAATAGGAGTTTTTGGAAAGATTGGCTTTATCTGAGAATCTTTTGACTTTATGCTTGAAGCATAAACAATGCCAGGACCTTTTTCAGATAAAGTCATTTTCACACTGCAACGAGCACAGCCTTCTCCTTTGCACTTGCATCCTTGCTTCAAATCATAACTTTTCAGATCAGTTTTAATAGGAATCAAGCCAAGCCTGTGCGCAATTATCTCATCATATAAAGCAGATGTATTTTTCCTAAACTCAACATCATCAATCGCCATTGTTGGGACACTTTCAATAATATTTTTTCTAATGGTGTTAGCTATTGTAGGATCTGCACCTTTTAAAATAAAAGATACCCTGTTATGTTTTTCATCCTTGCCCAAAAAAATTATTTCCATTTTAGACACGCCTCCCTCTCCTACCGCCTTTTTTCCTGCAACCATCATGAGGTATGGGAGTTACATCCTCAATTATCCCAATCTTCAAACCCATCCTGGACAAAGCCCTGATTGCAGCCTGAGCTCCAGGTCCTGGATTATTTGGGCCATTATGACCTCCAGGAGCCTTTATCTTAACATGAATACCATCAATTCCCTTATCTTTTGCTATCTCAGCAGCTTTTTTAGAGGCGATCATTGCTGCAGTTGGAGAAGACTCCATCCTGTCAGACTTAACAACCATACCTCCTGAAGTTCTTGCAAGTGTTTCTGTCCCAGTTATATCTGTGATATGAATTATAGTATTATTATATGATGAGTATATGTGCGCAATTCCCCACCTTAGATTTCTTCTATCTTGCATTTTCACTCCTTCCTATCCTTTCTTGGTTTTTCTTTATTAGGCTGTTTTTTTTGAGGTCTTTTAAATTTGTCATGCTTAAATTCTTTTTTTTGCCCCGGTCTTCTATTTTTCATATCTTTCATTGGCTTCTCTTTCTTTAACCCCGGCACTTTTTCAACTTCAGGCTTTTTTCTTTCAGGATGATCCTCATCTTTTAATGCAGAATTGTCTGAGAATCTTATCAAAGGCTCCTCATCAACATGAACAATATAAGAAGGAACTGAAATCTTCTTGTCGCCAATTGAAACATGACGATGAACAATAAACTGCCTTGCCTGTTTTATTGAGTTTGCCAAACCTTTTCTAAATACCAGTGTCTGAAGACGCCTTTCCATCAAGTCCTTAACTGTCAAACTTAAAGTATCCTCAAGAGTCGAGGTCTCTGAAAGAATTTTTATGCTTCTTAATCTTTTTAATAGATTGTTCTTCTCTATCTCAGCCTGGTTTGTCTTTTTGGCGCTCAGGTTCTTAACCTGATCCTTGAAATTTTTGATTTTTGACTCTAAACGCCAAATCTCCTTCTTATTCCTTAGACCATATTCTTTAACCAGAATTGCCTCTGAATCAATACGAGCCTTTTTCCAAGGATGACTTGGTCCTGAATATTTTTTCCTTAATTTTTTTGGATCTCCCATATTTATTACCTGAAAA
This sequence comes from Candidatus Woesearchaeota archaeon, assembly GCA_043805595.1. GTDB lineage: Archaea > Nanobdellota > Nanobdellia > Woesearchaeales > JAGVYU01 > JAZDHV01. The sequence continues at coordinate 92,057 of JAZDHV010000006.1, forward strand.
AACGAGTCTTAAAAATCATATTTAATTTTTGTTGCTCCATATATTGTCTACTTACCAGCTTTTTTACCTGACTTAGATTTTTTCACACCAGTAACTTTACCTTTATTCTTCCTGAAATTTGATTTTGTCCTCTGCCCTCTCACAGGGAGATGGAACATATGCCTAATACCCCTGTAAGACTTAATCATCTTAAGCCTTTTAAGATCATTATCAACAAAAAAATCAATATCTCCACCAATCAAATGCATGTCAGAACCAGTTTCATAATCTCTTCTCCTGTTACTCATCCATGAAGGGATATCTTTAGGTGTTAAAACAAAATCATCAAGCTTTTTTATCTGCTCATTAGTCAGATTTCCAGTGACAGCATATTTATCTGTTTTAGTCTTAAAGCATACAAGATTTGCAAACATCACGCCAACACCCTTTATCTTGGTCAGAGCATGATAAATAGGCTTAGAACCATCCAGATCAGTATTTCCAATCCTGACAATATGCCTAAAATCTTTATTCCCTTGAGCTTGTTGATCTTTTTCCATTATAATATCGAGTTGTTTTTAACAAGAACAAGCACTTCTAATAACCCTAAAAGCGCTCTCTTGAACTCGGGCTGTATATGAGGAGTAAGGGGGGATTTATAAAGGTTACGGAATTTTTTTTTTTAAAAAATTCCTAACTTAAAAATTCAGGAATTTCTAAAATTTAGTGTTATTATTCTTGACATGTATTTCAACTATATTCCAAACCGGATTATTTTTGTCAAGAGAAGATATTATTTTAAAATCTTTTTTTGCTCTTTTTAGACATTGATATTGCTCGTAAAAGGATACTGAACTATTTATTGCAAAGAAAGGACTTGAATGAGATGCACAATACTCCCTTAAAGGGTAATATCCTTCCTTCCTAAGATTATTTATTATTTTTGTAGCTTCTTTTTCTTTTAATAATCCTTTTTTATTTATTCTCTTAATAAGTATATCAGCTTTTTTATAGTGAACTTGAAAATCTTTTGGACACACAGCCAGAATTTCTTTCTTTAATAAATCATAGCAAGCCCTGTCAATAAAATGTTTAAGGTTTTTATAATTTCTCTTGTGTCTGGTTATTTGTCTGCTTATCTCATCCTTTAACCATTTGGATATAATTCTTGGCAATTTATTAACACCAACTATAAGTATCCTTAGTACACAATTCAGACTTTAATAATTGATTCTCATCATACAACTCCTTAATAGCTTTCAAATTAAATTGTGCTTGTCTCCCCAGGTTTCTTCCTTGTGTTTGTTTTTCAAACTCATTGTAAATGGTTTGTATCCATGACTCTATTGAATCATAACCTACCTGAGTTTCTTTATGAATATAAGTTGTTATTGTCTCTCCATTGAATTCTACAGTTGAAATATCAAACAAGTCATAAACAGTGCTGTAAAGCTCACTTTCACTCAATTCCTCATTAGTTACCTTGTTCCTGTACCATTTCTCTTTAATAATGACTAAAATCCCTTCTGGAAGGGTTAAATGATCAACCTCAGCCCAATCACCATTCTCTGATCCACCCTCATAAGTAATAGTGCTCAATTTTGACAAAGCATTACCAATATAAACAGGAGAGTATTCAGTATAATTATCAGCCCTTACACTCCCAATAACATCTAATGCAACAGAAGGAGTTGCCGTACCAATTCCCACTCTCCCAGTTCCTAAAAGAGTAAGAATGTTCACAGGCGTTCCACTTGTTCTCATCCTAAAATAAGTATTATAACCACTATCATTTATTTCCCTGTCAAAATACCATTGTCCATTACTAGGAATGTATATGTTACCATCTGCCCCACCATTAAAGTTTGTTATTCTTATTCCTGACGTTCCTCCCGCTAATGTGTTAATATGTAACATTTGCTGAGGATATAACGTTCCAATACCAACCTTACCATCATAACCTAAATATAAAAGGTTTTTTGCTGTTCCAGAAACATTATTTCTGAAAGTAAAAGTGCTTGATGCCGTCGACCTATCAAAATACGCCTGACCACTACCAGCAGCAATATACATATTAAAATCTACTGAATCTGAATATGTTGAAAGCCTCATCCCAGCCTCACCACTTCCCGGATTAGCAATATGCAAATGTTTCATTGGACTTGCAGTACCAATACCCACTTTACCATTTGGTTTAATTGCCATTTTAATACTATTATTTGCCCCTAAATACAAATCAGAAGCTGATTCCCTTCCAAACACATAATAATTATCATCACTTCCAATCCCCATCGCAAAACCATCTGCAACTGTATCCCCTGAAACATCATTCGAGAATTGCAATACAGTATTACCACCCAAAACCCCCTTTAAATGAAGCAATTCAATTGGCGAACTAATACCAACACCAACCTTACCCCCACTACCATTAACAAACAAGACATCACTAACATTCAATGATTTCCCAAAACCAGCAATCTCCAATAAATAATTAGGAGCTACAGTACCAATCCCAACACTCCCATCAACAAACAAATCACCACCCCTAGAAACAACATCAGCACCAAAAACCACAGCTGACGCTAAGACAAACACAAAAATTGCAGAAAAAAAGACTATTAAAAATGATTTACTTTGAAAGACACTCAATCCCACAAATTTCTTACTTATTCTTTTCTCTTCCATTTTAATAACACCTCCTAAACAACGAAAATCCTTCAGATTTTCTGACATAAAAAACCAAAAGTTTTTTACGGACTACCATTCTCAACCAAATTACCAACCAAACACAAATCACCAGTTGAATCAATATACACTTTATTAACATCTGAATCATCCTTAATTATAAAAGAACCTCCAACAGGGCTATCACAATTTGCACTTTGGTCAGAACAATCACCTGTTTCTATGCAAAGATTTCCACTAGGATCAACATGACCAACCTCATCATTAGAAAAGTTTTTAAAAATGAATGAATCTGAAGGAGCAGTGCAACTTGTTGAATTAGAGCAAATACCCTTTAATATGATGTTTCCTTCATCACCAAACCAAGCAACATTAGAGCCTGATGAGTTTTGGAAGATGAATTTATTTGAGTCATGTGGATCTTGGGGTAAAGCAAGAGAACTAAAATTATAACTAGCCACAATGTCTATACCATCTCTATTTTTTAATATTACATCATTCTCATCAGTTACAGCAAAATAGGCTCTATAAGTTCCATCTCCATGACTATTAGTACTAGTATTCCATGCATTAGGATTCCAGACTGTGTATAAGTCTAGTTGATCTCCAACTTCAATCTTTCTGGGAGAAGCATCATCTTGAATTATTGCTTCGTCTAACCATTTATACCCATTCCAATATTGAATTTTCATTAGAAGATAAATAGAAGTATTTGTCGATGCATTATTTCTAAGTTTTGATTTAGAATAATAAGCATTCCACCAAACAGCCTCTTCAAAAATTGCATGTCCACTAGTGCCACAAGAATAGCACCAACTACCTTCAGAAGCCATTTGTGCTTTGGTCGACCAATTACCATCATACATTCTTAGATGTGCATTATCCTGTCCATTACTTGTATAACTAGCATAACTACTTATATTCCCTATTGGTAAGAAATTAGAACCATTGTTGCAGTAAGGTCTCGATGATGTATTTATTGGAGAAATGTTGATTACAGACTCTATTCGTAATTGAAGAGGATCCTGAATCCAGCATGAGTCAGGTAAACTTATATTATAATGTAACGCAGGATTTCCATGTTTCACTTCCCATATAGATCTATTTAAAGTTGCGTTTGGCTTGGTATAATTCACATCAAGATATCCAATTAAGGGATTGCTCATATTGAGAGTAGATGTTCCATTTGCATCCTCCTGATACCAATGCTTAAGAATATCATTCTCAGTAATATTCACTAATTCATTAACTGTATAATTATCCTTTAAAGTTCTTATATTTATATAAAGATGAACATACATATCAAAAGTTGAAGAATTAGACGTATTTAATCCAGATAAATCACTTACATAAATATTATAAGAATAAGTTCCATTTGTATAATCTGTATATTTATACTGCCATAAATTCTCTGATATATTATACATTGTATAATTTGTTTCTAATTCTCCTGGAGGAGTAACCCCTATTAATACAATGTCTATATCACTTGTACCATTAACATCAGTAATATTTGCTTCTATTGTTACATTCTCCCCAAATCCTTGTGGATTAGGAGTTATTGATAAAGAGTTTATGTAGGGTGATTCATCATAATCACAATTCAAATCACAAACACCAGTTCCTGCTTCTATTCCATTACAATCAGGATGTGCAGTACAACCACTAGTGAAAGCACTACTTCTGCAAATATTATCTCCTCTATCTTCACCTTGACAGCTATAAGAACATTGGTCTGCAAAATAGCTCTCACCTCCAGTTGTACAATTTGCATAATTATATCCTACTAATTGCTCATCACATTGAGATATAGATCCACAACTTGATTCACATTCTTCTATAACATTATCATTATAAGTTCCTTGCCATTCGCATAAGAGTCCATAATCAAAAGAACATTCATTTTGGGATCTTTCATCACACGTATAAGGTGCCCCACAAAAATATTCTGCAATATAATAACAATCAGTTCCATTCACTCTACAGCCAAGTTCATCATTGCTACCTGGAGAGTTTTCACAAGAAGTGTTTGATGGTGTTATTTCATCACACCACTTTGGAGCACTAAAATTATATTCACAACTTCCACCAGAACAACTTAATGATGTACCAGAACAAATTAGAGAAGATTCTAGTTCTCCATTAATACAATCTTCACCATACGTGTTACAGTTGGTGTCAGTACAGTTAAAACCAGATATAGATGCTTTCACACAAGTTCCACTATCAGTTGAGCATCCAGAACCACAACAAAAACCATTTGAAGAGATAGACCCTTCAATACATTCTGCATCTGCACAGTCTGTATAATTATCTCCATCATCATCCATATTATTATTGCAAATCTCACCTGATCCTGAAGGATGCCAATCAATACCACCTCCAGTTCCTGAAACATTATAATAATTGGGATAACCTGAATTATTTACAAAGTCACTCCAATAATTTCCTGAAGTACTAACATTCCAATCACTAGGTGCTATCTCATTCACTTCATGAGCGCTAACAGTATTATTCAGAAAAAGATTATCTACAAAAGTATTTGTGCTTGAATTATCAATATACACACCCCATTGGCTTCCTCTCACCTCATTGTTAATAAGTATATTATATGAGCCCTCTAATGTGATCCCATATGCATAATTATTATTTGCAATGTTATTAGTGAAATTATTATAAGAAGCGTAATCAGCAAGAATTCCCAGACCATAATAATTATTAGAAACAGTATTTCCTATTATATTATTATGAGAACTAAGGAGCACCCAAATTTCTCCGGACAGATCATCATGAACATCATTATTAATAAGATTACTATTATTTGAACGCAGTTGATATATTCCTACTTCAAATTCAGAGATTTCACAATTTTTAATAGTAACTCCTGATGTCCTATTAAGATAAATACCTATAGTTAGCCAATCATTAACACCATCAACTATATGATTATTACAATCGAGAGTTATATCATCTGCCCCTATTACTAACCCATAACCATTACAGTTTAAGATATCATTAGTTAGTATAGTATTTTGTGTAATTATATCATTGCATGAGGCACAATCAGAATCAGCACTATCGATGTCTCCATCACAATCATTATCATTACCATCATCACAAATTTCCTGTTCAGAAGGATTAATATCCTCATCACTATCATCACAATCCTGGCCACCTGGACACCAAGTCCCATCATAATCATCAAAACTGTCTCCATCGTTATCAACACAGTATATATTCATAGTTACTGAAACTGTTTTAGGACTTTCATCTGGATCATTTGAATAAATTGATACTGTGCCCGAATTAGTGCCAGGAGAATAACCACTGGGGTCAATTGTTACACTAACATATTGAGACGAACCTGGATTAACTGTAAAGGATGTTGGTGAAATTGATGTTATCCATGCTTTATTGTCTGTAATGGATGTTACTATTAGATCAGAATCTCCTGTATTTGAAATTTCAATAGTTTTTGATGTGTTGGAAGATGAATTAATTGCTGCTAAAACATCAATTCTCTTCCAACTATCAACATTCACACCTGTGTCTTTTAAAATATTCTCTATTTGATTGGGTGTCAAGGATGGATCTTTCTCAAACAATAATGCTGCTGCACCTGCGACATGAGGTGTAGCTTGTGAGGTTCCAAAAGCCCAAGACCCTGGAGAAGGAGAAGTAATGTTATACCCTGGTGCTAATAAATCTAGATTATCCCCTCTATTAGTAAAACAAGTTATATTATTTTCTTGTGCATTCGAATCGTAACAATGAGCAAACCCAGCTACTATATCATCATAATAACCACTATTAGGTTCCCTACCAAAATCTTCATCATAGACAGCACCTACAGAAGTTGCTCCTTCGGCACAAGCAGGTCTTTGTATCCCATCAGTATAACCCTTATTTCCTGATGCTACAGAAACAAGCAAACCATCATCATGAGCACCATTAATTTGATCAACTACACCCCATATATCACTGCAAGCACTATTATATCTAGAGGTACCTACATTTATGCTTACAGTTATGACTTTTATACCAAATTTTTCTGCATTCAATCTGCACCACTCAATTCCATCTTTTAAATCATCTGTATTTCCATCTTTATTATTATCCAATACTTTAACAGCAGTTAAATTAACATTATAAGCAATTCCTTTGTACACTCCGTCACTTGATGCAATAATCCCTGCTACATTTGTTCCATGTCCATTGTCATCATCTGGATTAGTGTCATTATTTACGTAATCATGGCCCCCAACTACTTTACATCCTGTTCCTAAACATCCTCCAAGATCTGGATTATGATAATCTATTCCAGAGTCAACAACGCAAACCGTTATTCCATCCCCAGTATAGCCGAGGTTCCAGACATCAGGTTTAACATTAATTAGTGGGGCACTTTTATCCATTGCTGCATAAGTCTTAGCGATAAGATTAATACTCTCAATATGAGGGCTATTTTGCATTTTCTTTAAACCTTTCATTGTGATATTGCCAGAAAATGAATGAATTAGTTTGGATTTGCTCTTTACTTTAAATTCATCCTGAGACAACAAATCAAGAACCTTATTCTGCGATTTGTTTACCTTCTCCATTATTATCCTATGTCTTTCTTTAAGCACATTAGTTGGTGTATAATAAGAGCTAGA
>JAZDHV010000007.1:0-6127 GCA_043805595.1 Candidatus Woesearchaeota archaeon
TTTTGCACACCAGAAATTTGCTTAGCAAATTTCTCAGTGTCCCAAAAACCGAACGATAAATACCCCTGCCTTTAGGCAGGGGAATAGTTCGGTTTTTGTTATTTTGTTTTTTAATTCACTTATTAACCATTAGAATCAAATCAAAAAATATATCATATCCTTATTTGGATATTAGAAAATATAAGAATTTATCCTTGAACCACATCAATGCTGCATTCTAATCCTTTCCATGGATAAACAACTTTTCTTTCACCCACCCACCCAAGGCCAAAAGGCCCGTTTGGCACATCATAGATTGGGCATAATTTTTCAGCTTGCTGGTACTCTGGTGATGATGAAACTGCCAGACCAGTTGCTATAGATGCACCTGCACTTCCTAATACATACAATCCAGGAACTGTAAGTGAAAGAAAACCACCTATAATAGTAAACAATGGAGCCACCCAAAACAAACCTAACCACACGCCATAACCAGCTAATGCACCTAGTATTGGAGTACTAAAACCTGCTACAGTGGTTTCACTTATTCTCTGAATCTTGAATTTCAGCTTTCCATCTATTAATGAGACTAAGTAAACATAATCATCATTTGTATTGTCATAATCATATAGTCCAGATAGGCTTGAAAAGCTAGTGACACGCCTTTGTTGTGAAGTATAAAATATTGTATAATCATTATCACTTAAAGGTACTTGTACAGGAGTGGCTTCTGTTGCTCCATTTATCTTGCATTTGAAATTATACACTTTATCTGATTCAAGTCCTGTTCCACTAGTATCAACTGTATTTTTTGCCTCAACATGATGATCTGCTGCATTGCCAGAGCAAGACTTTGTATAATCAACATCATTTCCATCAGTCAAAGAAAAAGTTATGCCTCCTGAATAGTTTGGTGTATTAAAAACTGAAAGAAGGCTTTCTATAGACTCTTGCAATGAATAATCAACACTATCAATTCTGATTTTTATGTTTTCAGCAGAATGCTTGACTGTATGGTCTGAATCTCTCCATAAATTCACTCTTGCATCAATAATATCCTGAAGGGAATAATACATCTCTCCAATCTTCACTTTGATATCCTCTGATTCATGCATAATTTCATGCTCACTGTCAACCCAGACTTCATCTAAATTATTATCAGCCATATCCTGTAATGAGATATAGGTATTATTCAGCTTTATCTTGACATCTTTGGCATCATGATATTGTACTTTATTAATATCCCAGATTGCAGCTGCTGCGATTATAATTACAGATAATAATATTAGAGAAACTAGTGTAATAGTGATTTGCTTCTTTTTTTCTACAAATAACTCTAATAAACTCATTATATCACTCTTTTTACCTATTAATTAATTTCACTGCTTATAAATTTTTTTATTTTAAGTTGATGGTTTAGGTTGATAGAATAAGGATTAATCCCAATCCTAAACAATACCAGGCAAAATAGTGGAATTTCTTATGATTTATTATATGAAGCAAAAGCTTTAATGACAGATATCCAACTATGACAACAGTAATTACTCCTATTAGCAAAAATTTAAGCTCACCAATCTCACCAATATTTCTTATTTCAAGGACTGTTGCACCGATTATTGCTGGAATAAACAGCATAAAAGAGAAAAATGCTGCTTCTCTCCTTTTAACACCTTGAAAAAATCCAGCTGATATTGTTGCTCCTGATCTTGATAAACCAGGCAATATTGCCATTGCTTGGAATAATCCGATAATAATAGTATTAAAAAAACCCAATTTCTTTTCCTTTTTCAAAGGATATTTTGACATAAACAGCAATCCTGCTGTAATCAACAAAGAGATTCCAACTGTCAGATTGCTATGAAAAATTGATTTGATAAAATCATTGAAAAAATATCCAGTCAAAGCAATTGGAATTGAGGCAATCATAAGATATATCACAAATTTGAATGCTTTTTTCTCAAATCCAAATAGCCCAGACAATAATGCGAGAATCTCCTTCCAAAAGACCAATAAAACAACAGCAAGGCTTCCAAGATGTAGCAAAACATCAAATATTAATGGTTGTTCTATCCCAAATAGGTTCTGAAACAGCACAAGATGACCTGAACTGCTTATAGGCAGCCATTCAGTTATCCCTTGGACTGCTCCTAGAATGATTGCTTCGATTATTGATACCATTATTACAATTATTTAGTCTTCAAATTTAAATTTATTGTAATTAGAAACTTAATTTTTTATTCCCTAACCTCACCATCCCCTGTAATCAAATATTTGTAAGATGTCATCTCTTTCAGTCCCATTGGGCCTCTTGCATGTAGTTTCTGTGTGCTTATCCCTATCTCGCATCCCATCCCGAACTGGCCCCCATCTGTAAATCTTGTAGAGGCATTATGGTAGACTGCAGCTGAGTCAACTTGTTTAAGAAATTTTGCAGCATTTAATTTGTCTTCTGTGACAATCGCATCTGAATGCCCTGACCCATATTTGTCAATAAATGAGATTGCTTCATCTATATCCTTTACAACCTTGATAGATATTATCTTTGCAAGATATTCTGTCTTAAAATCATCTTCAGTTGCTGCTTTTGCATCAATTATTTCTCTAGTCTCATCACAACCCCTGATTTCAACATCATTTTTCAGAAATTCTTCTTTAATCACAGGCAAAAACCTCTCAGCAATTTCTTTGTTTATTATCAGATTCTCAACTGCATTGCAAGTTCCTGCTTTTTGCACTTTTGCATTTATAATAATCCTGACTGCTTTTTCAATATCTGCTTTTTTGTCAACATAGATATTGCATATGCCTTCAAAATGTTTTATGACAGGTATTTTTGAGTTTTCAACCACATTTCTGATCAAGTTTTTCCCGCCTCTTGGAATAACTGCATCAATAAACTCATCTTGTTTTAGCAGTTCATTAACTGTCTCATGTCCTGGTTTCTCAATTAGCTGGACTATACTATCATCAATATTGTTCTCCTGAAAAGCTTCAAAGATGCAATTGTAAAGTGCAAGGTTTGAGTGAAGCGCATCTGAGCCTCCTTTCAAAATCACTGCATTCCCTGATTTGATGCAGATAGCACTGACATCTATTGTAACATTTGGCCTTGACTCATATATTATAATTACAACTCCAAGTGGCACCCTCACTTTGCTCAATTTTAAAGTTTTCTGGATTATCCTGCTCTCAATTATCTCTCCAATAGGATTCTCAAGCTCAATTATTGTCTTAATCCCATTGATCATCTCATTAAACACTTTTTCATTTATCTCTAGTCTTTGGATAAGAGCTTCATTAATCCCCTTATTTCTTGCAATTTCCAGATCTTTCTTATTCTCTGATATGATACTCTCTTTATTAGATTCAATTCTTTCAATAAGGCTTTGAAGTATCTTATTCTTGGTTACATTACTTAACATACTGCATGACTTCGCAGCTTTTTTTGCTCTCTGGCAATAATCTAATATTTCATTCATTTTTTCCCAGCTCCTTGCTCCTTTCAGTTGCTTTCTCAACTGTTCTCAATATAATCTCTTCAAAGTCTGAGTCTTCAATAACACTCATTCCAGCAACAGTTGTTCCTTTTTTTGAGCTTACCATTTCAATTAATTCATCTGCATTGATCTTCCCCTCCTTTAGCAATTTTCCTGTCCCAAATACTGTCTGCAGAGCTAATTTATAGCTTTGATTTTTGCTCAATCCTTGATTAACTCCTGCATTTGCAAGTGATTTTACAAATTTGGCAACATAGGCAGGCCCAGAACCGCTCAATCCAGTCACTGCATCCATCAAGTCTTCATCTATTCTTATAACAGTTCCAAAACTCTTCATAATTCTCTCTGCATATTTGATATCATCTTCTGATACACCCTCTCTAGTTGTGTAAGCTGAGCTTGCCTCTTTTACAAGGCAGCATAAGTTTGGCATTACCCTAATTATCTTATCAGCTTTTAATTTCTCTTTAAGCACAGAAATTTTCACTCCTGCCATGATTGAAATAATCAATTTATCTGAGATATTCTCAAATTCCAGTGATAATTCTTCTAAATCCTGTGGTTTGACAGATATGATTATGATATCACAGATTTCAATCATCTGTTTGATATCCACTACTTTTACATTTAGCTCTTCCCCAATCTGCTTGGCATAATTAATATTCTTGTCATTGATATAAATATCCGAAGATCTCTCAATATCTAACAAGCTTTCAAGTATGGCTTTTCCCATTTTTCCAGTTCCAATAATCCCAATTTTCATCATTACCACCTTATCCCTTTATAAGTGAAATATTCTCGTGTTTTGCAACACTTGCATAATCCTTAATGATTTTGTTTATATCCTCAGTTTTTTTTCCTTTTATGAACAAGAGTATGTCTGAACTGCAGTCAACAATAGCTTTTCCAATAATCTTATTGTCTGATTTGATTGCAACCACATCATTGACCAAAAATTCTCCTTTTACTGAATTAATTCCCACTGCAAGAAGGCTTTTATCATTTTTTAATGCATTGAGGGCTCCTTCATCAATATTTATCTCACCTTTCTCTTTTGTCAATAATATCCATCTTTTCTTGCTTTTTATCCTGTCATCTGCCTTGAACTTTGTTCCATGCTCAAATCCATCAATTACTTTCCTGATAATATCTTCATCATTTCCATTTGCAATAACTGTTGGAATCCCAAGCTGGCTGCAAAGGAGTGCTGAATCTATCTTTGACTGCATCCCTCCAAGACTATTTTGCCCATTCTTCTTGCCTATCTTGATTTTCTTGATATCATCTTTCCTTAATTCTTTCAGAAGTTCTGCATCCGATGAAACTCTAGGATCTTGAGTATACACTCCACCTACATTTGTCAATATTATCAATAGATCTGCCTCTATCTTGCTTGCTATCCTGATTGCTAATTGATCATTATCCCTGAATTTGTTATGCATGCTCTTTATTGTATCATTTTCATTGATGATAGGGATTATTCTATGCTTGATCATCTTATCAATTACATTTCTAACCTGTAAAAAAGTCTCTCTGTTGGAGATATCATTATGTGTTAAAAGAAGCTGCCCTACCTTGATATTCTCATCAAGGAAGTTCTTTCTGAAATTCATCATGAGCTCATTCTGGCCAACAGAAGAGCATATATTCCTTATTATGTCATCTTCGTGTTTGGCACTTATCTTTAGCTCTTCACTGCCTATTGCTACTGCTCCAGAACTGACAATTATTATCTCATGGTTCTTTATTCCAGCAATAGAAGAAGCAATTTTATTGAAATTATCTTCAATTATCTTTTTGTCATTGAACAGGAGATTTGTCCCTATCTTGATCACAATCCTTGCCTTTTTTTTACTGCCGACAAGGAATACAATCAACTCTTGTATCTAGTTTTTTTTCTTTCATGGAAAACACCTTATAAGAATAATGGTTTCCCCTCTATTGGGGCGGTAATGGTGGCAAAGTTGAAACTACACATAATTTTGCAGTTTTGCAATTGATTGTAGTTTCCATTTTGATTGGTAATGCATATTTCTTTTTATACTTTTCGCTTTTATTGAGAATTAAATCCTAATAATTTATCATTCAGGAATTCCTATTATTATTCTGTTCATGTCTGTAACTTGTTCAGGGATATTCCTTAAGACCACTCTGAATCCTTCTTGTTCAGCTTTCCTTATTCTGCAAGCATCAATAGCATCCTTTGGATTATGAAAATAATCCATCATCTCTCTGTTAAAATAAGGATTGTCATGATAATCATAGCAGCAAGGCATGACTGCAAATGGTCTTCTCTGTGATAATCCTATCTCAATTACTCTATCTGTTAGGTTTCCGCATGCATGTATTGATAAAAATGCGCTGTCCATTGGTATAACATGAAAATCAATTTCCCTAATATCTTCTAAATTGTATTCATAATTTCGGAAATTCCAAGCCAATTTCCTGAAATTTTGGTTTTCAATACTATCATAAAACCCCACTCTTCTTACATTTTTATTTATCAGCCAATAAAATGTCAGGAATTTTCCACCAATCTCTGACTGGTGACAATCTTTGATTGATTTAGCTTTCAGGAGTGAAAAATTCCTGAGCACTAAGAACCACCAGTCCTATCATAATGTAGTTGTGGATTTAATGAATCCCACCAG
>JAZDHV010000008.1:0-11231 GCA_043805595.1 Candidatus Woesearchaeota archaeon
ACATATTCCAAATTATATATTATTTTTATATTATATATGTTGTAATATATGTTTCATGTTATATATTTATTCATATGAATCTAAAAATCAGGGGTTCCCATCTCTTTTATCTGATTATTTACTGATATGATATTCAACACTTGGTTTTGCCTTGACCCATCACGATAGATTGTGATGCCTTTGCATCCCATTTTCCAGGCAAGCATAAAAGTCTCTTTTATATCATCAAGTGTTGCTGTATTTGGAAAATTGATTGTTTTTGAAATCGCGCTATCAACATATTTTTGAAGAGCAGCCTGAGTTTTCACATGATATTCTGGAGAGATCTCGTGCGCAACAACAAAAATCCTCTGAAGATGCTCAGGCACTTTCTCCAAACCCTGAACACTGCCTCTTTCTGCAATCTTTTTTATCAAATCTTCACTATAAAAACCTTCCTCTTTTGCAGCCTCTTCAAAGTATTTGTTTATGTATACAAACTCCTGATTCCCAAGCACTTTCTTGATAAATCCAAGGCCAAAATTCGGTTCGCATCCTGCTGAAACATTGGCAACCATGCTTATAGTGCCAGTCGGGCCAATAGAAGTTACAGAACTGTTCCTCATAGGCAGATTATCCTTGACAAAAATGCTTTTTGAGAATGACCTGAAAGGCCTTTTTTTCCTTCCAATCTCGATTGATTTATTATGGGCTTCATCCTGAATAAAAGACATGGTCTTTTTGGCAATATTGATTCCCTCTTCAGAGTCATAAGGTATCCTCAACTGATAAAGCATGTCAGCATAACCCATGATGCCAAGAGCAATCCTTCTTGTCTTTTTTATCATATTTTCACACTTCTTATCAGGGTATTCAGATATATCAATGCAATTATCAAGCATCTCAACACCAAGATGCACTGTCCTCTTCAGCTTTTTCCACTCAATCTTCCTATTATTGACCATATTTGCCAGATTGACACTCCCAAGGACTGCAGATTCATATGCAAGCATAGGCAGTTCTCCGCAAGGATCTGTAGCTGAAATCTTACCAAGGCCTGGCAGGGGATTTTTCTTATTAATGGTGTCTAAGAACAACAATCCAGGCTCACCTGACTCCCATGAATGCCTGACAATAAGATCAAACACTTTTTGAGCAGATGCTTTTGCAACAGGCTTTTTTAAATGAGGGTCTATAAGCCCATAATCAGATTTCTCTTCGAGAGATTTCATAAAATCATCAGTTATGCCCACAGAGATATTGAAGTTTATCAATAAATCAAGATTTTTCTTTGAAGTTATAAAATTAACAATGTCAGGATGGTCAACCCTCAACACACCCATATTAGCACCCCTATTATTCCCTTTTTTAATTGTCTCTGTAGCAGAATCAAACAACCTGATAAAAGAGACAACTCCTGAAGCAGTCACATTAGGCGAGGTAGACACACTTGATCCTCTTGGCCTGATCAATGAGAAATCAAAACCAGTCCCAGCACCCTCTTTTTGGATGACTGCAGCCAATTTAAGCGAATCAAAAATGCCCTTTATATTATCCTGGACAGGCAGAACATAGCATGAAGCAAGCTGCTTGCTCCTAATGCCTGCATTTGCAAGAACCCTGCCAGATGGCAAAAAATCAAGAGATCTCATGACATTATAAAACTCCTGCTCTTTTTCAGATGACTCCTGGAGATTTTCATTAAATGCTATTGCTTTTGCAACTCTCTTAAACATCTCTGCAGGAGTCTCCTTAATCTTACCATTTTTATCCCTGGCAAGATACTTTGCTGCAACAATCCTGACCTGATTGATATCAAGCTTTGAATCATCCAGCAAACCATCAAGTATTGACTTCTTCTGATCCCTTAATCTGGCCCTTTCCTGACGATAAAGAATAAAAGCCTTTGCAGTGGCTGCATGGCCCTCTTCAATAAGAACTTTTTCCAATAAATCCTGGATCTGCTCAACTGCAGGAATTGAGTTTGCATGAAACCTCTCATTGAGGATCTGGACAACCTTAGAAGCCACTTCTTCAGCAAGCTGCTTGTCTGAGCCGCCGATTGATTTGGCAGTGTTAAAGATTGCATTAACAATCCTGTTCTGATTAAACAAAACAATAGAACCGTCACGTTTTCTTATCTTTGTTATGTGGTTTTCGGGCATTTTGATATTTATTACTAAAGAACCACCAGTCAGAGACTGATGGGATTCAATAATTCCACGTCCATTACATCTAAGGACTGGTGGTTCTTAGTGCTCAGGAATTTTTCACTCCTGAAAGCTAAATCAATCAAAGATTGCCACCAGTAGAGACTGTGGAAAATTCCTGACAGTTTATATTATTCAGAACAACTCTTAACCAGCTTTCCATCCACAAGCTTAACTTTGCATGCGCCTTTATTATCTGAATCACTGAGCTGTCCTGTTCCCTCATTCTCACCATCCTTTTTAATATCACCCTTTTTATTGCTGATTTCCTGTACCATATACTTGCTTTTGGCATCCTGCATTGCATGGAATGGGGTTGTCAACTTGCCATCAGATGTCTCAATAACATCATCCCCTTTTATAATCTGCTCATTTACAACCTCAACTACCCTGAACTTTTTATCTTTTATTGTGCTGAAAGACTCTTGTTTTTGCTTGATGCTTAATATTGGAAAACGGCTTCCATCCCTATATATAGTGACACCCTTTAATTTCTGCCTCCATGCATGTATATAGATGTCTGAGATTGTCTCAGGCTCTATTGACATTGGAAGGTTCACTGTTGATGATATGCTATGATCAATATATTTCTGGCACAACCCCTGTATCTCAACCCTTTTTATAGGATCAATATTATGAGATGTCTTGAAAAAATGAGGCGGCAGAATCTTTTCCAATTCCTCTATGGTCTCAGTCTCATCAACCTTGTCTCGCAACCCTGTCTTGTCAATATATGCCTGGACAGTTGAATGAAACATCTTAAATACCTTATTTCCAAATGATTCTGATCTCCTATTATAATACACAGAAAATACTGGCTCTATACCCCCGCTCACTCCAATATAATTCTTATCACCATCCTTATAACTAAGAATGACATTTGAGATTGTACCTGTAGGCGCAATCGATAGCAAGGCAATATTCCTAAGCCCATGAATCTTGATAAGCTCTTTGGTCTCATCCTCAAGACATTCAGCAAAGAACCTGCCTTTTTCATAATCATCATAATTAAAGAGAGGGAAAGATCCTTTATTCTTTGCAATCATTGCAGAGGCCTGATAACAGGAATTTGCAATAAACTTGGCCACTTTTCCAAGCACAGCTATGCCCTCCTTGCTGTCATAACCAAGACCTAGCTGGCCAAGCATGTCAGCAATGCCCATATAACCAATCCCAAGCCTCCTGCATTCTTTTGCTGATCTTCTCTGCTTTTCCAAAGGATTCAATATCTCATTCCAGACTATCACATTATCCAAGAACCTGACAATGTCAAATATTGAATCCTTGATTTTTTTCCATTCAACCTGAGCATCCTGGGAAAAACCATTGGCAACACATTGGGAAAGATTAATTGAAGCAAGATTGCAGGCACCGCCATCATCCAAAGGAACCTCTCCGCAAGGATTTGTGCAGCAGATCGGCCTGCCCATATAATTAGATGGAGAATATCTGGTCATTGTACTCCAGAAGATAAGGCCAGGTTCAGCAGTCTTATAATTGCTTGCAACAAAACGGTTCCATAATTTATTTGCCTTGATCAACCTTTTTATGTCCCCGACCTGTTCAGAGCCATAATACAGCATATAATCTCCTGCAAACTTAATTGCAAGATCAAATTTCTCATTATTTAAAGGAACAACATAATCTCCATAAATGTCCCTGTTTTCAGAGTTCTTTAACTGCTCTTCTGCCACAACAACACTAAAATTCTCATTCAGAAAAGCATTTAGACTCTCAATATTGTCAAAATCACTATACAAAGAGTATTCATCAATGTTTTTTGACGGTATCTCAAAAGAATAATGAGTATCCTCATTTTGCTTATACGTATGCACAAATGCCTTGTTAAATTTCTTATACAGCAATATCCTGTTGTTGTATGCCTTTTGCTCTGAGACAGCCTGCATGAATTCATCACTAACCTTTACACTGATATTGGCGAAGCGGACCTGAATATTCTCAATCACCTGCCTCTTGATCTCAGCCAAGTGATCCTCATTGAACTTGCCAGACATCCTGCATTGCTCAACAATCTGATTTGTGATCCAATTAGGATGCCTCTTGAGGTCAAGAAAGAGAAAAATGTCAGGATGCTTGACATCCAAAGTCATCATCAATGCACCTCTCCTTCCAGCCTGGCCGATCAATCCTGTTGTCAATGAGTAAAGTTCAGTGAAAGAAACTGCACCTGTTGACTGATTTGCTGCATTATGCACCACAGAGTTTTGAGGACGCAGGCATGACAAGTCCAAGCCAATTCCGCCTCCATATGAATATGTCCTAGCACATTCATATGCAGCCTTATATATTGATTCAATATTGTCTTTCTCAATCAAGGTTGTGAAACAGTTTGCAAATGTCTTTACCCTATATAAGTCTCCTGCACCTGCAATGACTCTTCCGCCAGGAAGAAATATACCATTATACAATAAGTTATAGAATCTTTTTGCATAATGCCTTTGCATATCTTCAGGTTCAACAGCAGCTATATATGCAGCCAGCCTTGTGAAAACATCTTCAGGCCTTTTGTCTATCTTATTTCCATCCAGATCCTTTAGAAAATATTTATTATTATAGATGCTGATTGCTAATTCAGCCTCATCCAGATAATTGTTATGGGGATGCAAAGGCAATTCACCATTCATCTGGCATTCTTTGATATAGATATACAATCTTTTATATGAAGAAATCCATTCCTTAGGGACAAGATGAGACATTTTGCTCTTATGAGCAAACATCTTTGAGATTTCAGGAGACAATATATCATTATCAGCCAATGATTCACTCTCTTCAATGAGAGAATCCTCTTTCTCTTTTTCTGATATTTCATCAGCCATCATGCACCCCTTTGTCAATCAAAAAAAGCGCAGGTATGCCTCAACATTTTTTTTTAAAAAAATACAAAAAATGAGACAGTGTCTGACACTTTTTAAAAAATCCCTGAATATGATCAAGAATCTTGCAGATTCTTGCCAAAACACACAATATATTGTATGTTATGCCTTGGTTTAATACAAGTTATTAAAAAAATATCGCTTGAACTTATTTAAATATTTAATGAAAATGAAATGTATATTTTGGAAGATATATTTAATAGATATTATATCTTGATAGCATATATCAACAAAACAATATCATTTAAATATGATTTCTTTTTTACTGGATGTATGGGCTATGATATTGTCCTGGTCCAGCCAAAAGCTGGGCGATGGGAAAAATTAGGGGTGAGACAGCCTGAGTCATTATTGACAATCGCAGCTGTCCCGTTCCAAAAGGGGTATAAGATAAAAATATTAGATACACGAATAGAGAAAAACTGGAAAGAGGTTCTTGGGAAGATTCTTAACAAGAATCGACCTGTCTGCGTGGGAATAACATCCATGACAGGAGTGCAGATAAAGAATGCGCTTGAGGTCAGCAGGTTTGTAAAAAGGAACAGCAATGTCCCAGTTGTTTGGGGAGGAGTCCATGCATCTTTGCTGCCAGAACAGACATTAGAGAACAAAAATATTGACATTGTGATTGTCAGAGAGGGAGATTATGCCTTCTGCGAGGTCTTTGAGAATTTGAGGGATGGAAAATCATTGGAAGATGTCAAAGGCATCTATTATAAGAAGAATGGAGCTATAATTAAGAATCCTCCACAAGAGCTGATAAAAAACCTTGATGAGCTTCCTGTGCTTCCATATGAGCTGATTGATCTAGACCAATATTATGCCATGAACACAGGAGAGGGAAAATCAATCACAATGACAACAAGCAGAGGATGTCCACATCGATGCACATTCTGCTACAACACAAGCTATTACTGCAACAGATGGAGGGCAATGAGCGCTTCCAAAGTCATTGATAGGATAAAATATGTAGTTGAAAAATTCGGGATAAAGACAATATTCTTCCATGATGACAATTTTTCAGTTGACCTGAAAAGGGTTGATGAGATAACAAAAGGAATCATTGACCAGAAGATTGACATCAAATGGGGATTATTAGGAACAAGGATTGACACAATTGAAAGGATGAGTGATGAATTATTGAATCAACTGATTAAAGCAGGATGCATAAACATTGATATTGGGATTGAGTCTGGAAGCGAGAGGATACTGCAACTGATGAAGAAAGATATAACAATCCAAAAAATAATTGAAGCCAACAAACGGCTTGCAAAATACAAGATCATTTCAAAATACACTTTTATTGTAGGATTTCCGACTGAGACAAAAAAAGACCTTAATGAATCAATCAATCTTGCACTAAGGCTGACAAAAGATAATAAAAAAGCATACACTCCTTTTTTCATTTTCACGCTTTATCCTGGAACGCAAGTATTTGAATTAGCGATGAGAAATGGATATATTGAACCGAAAAAATTGAGTGACTGGATAAGCAGCAATTTTGAGGAAGCATTCCTCAATTATCCATGGCTGACAAAGAAGAGGATAAAGATGATAAGAAACCTTGAGTTCACATCAAACTTTGCAAACAAGAATATAAAATATAAGATAAATAATAATCTTATCAGGGTGCTTTTCAATCTCTATTATCCTTTTGCAAGATATAGGTTCAAAAATAATTTTTATCATTTTCCGATTGAGATGAATCTTGCTCACAAGCTGAGTTGACTGGAAATGATATGGAAATATTCTTAATAAACCTGAATTAATTCTGATAAATTGATTTTTCTTTGAAATATTTTTATTCAACTTGAAAGATATTTGAGTTCAGAGAAGATTTTGCGAAAAATTCTAGTAAAGAGTTATTAAGGAGTTGAATGAAATCAATGATATGAAAAAAAGAAAATACCAGGTTGAACCTGGTAAGACCCGACAGTAATTATGCATTAAGGATAAATCATATTTATATTTTTGGGTAGAGCCGTGGTGGCAGAATTTGGTATTGCGCCAGGTTGATGCCCTGGTGAGACCCGACAGTCTCATGTGGGTTTGAATAGTTCCCGAGTGACTCGAAGGTCCCGCCCACGGCGCCCAAAAATAAAGTAATATCTATTACATTCTTACGGTGATATAAAATGAGTGAAATAAGAAAAATAAGCACAAAGGGAAATGTTGTGATACCTGCTGGAAAATGAAAGAACTCGGATTAGAAGCTGGAAGTACAGTAGCTGTAGATAGATATAATTATTATGTTCTGATAAAGAAAGTGGACACTCCCAATGTTCTAAAAGAATTCAAGAGGCTTCAGAAGATTGGGATATCACATACGAAGAAAAAGGGAATCAAAAATGAGGGGGATATTTTCAGATTAGTAAAAGAGTGTAAGGATGAGAGAAGAAAAAAATGGATAATTGATACAAATGTTTTTGTCTCCGCCTTATATTGGAAGGGGAATTGTGATAAAATAGTTCAGAAAGTTATAGAAAATGTTATTACAAATAATTCTTAGTCTAATAATTGGAATTTTCGCCGGGATTATCACAGGCTTACCCAACAAGGGGATTTGAGAAAAACCTGATTCTAAAGTGAAGTCCACTAAATGTCCGACAAGGTATAAAATCAAAATGAGATTATCTGGACAAGTTATGAAATATAGGATAATAGATTTTACTATCAATTTACGATCAATTACTATCAAATTAATAGTATTAACTATTGATAATAAAGGATTCATGACCTATAATGCCAGATTTCAGGATGGGATAAAGTAAATGTTCTGACTACTCCAACAGCCACTTCCATACAGGCTTTATTGTAATTCCCTTTGCATTAATTATTTCCTCGTGTTCCATTGTGAGAATCAGCCCTTGCTTGAGCCTATACTTGGACATAGCATTCTTTAATCCGTCTATCTCTCTTTTCTTTGTTTCAGGGTTGCTTAGGTCTAGGCATACTTGTATTGCCTGAGTTATCTTTAAGCCTTCTTTCACCACAAAGTCGCACTCTTTTTTATCAAGGTGGTAATAGACTTCCTTATTTTTTCTTATAAACTGCAGGAATACCAAATTCTCCAACCGTTTTCCTTTGTTCTCTGTGAAGTTAAAAGCAATTGTTTTCAGGAAGCTATTATCACTTGCATAAGGCTTAGAAGAAGACACCTTTTGCTTTTTTATTGAATAGTCAAACCTTTCCAAAGTGTAAAGGAGAAATACATTCCTGAAGTAATCTATGTAGTTCTTTATAGTTGAGAGGCTTTTTATTCCAGTCACCTGCTTTAGTGTTGAGTATGAATATGGCCTCCCTATGTTTGAGAAAAGGAAAAGCAGCAAATCCTTTATTTCCTTAACTTGCTTAATCTTATACCTATTCAACAGGTCTTTGTTCAGAATGTCATCAAAATACTGCTTTGAGAGCTGCAGATCATCATTTCTAATGACTAAAGGAAAGCCTCCTGTATCCATATAATCTTTGAAATGCCTGAATATTACACTTATCCCTGCTGAAGTCATCTCTTTTTTAACCTCAATATTTTTTATCCTGAGATACTCCTTAAACGAGAAAGGGAAGAGGTTTATGACTTTGTTCCTGCCTGTTAAATAGGTTGATATTTCTGAGCTTAAAAGACTTGAATTAGAGCCGGTTATGAATACCTTAATATCCTGCTCATGCAAGTTGTTTACCCATCTCTCCCAATAATTTATATTCTGTATCTCATCTAGGAAATAGATTATTTTTTCTTTGCCAAAGAGCTCTGCTGCTATGCTTTGCACATCTTCAAAGTTGTCTTTATTAAAATCAGTGAGCCGAACATCATCAAAGTTCAAGTAGAGATTATTGCCTTCCTTATTCTTTGAAATTAGCTTTAAGAGAGAGCTTTTTCCGCATCTTCTTATACCTGAAATAATAGTTATCTCATTACCCTTAAGGCTTAGGCCTACATCCCTATCTATTAGATTTTCTGTCTTTTTGAACAATTCTTGTTGGTCTATAATGACCTGCCTGAGCTTGTTTTTGTCCATTATTTAGGGGTTAATAGGTTTTTGTTTATAAACCTTTCTTTACTATTTGATAAGCATTTATAAACAAATATTAAGTGGTAAATATAATTAAATGAGAGTAAACAGATTGACTTATCAAGTTACGATTAGGTTGAGATTTATTTACCAACTCCCAACGGGAATAAATCCCTGCCTTTTAGTCCAGAAATTCATCTTAAAGCCAGAAAAATATATAAACCTCCTCGATATTTCTTAACAATAAACACCCGACGGGAATACAACCAATATTCCACTGGGGATGCTGGTATTTATACCAGGAATCCGCGAAAAATGCTGGGCATTTTTCTAATGCAGCAAATCATTTCATGATTTGTGCATCAGCTTAAATGTGGGCAAAATCAGGTTTTAGGCAGAGATAAAGGACATTAGCCACAGCACACATAAATCCGAAAACACTAAAAAATTAAAGATTTTTTGTGCCTCGGAAATCAAAGATTTCCGAAGGTTTTCCGAAATTATCGACGATAAACATATTAAGGAGCTGATTCTGAAACAATTGAATGAAGTTGGAAGATTATAGCAGATTGGTGCAAAACATCAGAGACATATTTGAAAATGGCAGAAGAAATGCATATTATTCAGTAAATAATATTTTGGTTAGGACGTACTGGGAGATAGGAAAAAGGATTGTAGAATACGAGCAGGGAGGAAAAGGCAAAGCAGCATATGGAAAAAAGCTGTTGGAAAGACTGTCAAATGACCTTTTGTCAAGATACACCAAAGGATTCAGCAAGACTAATCTGAAGTATATGAGGCTGCTTTATCTAAAACATGGAAAAGGCCAGACACTGTCTGACCAATTGAGCTGGAGCCATTATGTTGAGATTTTGTCTGTGAAAGACGACGTAGAAAGGTCTTTTTATGAAAAAGAGTGCACAAACTCAAGTTGGAGTGTAAGAGAGTTAAGGAGGCAGATAGGTTCTGCACTATTCTACAGGCTTGCATTGAGTAGAGACAAGAAGGGGGTTAAAGAGCTCGAAAAGAAAGGCCAGATTATAGATAAGGCTTCTGACTTGATAAAAGACCCATATGTTTTGGATTTTCTCGACTTGGAGAAATCAGCAAAATATACTGAAACTGAACTTGAGCAAGAGATTATCAACCATTTAGAGCAGTTTATTCTTGAACTAGGAAAAGGATTCATGTTTGTTGACAGGCAAAAAAGGATAACTCTTGGAGGAGAGCATTTCTTCCTAGACCTTGTTTTTTACAACAGGATACTGCGCTGCTTTGTAATAATAGAACTAAAGATTGGAAAAATGACTCATAAAGACTTAGGACAGCTGCAGATGTATGTCAACTATTATGACAGGGACATAATAAGTGAAGAAGAAAATTTTACAGTTGGAATACTTCTATGTGCGGACAAGAATAAAGCAATCGTCGAATACACTCTGCCTAAAGGAAATAAGCAGATATATGCATCTGACTACAAAATATGCCTCCCAGACAAGAGAATGCTTGAGAAAAAGCTAAGGGAAGTCATAAAAGAGGATAAAAAGAATGATTAAAATGGGTTGAAGATTATGTTATGGCAAATATTGCTCGCAATTATCATCGGCATGTCTGCCGGGATTATTACAGGCTTGTAAAACTAAGTTTATCGACGATAAGGCTTTTTCTAGATCAACTCCCCAGATTTTACAACTCGGTTTAAATATGGTGAAATCAATATGAGTTATATGAAAAAAGGCAACATTTACATTCGGGAAAACGGGCATAAAGTGAATATTTTCAAGAAGGTAAACCAGATAAAACAAGACCTTAAAGCCATAATTCCAGAAATTGACAGTGATAAGCTCATACCTATAATGAGCCATTGCAGACGACATTATGGGGGGAAACTGCATTACGGAAGAAGAGGAACACCAAATGCAAGATTAAGAGGCTTGACAAAGACAGAGCAATTAGTATATGATTACATGATCAGGCAAGGGTATAATCCAAGCACAGCATACAGGTGGTTTCTTGCAGTAAGACTGCCAGAAGATGTCAAGGAGAAGCTGGCAAAAGGTCTTATCAGCTACAATGTGGCAATGAGAATATCATGGAACAGAAAAAGAGCAAACATAACAAACCAAGGACTCTTG
>JAZDHV010000009.1:0-23955 GCA_043805595.1 Candidatus Woesearchaeota archaeon
ATTCAATAATAATAGAAATAATAGCGAGGTGGAGAAAATGGATGGCGATGGATGCGGATGTTAGGAATAAGATTTTTTAAGTTTTATTTTTATTTTTAAATTTTAAATATTTTTTTGGTCTTTTAGGCATTCGATGTGAATATAGTTCTATTCGAATGCCGACTTGATTGTTGTAATGTTTATGATAATTAATTAATACTGAATAGATGAGGAAAAGAAAATGGCACATACACTTGATCCATTACCATATAAATATGATTCGCTTGAGCCTTATATAGATAAGGAGACAATGATGATACATCATGACAAGCATCATCAGTCATATGTGGATAAGCTGAATAAGGCTCTAGAAGAATATGGAGATTTGCAAAAGCTGGGGGTTGGCCAATTGCTATGTGGACTGGATAAAGTCCCTGAAAAGATTAAACAAGCTGTTATTAATAATGGTGGAGGCCATATAAATCATACTTTTTTTTGGCAGATCCTGAAAAAGGATGTTCATATCAAGAGTGGAGTGTGTCATGCAATAGAGGATGAGTTTGGTACACTTGACAAATTCATGGAAAAGTTTAAAGAAGCTGCAATGAAAAGGTTTGGTTCAGGATGGGCCTGGCTTGTGCTGAACAAGAAAAAAGAATTAGAGATTGTCACTACACCAAACCAGGATTCTCCTGTGAGTTTAGGTATGATTCCATTAATAGCTTTGGATGTATGGGAGCATGCTTATTATCTCAAATATAAAAATAAAAGAGATGAATATATTGATGCTTTTTTGAATATCATCAATTGGGAAAAGGTTGATGAAATCTACCAAAAAAATAAAAAATAACGGAGGCTAAAATGAAAGTTGTAAAAATCTATTCAACACCAACATGCCCTTGGTGTGTCAAGGCAAAAGAATTCCTGAAAGATCATAAAGTCGATTTTGAGAATCTGGATGTTGCAAAAGATGAAAAAGCGAGAAATGAGATGATTGAAAAGTCAGGCCAGATGGGTGTTCCTGTGATTATTGTGGATGATGTTGTCATTGTCGGATTTGACCAGAATGCCTTGAAGGCTGCATTGGATGCAGGCTAATAATTTTTTTATAGAAAGCTTTTTATTTAATAACATATTGCTGGATAATACTATGTATCATAAAAAATTATTCTCCTTTGATATAGAATGGAATTACAAGACATTAGGCTTGTTCATCTTTTTGCTAGCATTGCCAAATCTATTAGGAGTAGTTAATATAGGGACTATATTTGGATTTAAGGTTCACTTTTTTCAGATAGCAGTATTTTTAGCAGCAATGCTCTATGGACCTACAGGAGGATTTTTCTCAGGGCTGATTGGATCATCATATTCAGCATTTATTATGGCAAATCCTTATATTGCGATAGGAAATGCAATCCTTGGATTTTTTGCAGGACTGTTCTTTAGGCTTGGAATCAAAGCAGTCTTAGCTGTTTTGCTTGCTTATGCAATCCAATTGACCTGGCTAGTCTTAACTGACTATTATTTAGTCGGATTGTCAGTTGGTTTTATTCAGGCACTGGCAATTACATTGCTTGTCTCAAACCTGATATGGGCTGTAGCTGCTGATTATCTAACTAAACAGATTAAACATATTTTATGATCATTTTTTATCATAATAATCCTTTATAACTAATCATCATGATAAATCCTGATTTTGAAAA
Organism: Candidatus Woesearchaeota archaeon; assembly: GCA_043805595.1. Taxonomy (GTDB): domain Archaea; phylum Nanobdellota; class Nanobdellia; order Woesearchaeales; family JAGVYU01; genus JAZDHV01. The sequence continues at coordinate 1,683 of JAZDHV010000009.1, forward strand.
GAATTCTCTTGTATTAATTAAGGATGATAATGTTATTTTCAGCTCTGAAAAATCAGGTCTAAGGCCGTTGTTTGAATGTGTAATAAAGTTTAAAGGAAAAGAATCTGATTGTGTTCTTTATGACAGGATAGTTGGACTGGCAGCTTCAAGGTTGATTGTATATTCTGGGATTATATCTAAAGTGATCACTCCTGTGTGTTCAAAGCCTGCACATAAATTGCTGAAAGATAAATGGATAGAAATTGAATCAAAAAAGATTGTTGAGAATATCCTTAGGATGGATAAGTCTGATATCTGTCCGATGGAAAAATTGGCTTTGGAAACCAAAGATAATAAAGAGTTTTGGAAAAAACTTCATGAGAGAATGACCATTACTGATAAACTCATGTTCATCTGATTGATCCATTTGGATTATTGCATATGGATTATTTAGGGGGGAAGCTTTTGAAAATGATTTCCAAGTGCGATGCAAAATATGAAGAAGATTTCAGGAGGGTTAGCCTTATTTTCTCTTTTTGAACCAACCAATCAAAAATAAGATTCCAATAAAAAAAGATATTCCTGAAATCTGCAGAGCCCATAATAAGTAATACCATTCAAAACCAGATGTAATAATATTCAGCAAAATCGTTGCAATATACAAAATTCCTGCAAGGACAAAACCAACCCCCCCAACTATCTCATGTTTCCAAGAGACTATCAAGACTATCAATAAGATCATTGATGGAATGTTATGCATAAACAACCCAACAATTGTTCCCCAGAATCCATAATTGCCATCAAAAATATCTAAAGAAAACAATGCTAAAAATAAGATAAAAATTATTGATAAAATTCTTGGTGTCCAATAAACAAATTTGCCAACCTTTTTTCCCATATCCAAATATTTAATAGTTTAACTATTTAAAACATATGATTGTTAGTTTGAAAAGGGATGTAAGCTGCCTTAATTGAACCATATATTTATTCTACTTTGGGCAGATATTGTCATGTTATTCGTAAATATGAATTATTAAGTGTTAATTTGCAATATTGAATTATAATAACTTAAAACAAGTGCTTCAATATCTGGATCTTGTGAAGCTACTGCTAAAAAATCAATCCCCCCAAACTAGATCCTAACAATCCTACTCTATAATCCCCTTGAGGCCTTAAAAAAGCAACAGCAGAATTGAGGCAATCAACAGCTTTGCCAAGAGTAAAATCCTGAAAATCTCCTTCACTATCACCACATCCATAAGAATCATACCTTAATGTACCAATCCCTTTTTTATTAAGACTTATTTGTAGTTCCCTGTATATTTTGCTATTTTTGTCTGATCTAAACCCATGTGTAAAAATAACTACACTATCAGCATTCCTTGGAATAGAAAGAACATAACAAATATCATTCCTTTCTGAACCTTGAAAATATCTTTTTCTCATTTAATCAATAGAGAAACAATTATTAGTTTTTAGATATTACAATTATTAGTTTTTAAATATCTTGAAACTTAACTAAATCAGAACTAGTAAGAGTCCACATCAACATCAGATATTGTTTCGTCGCAATTTGGGCAGACACTCTGGCCATTTTCAATCAGGGATCCGCAAAAAGGGCATGCATCAATATTGTCATCTTCCATTTTAAACACCTCTTAATGATATAAGTTTTTTAATTTGAATAATTCTAAGAAATATTACTACATTTTCTGAAAAAATATGATTCACCATTCTTTTTTAACAAAGATACAAAACCAACACATAATTAGTATATAAGCTTTTCTATAGGATATGGTCAATGTTTAATCATGATTATTAGAATCATCATTTGACTTCAATGCTTAATCTTGGACCATAGATTGAGTCTATGCATGTGTATGATCCGATTTCCTTAAAACTGACTTCAACTGTCTCTTTATCATAGATATTTTCAGATGAAAAAAATCTGGCACCATCAAAATAACATGCAATTTTAAAGAACCTTACGGGATCATCAGGCTCAAACATTATTGTCTCTCCCTTATTTATGACTATTTCATTTTCTGAAAATTTCCTGTATGTCACAATAATCTTATTTGATCCACTAATTATTGTTGAAGCCGTAAATATTGGTAAAGTAGTTGGAGTACTTGATATTGTTGTTGTAGTAGTTGAAGGTAAAGTTATTGTTGTTGGAACTGTATCATCTATTGATGGCGTTAAGGTTGTAGTTGTGACATCTGGAAATATATCAATTGTAGGAAATTCCTTTGCAGGCAAAGTTGTTTCAGTTAAGTCATCCTTAGAATTCTGTATATATAGTAATGCAATCACTATAAGAACAAAGATCATGATAATCGCTCCTTTTTTGATCATATATTAAATCCAGCTATTACTACTATTTAAGTTTTTTCTTTTGTCAAAGTCGGCAGGGACCACCAGTCAATAGACGGCGGCATGTTCGCTTCGCTCACCCTGCCGACTTTGAGCATGCTCAGAAATATACCGCCTTCCAAAAATGGATTGTAGATTATTGTCCACTGGTCATGTAGACCAGTGGTGTATTTCTGACATATGAAAAAAAATCAAAACATTTAGAAAAAGGATCACACAGAAAATAAAAATTTAGATTGTAGAGAAAAAATCAAAGATTATTATTCTACAATAACTCTTCCCCTGATCTTATCAGGAACAATTGCATCAATATATTGGAATTCTCCTTTTTCATTGAATGTATGCTCAAAAGTGTCTCCTGGAACCAGTCTTTCACTTCTGAACTCCTTGGAATATATTGATGATACCATATGAGCTAATTTATCTTCATTATTTATCCATTTGACAGAGTCTCCAACTTTTATATAGATATCAACAGGATTTATCTCATTATTTTTTATTATGACCTCATTCTCTTGAGGTTCTGGCTCTGTTGTGGTGGTTGTCTCAGTTGTTGTTGTCTCTTGTGCTTCTGTTGTTGTAGTTGTCTCTTCTTCAACCTCTTTATCATCCTCATCAGAGACCACCTCAACATCTATCTCATCCAGATTTTTGTCTGTCTCAACTCCATTCACAATCTCATTGAACTTTGCTGTAATATCATCTGTTTGAGTTGTAGTAGTGTCCTCATATAGGTTTCCCCTCTCTTGTACAGCTCTTCCTGTTGTTGTATCACCACATCCAGAAGTGATGAGTATTATTAAGAACAAAACAAGTGCAAAAAAACCACCTTTTTTCATAGATTAAATCCTTTAGAAGCTAATATTTATATTTTTCTATTCCAAATTAGTCCCATGCTTATTAATCTAGTGGTTATTATCTAGTGATTATTATTAATAGATTATTTTTAGATTCTAGATATTCTTTTTAAGTTTTAGTGATCTTTAGAGTTTAATAATTTCTTTTCAATTGAACTCTATTGAAAATCACCTCTCAATACATAATCTTTATATATAATCAAAATTTGTTGAATTATATGAAAATCTTCGCTGATTTGCACATCCACTCTAAATATTCAAGAGCTACATCCAAGAATCTTGACTTGGCAAATTTGGAGAGATATGCAAGGATAAAAGGAGTAAATCTTATGGGCACTGGTGATTTCCAGCATCCAGATTGGAACAAAGAGCTTAAAAGCCAGTTGCAGGAGGATGGCTCAGGAATATTAAAGACTCAAAAAGGCTTTAATTTCCTTCTTTCTTCTGAAGTCTCATTGATCTACAGCCAGGACGGAAAAGGAAGAAGAAATCATCTTGTCCTGCTGGCACCAGACTTTGCTGTAGTTGACCAGATAGCTGAATACCTGCTGTCAAAAGGAAGGATTGATTATGATGGAAGGCCTATTTTCAAGGTTCCAGGCAATGATTTCACTTACGATCTCAAGCACATATCAGATGATATTGAGATTATCCCTGCCCATATCTGGACTCCTCATTTCTCTTTATTTGGTGACTATAATAAATATACAAAAGTTGAAGACTGTTTCAAGGATCAGACAAAACATATCTATGCAATGGAGACTGGAATAAGCTCTGATCCGCCGATGAACTGGCGACTTTCACAACTTGACAGGTTTAATCTAGTCTCATTTTCTGACTCGCACAGTTTCTGGCCTTGGAGATTAGGGAGAGAAGCAACTATTTTTGCCCTTAACAATAATAATATCGCTTTCAAAGATATTATCAAAGCTATCAGGACTGGACAAGGATTATTTGGGACAGTTGAGGCAGAGCCTAATTTCGGTAAATATCATTTTACTGGACATAAGAAATGTGAAGTCTGCCTCAACCCAAAAGATGCCCTTAGGATGAACTATGCCTGCCCTAAATGCGGTTCAAAGATGCCAGTAGGTGTTGTCGACAGGATTGAAGAGCTTGCTGACAGGAAACAAGGTTCAAAATCAAGCAATGCAAAGCATTTTTATTCATTGATACCATTATCAGAATTGATTGCGACACTCAATGGCACATCAGTGTCATCAAAAAAAGCTTGGGACATCTATTTTAAGCTTGTCAACTCAAAGAGATCTGAATTTGACATACTCCTTAACACTCCTGAAGAAGAGCTCAGACAGATTGCAGATCCAAAGCTTGTTAAAGTGATCTTAATGAACAGGACTGGCCAGATCAGGGTCCAGCCTGGCTATGACGGCAACTATGGAATACCTCTTCTGAACAATGAGGAGATCATTACTTACAAGCCTACTGAAGAGGAGCTGAAAAAAGCAAAAAAATACGCCAATGCCATCACAAGCACTCCCATAAATGACCCTGATGAGAATGACAAGCAGACTGGTCTAGGGCAGTTTGTTTAAAAAATTAAACAAAAACGAAAAAAGTGTTCTTAAAAATATTACTATTAAAAAAAAAGTAAAAAAATCAATCAAATGCAGTCATAGTTCTCATCCCCTCTCCAATAAGATTCTCTCAAAGGACAGCTATCATATGGAGTGTCTCTGATTTTCTTTGCCATCTCACTGTTCCATATCTCTCTCAAAGATTGGTTCTTGAAATCTCCTAGCAACTTCTTCGATCCAGTACATGCATATGCTTCTCCTAAAATATTCACATAGATTGCATAGTGCAATTGCCTGCACCAGACTCCACCCATGTAAGGAAGGGTCAAGGCATATTTTAGACCAAATTCTTTGCTATCGACTTCCCTGGCTTTCTCATACATCTCCTTTGTCTCTTCCTTTGACATCATCCAATCCTTTAGATTTTTAGCTGCACCAATTGGCATCAATGGCCTGAATAATGGAAAAACATTATTCTTTCTGCACCATCTGAGAGAATCTAGCACTTCATCATTATTGAGTGTAGTCACTACCAAATCCCTCCCAAGCCTTGTTGGGTTTGTCTTGTTGAATCCCTCATCCATGAGAAATTGTATAACCTTGTTCCTTTTCTCTGCATATCCTTTTCTGCCAACCATCTTATCCTCTTTTTCAGGATCAAAAGAATTGCACTTCACAATCAAAGATACCTCCATCTCAGCCAATCTTTTTGCCATCTCCTTGTCGATCAAAGAGCCATTTGTAAATATCATGACCCACATTCCAAATTTATTGGCATACTCAATCATTGGCCACAGATCCTTGTCTGCAAATGGCTCTCCAGCTCCTGTAATTTTGATAGTCTCACATCCAAGTTCTTTAGCCTGTTTTATCAGGTCAAGCCTTTGCTTTAGGGAAAGCTCTTTTTCAAGAGCTTCTTTTGTCCCATACACATCCCTAAAACAATACTGGCAGTTAAGGTTGCATAAATTGCTCGTCTCTATATCTATCAAAAGCATCTTATCTTTCCCTTTCGCCTTCTCTAGTATCTTATTTGTGAGATTTAATCCCCTAATTACAGGTATCTTTTCATTTATTGGTATTGCTGTCATCAAAATCACCTCTTACCTAATCCGACAACAACATCAAGGGTTTCCTCTCCGTCCATTATGGTCTTGATGTTCCAAGGAAATGGGCCTGAAATCTTCTGCAATTTAAAGCCAGTCTTATCCATTGCTTGCTCAATGCTCTCAACAGCTTGGTCTTCAGGTACATACACAATTTCAAAACCTCCTCTGACTTGCTTTCTGTTCTGAAAAGGTATGCAATTACCAATTACAACATATTCTCCACAAACTCTTGCCAACTCCTCTAAAGCTAAAGTTGTTTGAGGAATCCTGTCAAGTGCATTGTATATCATTCCAACATCAAAAGCACCAGTTTTAAATGGGCCATACTCTGCATCAGCTTGAAGAAACAATGTGCTGTTCTGGTCAAAGTTTGCAATAGCCCTTTTTACCATACTGCTGGAGAGGTCACTTCCGACCATTATTAGTGGTGACTTTGCACTCTTGATTTTCCTCAGATTATCTCCTGGTCCCATTCCAACCTCAAGATATCTGGCTCCCTTAGGCAGTATTGCAAGGAACTCGTCTGGTGTCACAAATCCACCTATATAGCTTCCAGCTCGAAGTTCACCTTCATATCTTCCTAGTGTCGCAGCCTTATTCAAGAATGGCCTATTTTCTGGCTCAATGACTGAACTGCATCTGATTGATATCTCTTCAAGACATTTGACAACATCTGATACAAGGTTAGGATCCAATTTCCCATCTTTTGAATTCTCTCTATACACCAGATCAATGATAAAATCTGCTCCCCTAATATCCTTATTCATGCCAGTCTCCAATAATTTTTTTATTGATGTGCTGCTAACAACAACCTTTCCGCAAGTCATGTCACTAAATCCTAAAAAAGACCGCCCAAAACTTCTTGGATCTTTGACTATAGGGAACAAAGACAAAATTGGGCCATTCTGGTACAATGTGTCACAATCTCTGCAGTACAATCCATTTTCCACTGTATCAATGCCTGTTTTACATGTAGGGCAAGCTAATGTTTCATACAATGGATTTTGATTTTCTCTCATTTTATCCTCCGCATTTTGAGTCTGCCGACTATTTTAAGATATTTATATCTAATCCAATCATCTCACCTCAAATCAATAAATTACAAACTATCAAATTAATTTTAGAAGCCTTAGGCTAGCTATGGATATCAGAACTTGCTCTAGATTTGTTTTCAATAAAGATAAAACTAGCTAAAAGAATTGGTTTGTTAACAGTGAATACAACCAGCGCCCTGTGCGCCTTTTGCCTCAATCTCTCGTCTATACATTTTGATTCTAGGAATTGTAAGTGGCGATTACATATTTAAATGTTTCGAAAACAAATATTTTTATTGAAAATTCCGACTCTCTTGTCGGAATTTTCTATTGGGTCTAATACCCCGACCTTTAGGTCGGAACACTCAAAAACCATCGGTTTTTGGTGCCCAAAAAATGCAAAGCATTTTTGAGGGTTTTCAATCCCAAAAACCGAACGATAAATACCCCTGACTTTAGGCAGGGGAATAGTTCGGTTTTTGTTATAACAAGAATTTTACACTAAATTTGTGTTATGCCCAATGAAATTTTCAGTAATATTTTAAACATCCAAGCATTCTTCTCATTTATGACAAGAACAACTATAGTTAATATGTGTGATAATTATGTGGAAGTTGGATCTGAGGAAATTTTGGACTTATTAGGAAGAGAAATTAATGATCTTGAGTCCAAGGTAATAATTTCAGTTTATTCCGAGAATGTGCTATTAAGGTCTGGATTATTATTTGCTTCAGAAATTATGGGAGAATACACTGACTCTTTAAAACATCAACTTGCAGACATATACTTGGCTTATGCAATGGTATCCCCTGAATTCTTGAAAAAGGATCTTTATGCAGTCAGGGCAGTACATATGAATCCAATGGTTGAACCTAGAGAAGAATATTGCTTAAGTAAGAATGTCTCTTGTGCCTCATCTAGAATAGATTATATTCCTATAGATCTTGTTTATGTGCCAATAAAATATGTTCAATTACTGCCGCAACATATTGATGGCATAAGAGAAATAATTGAAAGGGCAAGGGAGTCATATAGTCAGCATGGCGGTTCTGACCTGGCTGCTACTGAATTAGCATATCGCATTCTAAATCCTCTTTCAGAAATTAATAAAAGAATAAAAAAAATGTTAGGAATTGGCTATTAGATAACAATCACAGGCGGCCTGTTCTTGTCTTTTACTGTAACAGTCACTTCTGCACTCACTGTTTTCACTCTATCTGAAGCACTAACAGTGACTTTATATGTTCCTGCATCATCATATCCAGTTGTTTTTGTTGCAGATGTCATCCATCCTGAATATGTTATTGAAACATCCTTTCCTTCTGGATCTGTTGCACTTGCATCTATTCTCACTGTCTCTGTCTCTTCAACAGTTATGCTTGTGCTTGTTAAAGTCAATAAAGGCGGCTTGTTGCTGCTCTGCACAATAACTTTTACAGATATTGAATCAGTCAGTTTTCCATCTGAGGCAATTATTGTATATTCTTTTTCACCTGCATCTCCTTCAGATGTTTGCCATTGACCACTTGAATCAAAAGGTGATGGATAAGTGATTGTCACTGAATCTCCATCAGGATCAGCTGATGTTGTCGCAATGGAAACCTTGTCACCTTCTGTCACAGTGATATCATTGATATCTTTGATTATTGGAGCCCTGTTGACATTGTTTACAGTAACCTTGACATCCTGTTTTGACTCTGATTTTCCATCTGAAGCTTTTACAGTAACTGTATATGTTCCTGCATCATCAAATCCTGTAGCCTTTGAATTCTCAGTCATCCATCCGGATATCACAACAGTAACATCATCTCCATCTGAATCAGATGTCTTGATGTCAAGTGTGACTGTTTCGCCTTCATTTAATGTTATATCTGCAATTGGTACAATAACTGGTGCTTTGTTCAGGCTCTTTACAACAATGAGCAGCTCTTTTTTTGTCTCAGACTTGCCATCTGAGGCAGTGATTGTCAATTTATATTCTCCTGCATCCCCTGCCTTGGTTTGCCATTCACCATTTTCATCAAGAGGTGATGTAAATGTGTAGGAGATCTGATCTCCATCAGCATCAGTTTTAGCTAGATTAGGAAAACTCACAAGATCCCCTTCATTGTATTCTTTTCTTTGCAAGCCTGAAGTATCTGCCATAGTTGTCGCTGTAACTGCTAATGTCGTTGTAGTCTCAGTCTCAGTAGTAGTTGTATCATCAATTAATATTATGACATCTTCAAGAGTTGTGGCAGTCGGCCCTTTACCTGGTGCCCAGCTCCATTTATCATCTTCATTTTTTATTTGAGAGCAGCCAGACAATATGATGGTCAAAATTATAAGATATAGCAATATGCATTTTATTTTCATAAAGTAACACCTCTTGATAAATTATGGATTTATTCTCTTAAATTGCATATATAAATATTTAGGTAATGAGAAATATAGGAATTGTAATGGAAATTCTATAATATCTTTTTTTGCCTATAAGATAAGATAAGAACATAACTCAATATGATGATCACAAATGAAGTAATCATCACATTAATTGATATCCTCATAAGTATATCTTTAAATAATGGGTCAGGCAATAACTGTTTTAACAGAGTTGTCCGGCTTAGCATAAATGATCCTGGTTTAAAGAATAGGTAATGCAATGCTACAAATGTATTGTAAAAACTTATTAAAGAAGATATCAATAAAGCTGTTCCTAAACCAATGACAGCAAATGCCGCATTTCTAAAGATTTTTAAGAGATTCATAATATTAAGTCTGAAATAGTAGAACAATACAAGAATTATCATCAGGTCAGCGACAATAAACAGATAAAACAATGATATCATGATATCAAAAGTATTCCTGACATCATCCATATGATTAATCTCTTTCTCAGTATATCCATAATCACCTAACTCATCCTTATGCTTTAAAAAATCAAATATATTCCCAATTATTTCATCGGCATTCTGTAATCTTGAATAAGATCCATGCTTTTCAAGCATTTTCTTATAAATATCTTCATTAAACATCACAAATCTTGCATTTCCTACAATTATAATGTAAGCAAATGTTAACACTAAGAAAACCATTACAAATCTTTTTGAATATTTTATCAACTTTTCCATTGTTCACAAGAAATGCTCAATTTATCTTGATGGGCTCTTCTTTGGCAGTATTTAGAGAGTATTGGTAAACAAAAAAAGAACTAGTATTTATTTCTTTTTAACACCATAATTACCCTGCACATAAACCCAAGCTGTACCAACTTTATGATTAAATGAATCAGCGATTTGAAAAGCCATATGAAAAGGTTCTTCAAATATTTCCTTTTTTGTCATATATACTTTTAATACATTTCTACCAAATTTTCTTTTAAATCTTCTCTCTACCACTCTTAGAGCATCTTCTCTTAATACTTTAAAATGCTTTTCGGTTGCCAAAGGGCTATATGAATCATCCTGAAAAGTCTCGCACCCATATGCATGTGGAAAAGAATGATCTATTGATGTACCAGACACCCTCCATGAATTGCTATAATAATTATTAGGTGTTTCAACATAGGCTATTAATGAATAAACTACACTTGCTCTAAAAAATAATAATCCGCCATGTTGCTCTCTTGAAAAAACATTACATTGAACAGCAAGATCATCAAGTGATTGTATTGGTCTTTGTTCAATTTCTCTTTGTATTCTAGCAGTTACCCTAACTGGCTTGGGTTCTTCTAAATTTCTAATTCTGAGCGGATGTATATCCATAATAAACACTTAAAATTTAAATGTGATTATAAATCTTATTGTTCTATTGTATTTATATTAGGTATTTTAGAAATTGATCCTAATAGGCTCTTCTTTGATTGTGTTCAGCACTAATTTTGTATGGACTCTCTCAACATTCTCAAATGTCTGCAGTCTTTTGACAAAGCCATCCAATTCTTTTCTTTTCCTGAATTTAGCTATGATCTCAACATCCCAGTCACCAGTTATGTCATAGATTGCAAAGATGTTCTCAACATCACTTAACCTTTTTTCAACCTCAACCTCTTTTCCTTTTGAGACCCTCAGGTTTATCATGACATGAAAGCCATAGCCTATTCTCTCATAATTGATTATTGGAGAGTATTTTCTGATTATCCCTTCTGATTCCATTTTTTTGACCCTGTTCATAACTGTCACAACTGAAATCTTGCACTTTTTTGCTATCTGTCTAAATGATAATCTAGCATTATCATTCAATATATTTATGATTTTTGTATCTATTGCATCTATTTGTATTGTCATTTTAACCTCCAAATCCGTAAAAGATATGTTATATATGTTTAATCTTAATATACTTTTATGATTAGAATGTTTACATATATTTAAATTTTCCTAATTTTTTTTAAACTATTTTTAATAATGAGTCATAATATTATATATATCACTAATATATTCATATTCCATATGGCTGATAATACAGATATTTCAGGTGTGATAGAGCTAGATGAAAATAGTCTTTATGATCTTCCATTAGACTTATTAGAATTGGCTGTGATACATTTCCTAAAATCAGAAGGGGATAAAAGGAAATCTGCATACCTAGCTGCAATAGGAACACCTGAAGAACAAAGATATTTAGCTGACTATCGTATATTTAATGAATATCGAAATGCTCTTGCAATAAATTGGTTTGAGAGGGCAGATCAAAAGGCAAGTAAAGATAGCCTTCCTGCAGCCTGCTCTGTATATGCTAGAAGAAGAGAATTATTAAGGAATGCAAAATTGATAGAAAGATAAGTTTCAATAATAATAAATATTAGACAGCAACTCCCAGATACATAGGGTGGTAATTAATGGAAAGTGAACAGATCATTGAACAGGTTAAGAAGGATAATGTCAAGTTTATAGAGCTTAATTTCACAGACCTGTTTGGAAGCATAAAATCTGTGACTATACCAGTGGAAAAGGTTTCTGAAGCATTTGAAAAAGGTGTGTGGTTTGATGGCTCTTCAATACTTGGATTTACCAGGATATGCGAGAGCGACATGTACTTAAAGCCAGACCCTGAAACCTATGCCTTGATACCCTGGCGTTCTAATGAGTGTGGAGTAGCAAGATTGATCTGTGATGTATTCACATCTGATGGGAAGCCTTATGAGTCTGATCCAAGGTTTATATTAAAAAAAGTCATAGAAGAGGCAAGGCAGTTAGGATATGAATACAATGTAGGTCCTGAACTGGAATTCTTCCTTTTTAAAAAAAATAGCAATGGAAAACCAACTCTTGAGCCTCATGATGACGCTGGTTATTTTGATTATTCTCCAAAAGATCTTGCATATGATGTGAGAAGGGATATAATATTCTCTCTTGAGAAATTCGGCCTGACATTAGAAGCATCACATCATGAAGTTGCATCAGGCCAGCATGAGATAGACTTCAAGTATGATAAGGCATTGAAGACGGCTGATAATTGCATCACCCTAAAATTTATTGTAAAATCAATTGCACAAGCCCATAATCTTCATGCAACATTCATGCCAAAACCATTGTATGGTGAGAATGGTTCAGGGATGCATGTCCATCAGAGCCTTTTCAGCCTGTCAACTAAAGAAAATGTTTTCTTTGATATAGATGATGAATACAAGCTTAGCCTTATTGCAAAGCAATTTATTGCAGGCCAGCTTAAGCATGTAAAGGCATTATCGCCAATTGTCAGCCCCACTGTCAATTCATATAAAAGGCTTATTCCTGGATATGAGGCTCCAGTCTATATCTGCTGGGGGCAGATAAACAGGTCTGCCTTGATCAGGATTCCAAGCTATTCTCCAGGCAGGGAAAATTCAATGAGAGCTGAGCTAAGATGCCCTGATCCAAGCTGTAATCCTTATCTTGCATTTGCAGTGATGCTGAAAGCTGGTCTGGATGGCATCAAGAACAAGTTAAATCTGGTAAATCCAGTTAATGAGGATATTTACATATTTGATGACAGTCAGCTTAAAAAGTTAGACATTGATGTTCTTCCGCATTCCTTATGGGAAGCATTGACTGAATTAAAAAAGGATGGAATTATCCGCCAGGCTCTTGGCGAAAACACATGCAAAAAATATATTGAGATAAAGACAAAGGAATGGGACCAGTATAATAAGCAGGTCACGCCATGGGAGCTTGAGCATTTTTTTGAGCATGCATGATTTAGCCAAGACAAATATTCTCCAAGACAATAATTGATTTTCAGAAAAGAATTTATAGTCTTATTTTTTCTCATATGTTATTATGGAAAAAGAGCTTAAAAAGGTCATGGTATTCGGCACATTTGATATTCTCCATCCTGGCCATATCAATTTTTTTAATCAAGCCAAAAAGCATGGCGATATTCTTATTATAGTTGTTGCAAGGGACATGACAGTTGAAAGAGTGAAAGGAGAAAAGCCTTTGCATGATGAAGTGACAAGAAAGAGAGAGCTAGAGCATTTTGACAGGTCAAACAAGGTTGTTCTTGGATCCCAGGATGATCCTTATAAAACTATAAAAAAGTATAAGCCAGATGTAATCTGCTTAGGTTATGACCAAGAATCTTTCACAGACAAGCTTGAGGAAAAGCTGATTGAATTGGATGTCAAGGCAAAAGTTATGCGCCTGGATCCTTTCAAGGAAGGGATCTACAAATCATCCATACTAAAAGAGAAATTAAAGTTTGATTAAAATGTCAGGAATTTTCCACCAATCTCTGACTGGTGACAATATTTGATTGATTTAGCTTTCAGGAGTGAAAAATTCCTGAGCACTAAGAACCACCAGTCCGTAGATGTAGAGGATGTTGAATTGATGAATCCCACCAGTCTATGACTGGTGGTTCTTTAGAGAGTTGTTTGATCATGAGATTCAAATGCGTTCATTGCGGGCATTGCTGCATAAACAAGTCAGTCCAGGCCAGCATAACCCTGGATGATATTAAGAGAATCTCTGAATTCACAGGCAAGGACCATAACTTCTTGATCAATAACAATTTTCTTGGCCTTGTTGCTTCTGGAACATCTGAGCCAAATGTTTTTGATATTGACATTGGATTAAAGTATCCATGCAAGTTCAGGAAGGACAACAAATGCTCGATTTATGAAGCCCGCCCATTGAACTGCAGGATTTTTCCCCTTTTCCTTATTGCAGAAGTCCCTTTCAGAAGATTAAAAGAATATCTTGATGAGGATTTCAAATGCAGGGATCATATTGAGGATGACAAGGAAAATCTGAGACAAATCAGGGAATACAAGAAGAATATTGGAACGCAGATTCTGAAGGAATCTGAAAAAACCGACAAATTCATGGCAATTAATAATTTGGCAAAAAAGATTGATATCAGCCAGCACCAGAATTTTCCTTATCTTAAGGTCAGCAGTTTAAATCCAAAATCTCAAGCATGCAAAAGAATAATTTTCTGCGAATCATTGATTGATAAGAGCCACACAGAAAGATTAAAAAGAATTCTTGATATGAATTCATAATTTGGTTTAATACAAAATTATGTCAATAATAAATAATGTCAATAATAAATAATGTCAATAATAAATAATGTCAATAATAAATAATTTCAACTATAAATAATGTCAATTCGAAATTTGATATAATATCATATTAAACCCAGATTCCTAAAAGATTAAAACAAAAGAATATCTAATAAATTATTTAAAAGATGGTTTAAAAGATAAGCATAATAATTTTTAGAAAAGAAAACTTATATAAACAACCTCTCAACATTTATTTAAGGTAATTCTGAATTATTCTGTCTTCAGAAGGACTTGATATCTATGTTTAGGGTAATAAATATGTATAATGCTGACCGAAGAGAAAAGAGATTAAAATCATGTAGAAAAAAGAGATGTTGGAGAAGATATATATGAAAGAAGGGTGTCCTATATGTGGAAACAATATCCGCGGAAATGACCAAAGAGGCTGGTTATGCAAGGAGTGCTTCATTATTTTCAAGAGTCATCATTTTAAGAAGTTGGTATAATCTATTGATAATATGATTCAATAGGATCTATTCAAAAACCTTTTTCCAAAAGCCATTATTTTCGCTTTCTTTATCAAACTGTTTCAATAAATCCTTCTGCTTCTTATTCAATTTTTCTGGGACGCTCACAATGACCTTGATATTCTGGCTGCCATTGCCGCTTCCATTGATGTCAGGCATTCCCTTGCCTCTCATCTTGAACACAGTGTCTGTCTGAGTCCCTGAAGGTATTTTAAGCGATGCTTTCCCCTCCAGGGTCGGGACCTTGATCTCTCCTCCTAGTGCAGCAACAGTAAATGGGATTGCAACCTCTATGAACAGATCATCGCCCTCTCTTCTGAATATCTTATGTGGGAGCACATGAACCTCAACATAAAGGTCTCCTGGCACAGATCCTCTCTCTCCTGCCTCTCCTTCTTGTGAAATCCTCAGCCTCATGCCATCTTCCACTCCTTTTGGGATTGTGACCTCTATATTCCTTGTTTTTCTCATCAGTCCTGTGCCATCACATTCTTTGCACTCATCTTTTATGTATTCACCTTCACCTTTGCATTTTGAGCATGTTGTCGTTGTCTGGAATAGTCCAAAAGGTGTCCTTGCAGTCCTTTTCTCGTATCCAGAGCCATGGCAAGTCGGACATGTTATGATATCTGATTTTGATTCTGCTCCTGATCCGTCGCATTTCTTGCATTTCTCTAATCTTGGGACCTTGATCTCTTTTTTTATGCCTTTTGCTGCATCTTCTAGATTTATCACCAGCTCAAACAGAAGATCCCTTCCCCTGCTCTGCCTTCTTCCTCTGCTTTTGCCCCCAAACCCAAAACCAGAACTGCCTCCGAATATCCTGTCAAAGATATCTTCGAAGTCAAATGCAGAGTTGAATCCTGAGAAATCGCTTGAGTCAAAACCTGAGAATCCAGAAGCTCTTTTGAAATCATCTGCATTCCCGAATTGGTCATATTGATGTCTTTTTGAATCATCTCCCAATACAGATGCAGCTTCGTTTATTTCCTTGAATCTGTCAGAAGCATCAGGATCCTTGTTCATGTCTGGATGATATTTTTTAGCCAGATTTTTGTAAGCTTTTTTTATCTCCTCTTTAGTTGATTTTTTATCAACACCTAGAATATCATAGTAATCCTTTGCCATTTTCCCTGAGATATTAATCTAATGGTATTTTCTCTTCCCCCTCTTTTTTTGTATCTTTGTATTTCTTTAGTTCAGGATTGTCCTTTTCAAGCATTATCTTCTCAGCTTCTTTCCCATCAATCTTTTTCAGATCTTTAAAATTAGTTATTTTTCTTGTTCTCAATATTTTCTTCAGCCTTTTTTCATCACTAAATCGGACTTCTTTGAAAACAGTCTCTTTCACAATGCACTTTGAGCATACTGTATCCTCTCCAATGTAAGAAAGCCATCTTTGCTCTTTCCCGCACACGCTACACATCATGATATCACATATTTAGTTTGATGAAAGAAGAGTTTACTTCTTCTTTTTATCCTCATCTTCCATCTTGTAATCTGCATCAACCACTTTCTCTTTCTTCTTTTTCTGGCTTTTTTCTTCCTTAGGTCCAGATTTAGATTCATTCTGCTGGGCTTTTGCCTGCTCTTCAGCAACCTTTCTATAAAGATCTTCTGAAATCTTCTGGAATTTCTCAGTCATCTCATCTTTTTTCTTCTTGATCTTCTCATAATTCTTGTCCTTGTCTTTCAAAAGCTCTTTCATCTCACTAATGTCCTTCTCAACTGGCTCAAGCTGCTTCTTGTCAACCTTATCTCCCATGTCTTTGATTGTCTTCTCATACTGGAAGACCATTGCTTCTGCATCATTCAGTGCCTGGACTTTTTCAACCCTTTTCTTGTCCTCGTCAGCATGAGATTCTGCCTCTTTTCTCATCTTATTGATCTCATCTTCGCTTAAGTTTGAGCTTCCTGTCACTGTTATCTGCTGCTGCTTTCCTGTCCCAAGGTCTTTTGCACTCACATTGACTATGCCATTTGCATCAATGTCAAATGTCACCTCAATTTGAGGAACTCCTCTTTGAGCAGGCGGTATTCCCACAAGATCAAATCTTCCTAAGCTCTTGTTGTCAGCTGCCATGGGACGCTCTCCCTGCAATATGTTGATTGTTACTGCTGGCTGATTGTCTGATGCAGTGCTGAAGATCTGGGATTTCTTGGTTGGGATTGTTGTATTCCTCTCAATCAACTGTGTCCTTACTCCTCCAAGAGTCTCTATTCCAAGTGTCAGTGGAGTTACATCCAATAAAAGAACATCCTTGACCTCACCGCCTAAAATTCCTGCTTGTATTGCAGCTCCTAAAGCAACTGCTTCATCAGGATTTACGCTCTTATCCCCTACTTTTCCTGTGATTTCTTTCACAAGTCTTTCTACTGCAGGTATTCTTGTTGATCCTCCAACAAAAATCACTTTGTCCAACTCTTTTGGTGTTAGTTTTGCATCTTTCATTGCCTGCTGTGTTGGGCCTTTCAGGTCATCAAGGATCTTGTCAATGATTTTCTCAAATTCAGCCCTTGTCAGTTCATAATTTAGATGTTTTGGCCCTGAGTTGGTCGCTGTTATAAAAGGGAGGTTGATAGTTGCTTTTTGTGTTGTTGAAAGCTCAATCTTTGCCTTTTCAGCTGCTTCCTTTAGCCTCTGATGAGATGTCTTGTCTTCCCTCAAGTCTACACCCTTCTCTTTCTTGAACTTATTTGCCATCCAATCAATCAAGAGATCATCAATATCATCCCCTCCAAGATGGTTGTTTCCAGAGGTTGCCTTTACTTCAAATACTCCTTCTCCTAGCTCAAGTACTGAAACATCAAATGTTCCTCCTCCAAAGTCAAATATGAGTATTGTATGGTCTTTTCCTTTGTCTAATCCATATGCTAATGCAGCTGCAGTAGGCTCATTTATGATCCTTAGCACATTTAATCCTGCAATAACCCCTGCATCTTTTGTTGCCTGTCTTTGTGCATCTTCAAAATAAGCTGGCACTGTGACAACTGCATCCTTTACTTCATGGCCTAGATAAGCCTCAGCGTCTGTTTTCAATTTCTGCAATATCATTGCTGATATCTCTTGAGGAGAATATTCCTTGCCATCAATTTCAATCTTCTCATTTGATCCCATCTTCCTTTTGATGGATCTCACAACATTCTCTGGATTTGTTATTGCCTGGTTTCTGGCAACTTTTCCGACAATCCTTTCCCCATCCTTTATAGATACAACGCTTGGGACAGTATGGTCACCTTCAGCGCTTGGTATGATCTTTGGCTTTCCAGCCTCCATTATTGCCACTGCTGAGAAAGTTGTCCCTAAATCAATCCCGATTGCCTTTGCAATTCCCCCTTTCTTTTGTTTTTGATCTTTTTTTTCTTTTTCTTCTGCCATTTTAGTCCTCCGAAACCTCAATAGTTCCTTTATTTTCTAAAATTTTTATCTTAATCCCTGAATCCGACATTTGATTTTCAAATTCATCAGTAGTAGTTGGATATTTTGGGCTTGAATAATGAATAGGAATAGCCAATTTTGGCTTAATTTCTTTAACAAATTTTGCAGCCTCAACTCCATCCATTACAACTGATCCACAAATTGGAACAAACACAACATCTGCATATGGTTTTTCTTCCATATAAAGAGTGTCTCCAGGATGATAAATTTTATCATCAATCAAAAACCCAATAACATCAGGTTCTGGATTACCACTTGGCAAAGGCCCATGTTTTTGTGCAATTCCTTTTATTTTTATTCCATCAATATCTTTTTCCTGTCCAGATTCAATAATCTCTGATTTAATGCCCTCTTTATCTAAAATATTATGAACTGGTTTGTTTGTAATAATAATAGGATTATTATTTTCAACAATTATTTTCAAAGTCTCAGGTTGAGTATGGTCAGAATGTTCATGTGTCAACAAAACAATATCAATATCCTTAAAATCTTCTGGTTTCATATCTGTCTGTTCATATACATAACTACCGGGATCTACCAATATTCTTTTATCTTTATATTCAATCAATACACAGCTTTGAGGGTATTTTGTTATTTTCATCCTATCTCCTTGACCAGAACAACGCAATCTTTTCCTTTGCCATAATGATGTTTAATTGTCTTTTTCATTTCATAATTATTATCCTGATAAAACTTGATTGACTTTTTATCACCTTTTAGCACATGGATCTCAATATGCACTTTGCCAACCTCATGCGCTTCAATCTTCTCCCTTATCTTTCTGTCAATCTCATTGATGAAAAAGTCAGCAACCTTCTTGTTGCGCTTTTTTTTTGTGACTGCAAAATGCCTTATTCTCCATACTGAATTCTCTTTTTCATTTGCTTCAACTTCTAAAAGACATCCTCCAATTATATCATTATCCTCTTTGATCACAAGTATGTCGCCATCATCATTTTTTAAATAGTCTGAGATGCTCTTTTTGCTCTTGTCAAACTGCGCAATTCCAACAAATCTTTCTTTCATTATGCCAGCCAGTTTTTCAAGATCCTTTTCTTCCGGTGTCTCAATTTGATACATTTTGCCACCCATTAAGATAGTATGTCATAATTCATGATTTTTTTTAGTGTCTCTTTATTCTGGATAAGCTCTTCTGGAGTTCCTCCAGGTATTGTTGGATGTGTATTCAGCCTTATTGCCCATTCTCTTATTGAATGGGGGTTGCTTGGATCCACAAAATGGTTTAGCAAGAACCATTCTGATAATGCTGACCCATATGGACTGCAGGTGCTTGTCTTGCATTCCAATGGCTTTACTCCATGTATTGTGCATTTCTCCTGGTCATTGTAAAATATGCATTTTCCATAATGTTTGCCTTTCTCTCTTTTGAGTTTTGGCTTGTATCTTGTTGTTCCAAACTTCATTATTGGCTCGAGATAATTCATCTTTAATTTTGCCACTGTGATGCCAAGATGCTTTGCAATCTTTTCATAATCCTGGTCTGAAAGCGCCCCAGATCCATATTGGCATAATTTTGAGCATTCTTCACAAGCTTTGCCTTTGTCGCATTTGCCAAACCTAATGACATTTTTTTCATCTGTTGCCTTTGTTATGCCAACAAATGGGATTTCATTTTCCATGATATCGCCCCTTTATGATTTTTTTGCAACCTTAACTTTGCTATGCCTTATTATCTTCTCTCCAAGCTTATAGCCTTTCTGGAACTCTTCAATAATCTTATTATCCTCTTCTTCAGATTTCTCTGACATCAATGCTTCATGTATGTGAGGATCAAACTTCTCTCCAATAGCTTTGATTGGTCTAAGACCTTCTTTCTCAAGTATCTCAATAAGCTGCGAATATATGAGTTCAATACCTTTAACAAACTCTTCTTTATTATCTTTGTGGTTTAATGCCAATTCAAAATGATCTACTATCGGCAAAATCTTCATTAATAATTCCTCACTTGCGTACTTGCATAAAGTGGTCTTCTCTTCATCTGTCCTTTTCTTATAATTCTCAAAATCAGCTTGAACTCTTTGCAATAGATTAGTCAATTCCTGAACTTGGCCATTATCAATCAGTCTTTCTTTATCAGACTCTTTATCAGCTTTATTTTCTTTCAAGACTTTTTTATTATTCAATTCAGTTTTCTCTTCTTTTATTTCCTTTTTCATCATGACTCACCTTGATTATGATGGAAGTAAGGTTCTGAGGTGTTCTAGAAAACCTTACTTCCCTATTTGTTCTTTAGTTGATTTGGACCAACTCTCGTTGATTTAAAATCAACCTAAACTAACTTAAATTATATAGGTTATATTTAAATGTTTTGGAAAAAATTTATATAGTATGAAAAAATAAAGATTTTTCATGAGATTAATCAGGCAAAAGATTACAATAATCAATATCAGAAAGCCTCAGATACATAATATCAATGACAAGCTGAAATGGTTTGGAAATTCTCTTGGATTATTCAATTTAAGGGATAAGGACAAGTCTTGCTACAGGATATTTATTGAATTGCTTAAATCCTCAAGAAAAGCAACCCCTTTGTCATCTGATCAATTGGCAGAAAGGCTTAACTTGAGCAGGGGTACTGTTATCCATCATTTGTCAAAGCTTATGGAATCAGGAATAGTTGTCCATGAAGGAAATAAATACTTATTAAGGGTTGATAACTTAAAAGACCTGATTTCAGAAGTTGAAAAAGACCTCAAAAGGATGACTGATGACCTAAAGGATGTAGCTCAAGACATTGATAAATGGCTGGGCATGTGAAAAAGAGAAAACAAGTGTTATAATAGTACATCAAGCATTCCATCTGTTTCTGGGTATTTGTTTACTCTTTGTTTTTTCACAGGTCTTTCTTCTTCAACAGGAATTCTGAATTTTACAGCATATAATTCAATATACTGTCCTGATTCATCTCTGACTCTTGTAGGCAAACTTGTCAACATCCCTTCAATATTTTCTTGATCAAGTGCATTTAATACTCTTCTTAATCTCTGGACTCTTTGTATCCTCTTTCTTCTATCTCTTTGTTGATTAGCTGTCTGCTCATAGTGATCTCTTGGAAACCTTGCATATTCTGCTGCGGGAGTTGGCTGGACTCTCTCAGTTATTGGAGTTACTCCCTGTTTTCTTAATTCTGACTGAAAAGGGTCTGTAAAATGAGCAGCCATGACCCTAGCGTATGCAATCTTATTTTGATAAGCCCTAACACTAGGTGAACTCACCTCTTGTACACCTGTAATTGCTCCTGCCATATTAAGACATAAGAATGATATTTTATATAAAAACCTCACCCTTATTTGATACTTGACCGAGCTAATTATCCAAATCCTTATTATCTCCTTTTATTAAGGTTTTTCAACGGAATTCCCTGATAGACGTTACCAGCAGAACTTCTTTCCCGTCTAAACCACTTACGGAACTCTTGAAATAATAGCCAAAATCTGGCGAGGATAGCCCGAACCTAGCCGTTTCTCCTGCCATACTATATAAAAGGACGCACTCATTTAAATACATTGTCTGAGTTATATGAAATCTCTCGCCACCATGATTTTGTGTTACCATTTTTGGGTACACTTTTGTAGCCAGCTAATATTTTAATCGGTAAGAAATCCCCACAGCTTGCTGTGGTTGGGTAAAAGTCTATATATTGGTGAATATTTTTTCTCTGTTTATGGATGAGCATTTACAGTATGCGTGTCATAAGGTTTATTGTATTAAGTATCATATGATGTTTTGTGTTAAGTATCGTAAGGATATGTTTCTTGATGATAGGTATTTGAGGTTTTTTATGAATACTCTTGTTGAGATTGGGAAAAGATTTTTCTTTGTTTTTGAGACTGTGGGTGTGGATGAGGATCATGTGCATATTCTTGTTCAGGCTGCGCCTAGATATTCTCCTTCAAGAGTTATGCAAATTGTTAAGAGTATTAGCGCT
>JAZDHV010000010.1:0-3451 GCA_043805595.1 Candidatus Woesearchaeota archaeon
AATAAAATAACTAATAATATAAGTCAATTAACAAAATATGATTGGGGGATTTGATAAAACATGAAAGCTATTTGGTTCAAGAGTCCTTTTTGGTATGATTTTGGGATGACTTTGATACATGGAAGCAATTACAGGAAGAGATTTCATAAGGTCGCCAAGATTATCGGAGAGAACAAGAAGATTCTTGATTTAGGCGCAGGCCCTTGCACTCTTTATTTTTCCCTCCATAAGTCCAATGGATATGAAGGATGGGATCTTAATGAAGATTTTGTCAAAGCAAACAATAAGAGAGGAATCCGAACAAGACTGAAGAACTGTCTTGACTACAATGATTATCCTGATGTTGATGTGATAGTTCTCACTGATGTCTTGCATCACATTGCACCTCATCAGTCTGAATGCCTAAAGCATTCATTAAAGCATGCAAAAGACAAGGTCATTGTCCTTGAGCCATTTGAGGATAAGGATAAGGGCCATGGCATCTATTGGTGGCTGAGGCAGATTAGGAAAAAGACTGGATTAGAGAAACTTTTAGGGGAATATGATGGCATTAATGAGCCAGAAGCCATTGAGATCATGCCAAAAGGCAGGCTGATACAATTCTTTAAGGATCATGGTGACTGCCAGCTCTTCAGCCTTGGAAGGGAGATGTTCGCTGTCTATGAAAGAAAGGATAAGAACAATAATAAAAAAGTACATCAAAGACCAAATAAGAGCATCAAATCCAATCATCAAATTAAAAAGAGTAATTTGTCAAAGTCAGCAGGGACCACCAGTCAATAGGCTGTGGGCAGGTTCGCTTCGTTCACCCTGCCGACTTTGAGCATGCTCAGAAATATACCACCTTCCAAAAATGAATTGTGGACAATTGTCCACTGGTCATGCAGGCCAGTGGTATATTTTTGACATATAAAAACAAGCAATTATAAAATTATCAATTCAGAATTTGATGAGAATTCGCATTAACCTCAAATTCAAAAGAAATAAAATAAGAATTAATGAAATAAAAGTTATGAAAAAGTTTAGGAGGAATTCAATGTGAATATATCACCTAATTGAATTCATATCAGATGATTATAAAATCAATGAAGATTATAAAAAAATATATAAAATGACCAATAAAGAAGAAAAATCACAAAAATAATCAAAGTATAACAACAGGCCTGATAAAAAAAAAGTTAATCCAAAAGTGATAAGAAAATGACTAAAAAAGAAATTAATAAAGTGCTTCTGATATACCCTCCGACAAAGGTGGCAAAGCACTCGCATAGGCCTTGTGTTCCACCTCTTGGAATCTTGTCAATCGCAGCTGTATTGAGAGATAATAATTTTAATGTCATTGTTCTTGATGCCACATTAGAAGGCTATGATCATATTGAGCCAGAAGGTGACAGCCTCATCTGGTATGGATTGCCTATGCAGGATATCGAGAAGAGGATTAAAGATATCAATCCTGATGCAGTTGGAATCTCATGCCCTTTTTCAGCCTCTTTTGCAGCTGTCAGAAAGATATGCAAGATTGTCAAATCAAAAGACAAGGATATTATCACAATAACTGGTGGGACACATCCTTCTTTTCTTTCTGAAAAATGCCTTATTGAAGTCCCTGAGCTGGACTATATCATTATAGGTGAGGGTGATTATACTATCAATGAGCTTCTGATGAAGCTAAATAAAAACAAGAAGATCACTGATATTGACGGCCTTGCTTACCGTGATGATGGCAAGATCTGGATGAAGTCAAAGACGCAGTTTATCGAAGACCTGGATGACCTTCCCCTCCCTGCAAGGGATTTGGTCCCTATTGAGAAATATATCAGCATAAACTCCCCTCATGGCATAACTTCAAAAAAAGACATCAACATGTCTGTCATGACATCAAGGGGTTGCCCTTTTTTCTGTGTCTTCTGCTCATCTGCCGGATTTTGGGGCAGAAAATACAGGATGAGGTCTGTTGATGACATACTTGACGAGATTGAGATGCTTGTCAAGAGATATGGCGCTAAAGAGATCCAGTTTCTCGACGACAATCTCACTTTGAACAAGGAGAGGGCTTTGAATCTTTTTCAAGGGATGATTGACAGGAAGCTTGACATTGTCTGGAACACTCCGAATGGCATCGCTATCTGGACACTTGATGAAGACATGCTTAAGCTCATGAAAAGATCCGGATGTTACGCACTTACGCTTGCTATCGAGAGCGGTGACCAATATGTGCTTGACAGGATCATCAGGAAACCGCTAAAGATTGAACAGGTTAAAGAAGTGGTCAGGCTTACAAAAAAACTTGACATACAGACTCATGCTTTTTTTCTGGTTGGATTTCCAGGAGAGACACTAGAACAGGTTGAGAGGACTTTCAAGTTTGCAAGGGACCTTGACCTTGACACTGCTTCCTTCAATATTCCCCAGCCTCTTCCAGGCTCAGAGCTGGATAAGCAGGTAAGAGAGAGTAAGTGCCTTAAGGAGAATTTTGATTATGAGAATATCGCTTATCTTCTTGCAAGCTATGACACTGAATATTTTAGAGGGAAAGAGCTTGAGAGAAAGGTTGCAAAAGAATTCCTCAAATTCAACCTTAGCCTTTCTTACAGGCATCCTGTCAGGTTTATGCAGAAATTTGGATTCTTTGCTCTAAAGAATCCCTCAACTTCACTTAAATTTTTATTTGGTTTTTTTCAAAAGAGCAAGTAGTGATTAATAGACAGGTCTGGGAAATACAAAACTATAAAAATAAGGCCTTTTTACTTCTTTATATGGAAAAAAGTGGGGGAGAGGCTATTAAGGCTCAGGATGCATACGAGTCTATGTTCGGTTCTAAAGAGATTCCTAAGGATTATTTGATTGCTAGCATGCTTCCTATGAAGATCAACCAGAGGCTCATTCCTTATGTCATGGAAAAGGGAAGGATGGAAAAAAAATGGGTTCTGGCTTTTGTGATTGGAACAAAGCCTTGCTTCTATAAGTTTTATGGATCAGTTGTTGAGGCTGACAAGGCAGGGATACCAAACTTCATCATCAATACTGAACAGCATTATGACGAGACACTGACTTTCGGCATTAAAGAATTCAACCTTAATGATAAGATTGGGGTCAACATGGGCATCAGGGGGAATCTGGCCCAGAAGTCAGCTGAACTCATGATAAAGGTAAGCTGGCTTGCTAATATGCTGAAAGAGCAGTGGCCTGATGTTACTGTCATTCCAGTTGTTTTAGGTGATACTATCATGACCAGCATTGTCCCGCCTGCCTGGATGTTCTCCAGGAATGAGAAGGCAATCCAGAATGAGGCTGGCCTGAGGGCAATGGCTCCAGATGCAATGCGGCAGGTATTTGACCTAAGTGTTGAGGAGTTCATTGACAAACAGTTTAATGGCGGCTGGCAATTGTTGAGGAATGAGCCATTTCCAGAGCAATGGGACACTTTCACTTCTGCTGCAGGATCTGAATT
>JAZDHV010000011.1:0-35323 GCA_043805595.1 Candidatus Woesearchaeota archaeon
ATATAAATTTTTTGATATATAAATTTTTTGATTAGGCTGCCAATTTCTCTGAACTGGCAAGCCTTCCTGCAGCATCAAGCAATTGAGCAAGTGAGCTCATCCATTCATTAGCTCTGACAACCTCTTCTTGAATCATTTGCACTGCCTTTTGAGCATCTTCAAGATCTTGTCTGTCAATATCCTTGTTTAGTCTTTCCAAATCTGTTTTGAGCTTTCCTGAATATCTTGAGGATAATCTTATTAATGTGCTGGCTGCGACACGAATCTGCTGCAATAAATTCTCAACATACAGCCTATCTCCTGGATTTGCCAGATGCGCTTTAATATCTCTTAAACCTTCTTCAATTCTTTTTTCATACCTATTAACATTTCTTTCACTTCTGCCAGCATATGCAAACTGCCTAAGAGCTCTCCTTACATCTCCTTTTTCTTTAGAAATATTGATATTTTGAACATCTCCTTGAAGAGAATTAAGCAATTCAATAACTTTATTTAGAGAATCATGTTCAGCTCCAAGCCAGCTTTTTGCAGCTGCTACATCTTTTAACATTTTTCCTTTTTTCATAAGATCACTTAACATAATTTGTATGCTAATCCTCACTTTAAATCTTATTATATTAAAACCTTTCTAAATTTTAACATGATGCTAATAGAAAGTATTATATACAAAAATATATGGATTAGGATAGATAGAAAGAAAAATCTGAGAAATCTTTTCAAAAAGAGGTGCGAATTTGGAAATATTGATCCTTATCCTGGTCCTGCTGACTGCAAGCTTTATCATCTCAAAATTTTTTAGTTATATAAAGATACCTCCAGTCCTTGGACCAATCATTATTGGAATATTCTTAGGAATACCTTATGTAAAGGCATATTTGACATCAGGGAATTTCGCATTGCTAGAGTACCTGTCAAATGTCGGAATCATATTCCTGATGTTCTATCTCGGATTAAAGTTTGATTTCCTGAGCCTGCAGAAGAATGTAAAAAAGCCATTATTGATATCAGCGTTTGCTTTTATCATCCCTCTGCTCATAGGATATTTTGTCTCGTTTTTTTTGTTTAAATTGTCTATGATAGAGTCAGTCATCATCGGCTTCTCAATCTCAATATCAAGTGCAGCAGTGACAGTGATGATCCTAAAGGACCAAAACCTGATCAATTCCAGGCTGGGAAACACCCTGATCGGAGCAGCATTGATCGATGATGTTTTTGGATTTCTAGTGATTTTAGGAATCATCACGATGAAAAGGACATACCAAAATCCTGAAATCGGGTTTTTGCTCATATTGTTCGATTTCCTGATATTTATCTCATTGATCTACATAGTTAGGTATCTGATAGTTCCTGCAGTCCTGACACTGATAGAGAAAAGAAACCAAAAAGTGGACTTATTTGTGGTTTCAGTCATAATGGCATTGCTTATGACAATAATCTCAGACCTGCTGAAGGTTGATTCAGTATTAGGCGCATTCTTGGCTGGCATGATTGTGAGATACACACTATTGTCAGGAGGAAGACTGGAATATAAGGAGGAAAAGGATGTCACAGAGCTGATTGAAGTTGCAACATTTGGATTCCTGGCCCCATTCTTCTTCATCTGGCTTGGAATTAATTTTGACATCCTTCAGTTCATACAGATAAACCCAATATTGGCTATAATCATAATTGTCGCAGCATTATTCGGAAAATTCATCGGAGTTTCAATCGGAAACATGTTTTCAGGAGGCAATTTCCAGGAATCATTAGTATATGGGTGGGGAATGAACATGAGAGGGGGATTAGAGCTAGTGCTGATTGAGATTGCAAGGGCATCTGCATTCATTTCAGGAGGGATATTCTCAGCAATAATAGTAATGACAATAATCACAACATTTATCTCATCTGTGTTTTTCAAGAATGACATGTTGTTGTATAAATCTGCAAACAGGAAAAGATATGATAATCCCAAATATCGCAATTAATATGTCAGAAATATACCACTGGCCTGCATGACCAGTAAACAATAGTCCACGACCTGTTTTTGGAAGGTGGTATATCTCTGAGCATGCTCAAAGTCGGAAGGGTGAGCGAAGCGAACATGCCACCAGCATATTGACTGGTGATCCCTGCCGGCTTTGACATGAGGCATGTAAAGCCAAAAAAATAGCAAAACTTATATACTTAAATTTCAAAGGGTTTGATAATGGCAAAAAAAGTGGTGAATAAGAAAGGGAACAGCAGTTCTATGGATCCTAACAGAATAACATCTGGAATACCAAAATTTGATGAATTATGCCAAGGCGGGTTCACAAGGCATTCAGTAAACCTGATATCAGGAGGGCCTGGATGCGGAAAGTCAATATTCTGCATGCAGTTCCTGTGGCATGGTGTGACAAGGATGAATGAGCCTGGGGTTTTTGTATCAACTGAAGAGGAAGTGGATGACCTGAAAGAGGACGCACTGAAGTTTGGGTGGGATTTTTCCCAGCTTGAAAAAGAGAAAAAACTAGTCTTCATATATTTCAATCCATATGACATGACAGGATTAAAGGATAACCTGAACTCAGCGATAAGAAAAGTCAATGCAAAAAGGGTTGTGATAGACAGCATCTCAGTATATGGGATGGGGCTTGAGAATGACTTTGAAGTGAGGAAAGCACTTTATGACCTTTCACTCTTTCTAAAAGAGACTGGATGCACATCATTGATGACAAGCGAGATAGTGGAAGACAGCAATGGAATAAAATTAAGCAGGTTCGGTGTGGAAGAGTTTCTTGCAGACAGCATAGTTGTCATAAGGTTTGAGAGCATGGGAGGGGATTATTCAAGAAGCCTTCTTATAAGAAAGATGAGAAGGACAAATAACAATGAGGATATCCATCCTTTGGAGATATCAAATAAGGGATTGTTTGTGCATAGTCTTGATTGATTTTTATTCTCATAAAAAGATTTATAAATATTAAATATACTATTCCTACAATTGGTTGTAAAAAGGGGAATATGGTGAAAAGAATATCTTTTTTAATTCTATGTATGATCATAATTTTACCAGTTGCCTTTGCATTTTCAATATATCCTGAACCTTATTTTAAAGATGAGTTCAATTCTGTCATTTTTATCGGAGAAAATGCTGATTATTATGATGGGGTAAGTGCAAATAATCTTGAAAAAGGGCTTGGGATTGAAAGTGAGACCAAAGACAGCATAGCAACTTACAAAATTGGAGATCTCCATGTATTTGGAGATGCTTACCAAATAAGGCAGACAGGGGACATATTAGAGGGTTCTGAGGATATTGATGATGTAATTGATTACCTTGACAGATCGAATCTTAATCTGCTTCGTGATGGAGTTTTCTCGACAAACAAAGGGGATTATGATTATGACCAAAAGCTCAAAATGCCTGAGATGGGATATTCAACATTTGAATATGCAGATGGGGTTCCAGATGATGATAAAAATATTCCACAGACATACATGAAATTTGAAAAATATCCTTTTTATGTATATACACTTGAATTCCTTGACACTCCATCATCAAATATTGATTCCAATTTTGAACTAGAAGACTTTGAGAAGGGAAGCATTACAATACTAGGAAAAGAATTTTATTTAATTGACACAGACCATCCAGCCAATAACAGCATTAAGTTCACATTATTAAGCGGTGCAATAAAAGATATTCTGCAGGAAGGGGAGAAAAAAGAATATGAGTTAGGGGGCAAAAAGTACGAAGTAGAGGTTTTTGCAATAAAAGACATTGACCCAAAAAGTGTTAAATTCAAGATCAATGGGAATCCTTCAACATCAATGCTGGAAGGAGGATCTGATGTTGTTGATGGCATAAGGATTTCAGTAAGCGAAATAATACCAAATGAAGCAGGGGATGTGACACTTGATTTAGTTGAATTTTATCTTGATTCATATAAATTGGAGCTAAAAGACACTGACATAACATCTGATAATAATGGGGGAGAAGAGTTCAAAATAAATGATAACACTATTGATGATACAAAAGTTGAGATATTCGCAGAAGATGATGGAATAACAGAAAATGGAGATTTTAAGCTAAAGAGGATAACAATAAACTGGACTCCAACAGATGATCATTTTATGCTAGGAGAGCAATTCATGTCAGAGGTTGTTGAAGAGAAAGATGTCCTTTTTGGAAATTTAGACTATTATTTCTATGGATCAAATCCAGACAATGAGGTTGAGATGATTGAACTAAAGCCAAAAGGCAGTGATGAATATGTGTTGTCTTTTGAGAATTTAAATGGGGAATTGCTTGAAATTCCGCTGTTTTATTATGGTGGCAGCAGCTTCTCAAGGTTTGGAAACGCTAACCATAGGCTAGTTGTTGATGAAGTGATGGGCATAACTCAGAATGATTTTTTCCTTGTAACAACAGATGGATATGCCAATCCGACAGATGCAAAAGGATTGACAAAATTATTCCAGTACAAAGGGCAGGATGTGTCTGAAAACACCTTGAAATTCAAGGATATGGGAACAGGTGAAATTTTTAAAATCAATTATAATGCAACAGACTCATTGAATGTTGGAGGAGAAGAGTTCCTGATAAGTGTTTCACAAAGCGCATCCAATAATGGAAATATTTCAATAGACTTGAACAAGGATGGAAGCATAGATTCTGGGGATGTTCCTGTCTTAGTCACAAAATATCAAGGAAAAATAAAATTAGATGCAACAAACCATGAGATGTTTGAGTTCATCTCCATTGCAGCAGAAGAAGGCCCATTCTTGTCAGTCTGGGGGGCTTATGGAGTCACTGAGGGGCATGATTACATACATGTGACAGTTGGAGCAGACAGCAGTGGAAATATTGATGTTGATTCAATTGGAGACTGCCTTTCATCAAATCTTGATGAGTTGGAAGCTGCTTTGGGTGCTGGTTTAGCAAAAGCAGTTCAGGACTCCTGTTATGAGACACTTACAAATACAACCTATAAGATGATGTATAAAGTGGGTGATAGTGACTTTTATGAAGGAAGCACAAGTGTAGGGCAGTTTGTTGAATGGAAGAAGAACAAGGATGGGCCTGATGATGTGTACATTGCATCAGCCAAGAAAAGGGATGAAACATTGTTCTTTGTCACAGACAAAGATGCAAGATTTGAGCTGATTGAAGGTAGGGAAGAGAGTATATTAGGATATGTTTCAGAAAATATCAAGATTGACAGTGATACAAGTGATTCTGAGAACATTATATCAATAGGAGGCCCATGTGTCAATAAGAAGACTGCTGAGATTCTAGGATTAGAATATCCAACTTGCGGTGATTTAGGAATAAGTTCCGGACAGGCTCTGATAAAAGAATTTGATTACAATGAAGGAAAGGCATTGGTAATATTTGGGTATAGTGCAGAAGACACATTTAATGCAGTTGTGAAATTGAATGAGGGAATTGAGATATTTGACAATGGCGTCTTGGTTGAAGATGGAAAAATTGAGGAGTTTAAGAGTATGATAGAGAAGAAAAAAGAAGCAGTAACTACAACTACAGTGCCTAAATTCTCATTAAGCTGTCCTGGTGGGCCAAATGCAAAAAGCTCTTATGTTACTGATACAAGGAAGTTGGGATTTAGTGTAAAGACAACCACTTATGTAAGTGTTGACATGGATGGAACAAAAGGAAAGCTTGACATCAGTGATGAAGCGCCTTTTGAAGCAGCTTATGGAGTTGACTGGCTGGATTTTACTGTCCATATAAAGCAGGACAATTGCAATGGGCCAGAAGTGCAGACATTTTCAGCACACCAAGCAGATGGAGACCAGACATTCATTTTTGATCTTGACTTGCCAAAAGAGGCATGTTATTGCGTTTTGTTGGAAAATAAGGATCTAATAATTGATTCTGCAAAGATTGGTGTTATCCCAAATGGAAAGTTTGAGATGATGTTTAGGACAGGATAAAATGCATCATGATTCTATGGTTTTTGGGAATCTAATGAAGATAAATGGCAATCATATTAATGTGTTTGATTCTAAGAATTTCAGGAAAAAAAATAAGGAAGAGATTCTTGTTTTTGTTCCTGGAGAGGGTGGATGCATAAAAAACTGGAAATATCAGTTCAGTTATTTTTTTGAGAAAGGATATAGAGTTATATCTTTTGATCCAATTGGGCAGGGTAATTCCCAGTTTGTAACTAAATACTCATTTAAAGATCATTATAGGGATTTTTTAATGATTATTAATAAATTAGGCATAAAAAAAATTTGGTATTAATCACTCATAGCAGTTCTACTCAATTAGGGCTTGAGTATCTAAAATATAAGCCAAAGAAATTGAAAAAGATTGTATTGATAAGTGCAAGTGTTAAGGATAGTGATCCAGTATATTTGAAATTGATATTGTTATTACCTAGAATAATCCTTTATAGTCTATATAGAACATTTTTATTGAATCATGAAGAAAAAGTTTATCAACAAATATTGTTTTCAAAGAAAACTAAAAAACTTAAAATTAAGAGATTTGTTGAAGAAAATAATATTCCTAGATTAGAAACATTCTTGATTTATAAAACATATTGGAACTTTAATTCACTTTCTTGGGTTAAGGATTTTAAAAAACCAGCATTGATAATAACTGGAGAAGATGATGTTCTAGTTCCAAAGTCGAAAGATGAAGAATTAGCAAAAGCAATGCCAAAGTCTGAATTATATGTTATTAAAGAAGCAGGTCATATGTGCTTTTATGAAAAACCGAATTTGGTTAATAAGAGGATGGAGAGGTTTTTAAAGTAAATTAATCTCAAAAATACATTCTCTGTCTCCTTTTCCTGCACATTTTAATTCATTTACTTTAGCTTTCTTTCCATTTAGCTCATATATTCCTTCTAACAAATTGACTATGAATGTATCAACTGGAATTTTACTTCTTCCGAGTATAAGTGATAGGTCTCTTGGGTAAGGATTGTTATTATTGTTAATGATGATCTTATTTTTCCCTTGAATTTTAATATTAAATTTACCATATCCAAAAATCTCAATTTCTTTTAGGATTTCTTTTAGATTTTTATTTATTACTCTATCTTTAATACTATCTAATGAAGTTTTAACTAGAATGTTATCATATTTGATTTTATTCTTTCCAAATTTTTGTCTTAGGATCTCATTAAAAACAATCATTCCATAATTCATGAAATTGATTCCAGTAATATCCCTTAATTTAAAACTGCCATCACCAAATACAATCTCTTTTTTTCCAAGGAGCTTAAAATTAGTTTTTCTTCTTGATATTATTTTTAATGTTTTCTTAAAAATTTCATTCTCGTTTAATTTTAAGCTATTAAAAAAATTGAAGCTTTGTTTGTTAGGTATATGTTCTAATTCATAAACGCATTTCTTATCTCCTTTGCCCATACATTTTACTTCAGTGGTCTTCATCAATTTCTCAGCAAGAGGTTCAGTCCCACCAGCAAGCATTCCACAAAGATAGAAATCTATAGGAATATTGGTTTTTCCATATTTCTTCTTATATTCTAAAGCAAAAATGGAATTTGTTCCAAATACAGTACCATGAGTAAGTTTTTCATTGTATTTGTCAATCCAAAGATATCCTAGTCCATCTTGGGTAGCTCCATTTACAAATAATGGTAACTTTTTCTTGTTTAAGCCAAATCTTTTTATCAATAAAACAGTAGAATTATATCCAATCAGTCGACCTAACCAGTAAAATAAGTCTTGAGTATCTTTAACACCCAAGTCTTTTTGTAATTCATGAAATAATGTGACAAAGGAGTCCATTGGTACAAAAAGAGAATAATCACCCCAATAAGTAACAATTCCATCTCTGAGATCAAATCCTCCATAAGCTAACAAGTGATGAAAAAATTCACTAATCTCATTCTTAGGTTTTGGAACTATAATCTCTTTATCAGAAGAATTATCTGTTGGTTGCTTAATAGTAGGTTTAACCTCTTTTTTTAACATAATTCTAACAGATTAAACTTTATACTTTTTAAGGTTTTCTACCAGTATACGCACAGTAAGTCATTACTCCACTATCAAACAGTTTCTGAATAGCAAGAAGGCTATCACCATGCTCAAGGATTTCAGGAGGCAATAAATGTGTTTTTGTGAGAGCCCAAGTTAAAGGATAATTTAATCTTGTGAGCCTTGAGGACTTTTTACTACATTTTCTTACTTCAGGCATTTTATCGTAGAACTCAATAGATATTAATCCTGATTTGTCTATACATTCACGGAATTGTCTAAAAGTAGGTATACTCTTTACAGCTTGTCCATCCATAAATTCTTGATATTGTGCTTTTTGGGCAGGTGTCATATCATCTTTTACAAGGAACCTGTCGACAACAGCTAGAGTACCTCCTGGTTTTAGAACTCTAAATGCT
This sequence comes from Candidatus Woesearchaeota archaeon, assembly GCA_043805595.1. Classification (GTDB taxonomy): domain Archaea; phylum Nanobdellota; class Nanobdellia; order Woesearchaeales; family JAGVYU01; genus JAZDHV01. Next base: position 8,361 of record JAZDHV010000011.1, read on the forward strand.
TCATCAGTAAATGCTTGGGGATCTTCTGCATGATAAACACTTTCAATAGCATACATTTTTGTAAATGTCTCATCTCCAAAAGGAGTTTGAGTGAAATCAGCATTTTTAAAATCAATCAAATCTTCTAAACCAGCTTTACTTACCTTTTTTCTTGCAATCTCTAATTGGCTTTCACAGATATTGATACCCACAATATGTGATCTATAATTTCTTGCAAAATATATGGCAGATCCTCCTACTCCACAACCGGCATCAAGAACAAGATCATCTGGAGTTAGATTAAGTTGATTTGCTACTAATCTATCAGTATTAGTTAATGCTTCAACTAGACTTCTTGTATTTTCATCCCAAAGACCATATCTAAGATAATCTCTTGACCAAAATAAGCTGAACATTAACTGATTGACATCATAGTGTCTTGCAACTTTTGCGTTGTGACCTTCATTTGTTGTTCTCATTTTTATACCTTAAAAATAATTAATCAAAAAAATGATCTTCAAGTTCAGATGAATCCATTCCAATAACATCAAACACTTTTCCGACTTCATCCATCATATCTCTTATAGTTGTAAGATTAATAGGAGTCATTGCAACATATGATGGAGTTTCAACAGGCCTATATTTGCTTTTATGGGATGCAATTCCCTTAGCAGGATACATATCCTCACCCTTTTCAAATAAAAATTGAAGATATTTCCTTAATGCTCTATTATATCCATCAAGCTCTCTTTTAAGATTATAGAATGGAGAAAGTCCAAAACTAAGGGTATTTACGCCTTCCTGTTTGAATTTTGCCAATGCTTCCTGGACAATAAGATCTGTAGTTCCAATAGGAGCATCAGGAGTGACTCTGATAATATCATGATAATATCCAATAACACTTCCCTCATGAAACATAGGATCAAAAATTGTTATGCCAATAATTTTTCCATCCTTTAGAGCATAAAAGTTTCTAACCTCCAACTCATCTTGGTAGATTAAAGGACGGGTAAGCAAGTCAAATTCTTGCTCACCTTTTTCACCTAACCATGTATCAGAGACAGCTTCAACTTCATCTATATCAATTTCGCTTAATTGTGCTTCAATAACAATAACACCTTCTTTCTTAGCTTTTCTACACCATCTTCTAACTTGAGCTTTTGATGGACCTTCATAAGAGTAAGTTTGTGGATCAATATAACTTTCTGTACCCATTTGATTGATGGTCATACCAGCTTTACCAAAAACTCTAGCTGCTTTTTGAGAAAGTTGAAGTGCAATTACATCAGAACTATTTTCTCTTGCATGAGTCATGAATTCCCTAATTAAAAGAGGATAATTATCAGGATGACATATTGGATCAGCGATTGTAAAAGCCCTCTCTTTGTCAAGTCTAAATGCAATATATCCCATTCCATCAACCATTAAATAATCTAATCCTCTCTGAAGAGTTGAATAATCCATTACATTACTCCCAAAATCTCTCAAATATTTTATTCTAGGATCTCTCTCGAGAACTAAATCTAATCCATGATCCTTTTCTTGTCTATAGAGTTCTGCAGTTGTTGGCAGTTCATCACCATTGATTATCATTCTTTCACCATCATTCTAAAAAATTCACCTTCCTTCTCAAGCCTTTCTTTGTAAGCATCAAAAAAAGAGCTAAATAAAAAATCAAGAGCTGTATTAGGAAGCTTTTGATGTGGAGGTGGTCCACATACCCTATCAGTATTTGTCCTGTCATAATAAGGATCGGACCGGGTCATATATAAACTGTATTCAGATATCAACGCATTTGCTTCTCTTACAACTTTTGGCAAACTATCTGGAAGAGTTGGGAAAAACTTGATTCCAGTCATATTTAAGCTTCTTTGAATTGATTCACTTAAACCACCTATTGTTGTAGGTTCAGGCATTGTTATATGATATGTTCCATAAAGTTCAGCATCTGCTTCTCTAATACCCATCATATTTCCAATAGCATAATCTATTGGTATTACATTCTTTCTAGCTGTTGTTTCTCCAAGTAATGGGAAGTCTGTGACTAATTGATCTCCATTATAACTGATTGGAACACCTAAATTCTCCCCTCCTTCTCCTCTTAATGTTCTTGAAATTGCATCAAACAATCTAGCAACACCATAAACAGTTTTCATATCTGAATAACCTGTTGAGGAATCGCCAACTAATATACTAGGTCTGAGCACTCTGAAAGGAAGACCGAAACTTCTTAATATTGCTTCTGTAAAATATTTAGATTGTTCATAAGCATTTTTATGGTCAGCAGATTCAAAAGGCCCTTCCATAACTGTACCTGGATATATTACATTTCCAGCACCATAAACAGAACTTACATAATTGCAACAAAGGAGTTTTCTGAATTTTGAAATAGATTGTAGTAAGTTTATTGTTCCTAAAAGGTTTGAATCCATAATCTTTTTTCTGTCTTTTTCCCTGAAGCTTGTAACTGCTGCTAAATGCCATACCTCATCAATAATGCCTTCTAGTTCTTTTAATGCACTTGTATCACTGAGGTCTCCTTCAACAAATACAAGACGGTCTCTAGTATCATCATTCATTAATCCGGTCCTTTCAGTAAATGATTTACCTCTTTTACTTCTTCCATATAAATATAATGTTGCATCAGTGTCAGCCAATAATCTTAAAGCAAGCTGATATCCTAAAAAACCAGTAACTCCAGTTAATAAGATATGGGATCCTTTCATTGATTTAGGATTAGGCTTATATACTCTGTAGTCAGAGAAATATTGGCCTAATAATTTTGAAATTATTCCTCCAAGATCGGCTTCAAGATCATGTTGCTGATCATCTGTTCCAGCTCTTTTCTTGATGAATCCATCAATAATACCTTGATTAAAACCTTCTTGAGCTACATCAAGACCAGCTTCTGCAGTCAATAAAAGTGTTCTAATATAAGGAAAACGATTTCTGATTATTTTTAGACCACTCAAACCACATTCATAAGGTGGTTCTTCTCCTGGAGTTACTTCATCAGATATGACAAGAGGGACTTCATAACCTTCATTAATCAGGAATTCGGTGATATAAACCATTTCTCTTGGAGAGCTTGCCGTTACCACTTCTTCAATTCCATGTGCTCTAACTAAATCACTTCTAATAAGAAGAGCCTGATAAGTATCTCTTACATCATTCCTATCATCCATGAAAACTAGTTTTCTTCCCATATTTGTCCTCTGTATAAATTGACTTATAAAGATTATTGTGTTGTGATTGGTAAATATATCTGGAAAGCTGTCCTTTCATCGGTGGTGATGACTTCAGCTCTTCCATTGTGTTGATCAGCTATCAGCTTTACAGTTGATAATCCAAGTCCAATTCCCTCACTTTTTGTTGTAAATAAAGGAGTGAAAATACTCTCTAATACATCATCTGGAATTCTTGGACCATTGTTTGCTAATTCAACAACTACATAATCATTTTCTTGATATTTTCTGATATTTATTTCACCATCTGATGGCAATGCATCGAGAGCGTTGTTGAGTATATTTGTCCAGACTTGGTTTAGCCATAACATATTACCATAAATATTAGGAGTATCTTGATAGTTAATACTGACTTTAATCCTTTTGTCACTGATTCTTCTTTGTAAATTTGTTAAGCATAGATCAATGCCTTCACTGACATCACCATAACCAAATTCAGAGGTGTCATGGCGTGCATATAAAAGGAAATTATCTACAATACCTTGTATACCTCTGATGCTTGGAGCCATGCTGTTAGGAGTCTGTGCTAATGAGTTTCCTGTTACTAATGCTGACCTAAGATCTCCTTCTGTGATATAGTTTCTCTGTGCAAGCTTTAAAAGGTATTGGACATTGCCAGAAAGTGAATCTAATTCAGTTGAATCCTCAATCTGCAATGCTTGTCTGAGACAGTTTTCAAATTCCTGGCTCTTGTGTGATATGCTAATTATGAATTCCACTTCTTCTGGTGTTATACCTAGGTCAACGTATTCATTTGCAGTCATAGTCAGATCAGGTCCCTCATATAATCCAGTAAGCTGTGTTTTAATCTGTTTTGCTAACTTCATTCTTTCCATTGCATTGTCTGGTTTTTGAGCAGTGCTTGTTCTATTTAATAATTCAAGATATCTTCCTTGATCTCCTTCATCTAGGATTCTTGAAACAAGTGTTTGCTCAATAAATGTTGTATAATCAGAATGCGTTAATCTCATCAACCTGAGTTGATTTCCTAAAGCTGTAATAGGATTGTGGATATCATGAGCCATTCCAGCTGCAAATTGGCCAAGTGTTGACATCTTGTCAGCAAGTGCAATCCTTGCCTGTGCTTGCTTTAATTCAGCTGTTCTCTTATCAACTTTGATTTCTAAAGTAGCGCTCAATTGCTCAAACTTTCTTCTTGCAGTCTCTTCTGCTGCTCTTGCCCTTTCAGTCTCTTGCAATTGCCTGTCTGCTTCTTCAAGAAGCATTTCAAATTGGCGTTTAGACCTGAGAAATCCACCAACTTTTCCAGTAACCATATTGAGAAGATAACTAAGGGCAGGCTGTCTGTTCCAAGTCATATCATAAAGGCAATAAGGAGCTCCATATATTTGTCCACGTTGAAGAATATCTTTTTCCCCAATGGTCAATGTTCTTGTGACAAGAAAAGCTTTATGGCTGTGATCATCATTTCCATCTGGTAAATGGCAATTTCCATCAAAATACCAATCAATCCCACTGTTAACTCCAGGAGGAAGACCTCTAATTTTAGGGCTTGAAAACAATTTTTTTCCTTTTCTCAAGAATCTTCCGGGAGTAGGGGTTGGTTCAAGCATGACTTGTTCAGCAAATTTTTCACCTTCTATATAAAAAACACCATTTTCTGCTTTAGTTTGTAATCCTAAATAATCATAATCTTTTCTGAAAATTTCTTCAAGAGAGAATGAACACATAATCTCACGAATGTCTGCAGAAGGCATAGACTTAAACTTAGGCCCTCCTGCCATTATTCCTTTTGTCCATCTGCACTGGCTTAGTCTTTCCATAGGCCTAAAAGGTTCAACAAAATAATTAAGAAGCAATGCGCTTGTAGGCGTGACAGAAATTGTCTCAATTTCTTGATCAAGGTTGAATCTTCTGTTTAACCAAGGGTAGTTTTTGACCAAGACATCTATCCTTCCAGTTCTTTTTGCGATCCAGTATAATGGTCCTGATTCAGTCTCAGAAATGCCTTTTCCTAAATCAAAGAATAAATCTGGATCTTGTGTTCCATAGGCAGACATGATTCTATCAAATAAATCAAAAAGGTTTGGAAGAGTACTCCAAAGTCTTTGGTTTCTTAAATCATTCTCAGAAATTGGAAATCCATCTAATATGGCATCAATGATCTCATGGCCCTTTTCCTTTTCAATCCTATTTAAAAGAGCCTGGATCTGAGTATTATTCACAGATTTAACAGTATTTGGATCTATCACTACCATAGGGATACCACTAATGAGTAGCAGTTTATAAATATTTCTTAAGTTTTAGAGCTCAGCAATAGCACTGCTGCCAGAATAAACATAATCACTTTCCTTAATTCTGAGCTGAATAGGCTTTTTCCCGATCTTGTCAGGTAAGATAAGGTCAACCTGTGACCCCATCTTTATCATCCCTATCTTTTGGCCTTTATTGACAAGATCACCTTTTTTCATCCAGCAAACAACCTTTTTTACAACTGTATCAGCTATCTGGATAATATAAACTGGAAATAATTTATTTTTGACCTTTCCCATTATCAGGATTGTGTTCCTCTCATTCTCCAGTTCATAGTTATATTGGCCAGGTCTGGACAATTTATGGAAAATGACTTTGATCAAAATGATCAACATTGACTTATTCTTGTGTGTTGTGTGCTTAATAAATTCAATCTTACCAGAAATTGGAGCCCTATTAACATGGACACTCAGAGGATTCATAAAAATACCAATAATATACCCTTTTTTAATATTATTTTTGATATGAGTGATTTCCTCGAGTTTTATCTCTTTCCCATTCTTATTTGGATTTGGAACCTTTCCATTTGAAAATTTCTTGATATAAACAACTGTTCCATCAGCTGGACTCACTAAATTATTTCCAGCAGGTATATTTCTTTTAGGATCCCTATAGAAGAGTGCATATTTCCAGATAATTGTAAGGGCTATTAAAACAATCAATAATATCAATAAAAAATTTAATATCAATCTTTCACCTCTTTTTCAATCATATTTATATTTAATATTTGACTGGTAAGGGAACTTATCAAATGGATAAAAACTGACAATGATATAATCCTTTTTTCCATAAACTTTCTTGAAATACTCCTCTTTTGGCCTAAGATCAGGAATCCTGTCAAACAGACCTTTTCTGATTGCAGTTGAAAATAGGTTATATTTATTCTTAGGGATATTTACCTTCTCTTTCAATTGGATATCGATGAAAAGATATGAATTATGCTTTTTATCATACTCAATCCTTAAATGGAAGTTTCCAGTTGTCTTATCCCTAAGATGCTTATTCTCTAGCAGGATCGCTTCCACTTTAGTTGGGAAAATCAATGAGCCATAAAAATTGACTGTACCATCGCTCCTTCCTCTTATGAAGACAAAAGGGAAAGGGACCCTTAATTTTAAGTCAATTTTATTTTTTATTAATATATTCTTCATTTCCTTATATGCGACTATACCCCCTATATCCTGAAGATTATATTTGATAAGGGGCATGGCAGCATTAATGTCAACAATTGTGAATAGTATCTCATTCTCTTCATTTGTCTGGAGATAATATTGAGCAGGATCATATTGAAACAATAAAGGAATTCCATCAATGTCACCAAATATATCTTTCTTTAATCCTTTATTGCTTCTTGCTAGACGCCTGATCAAAACTGACTCATATTCTTCATTTATTCCAGCTATTCCAACATCAGATGCTCCAAATCCAGAGTAAATATAACCTCTCTTGTTCTTATATTCTATCTTTTTGCCGATAAGATCATAGAGATAATCTCTCATTTCTTCAGGCATAGGCTCTCCACCTAAAATAAGGCTGATTTTATATTTTTTCCATTGTATTTTTCTTCTTTTCCCTTCTTCCAACAAGTTTTTTACAAAGGGAGGATATCCTGCAATAATAAATTGGTCAAAAGTATCCTTGAACTTCTTCAATGAATCGATAGTATCATCAATATCTGGGCCTGGATTAATTAATGTTGAATGGCCGTCAGCAATCCTTGCAATCTCAACCCCTGTTATCCATGAACCAAGTGCAAAAGTGTTGATGAATAATGTATTGTATCTATAAGTTTCAAAAAGAAGATCCAACCCAACAGTTGTAAAGACTTTTTCTTCTTTTTCCTCTTCCCGTGAGCGGGGCCAGATTGTTGGCTTGCCGCTATGCCCTGAACTTTCAAATAGGATATCAATATTGCTAATATCCCGATTATAACATAGATCTTTCATTTTTTTTGCTTTCTTTATATAATTAAATTTTGAAGTGATTGGAACCTTTTCAAGAAAATCATTGAATTTTTTTATGCTGTCTGGATTACACTTATTTTTCTTAAGAAATTTATTGTAAAAAGGAATCTCTTTACAGGCTTTCTTGAATATAATCATTGCCTTTCTTTTTCCAATGTCTTCAAGTACCAATGGATCTGATTTTAAGAGCATTTTCTCTAGTTTTTTTGGGTTTTTGCTCATAATTTTAATATACTTTTCAATAACAGAAATTGGGATTAGTCGATAGATACCTCTTTTTAACATTATTATAAATATTTAACTTATTGTTTATAAATTTTCTTATTAGAATCTATGAAAAAATATTTCAGAAATCAAGTTCAAGACCAGCTGATAATGTGCCGCAAGGGAATTCATTATGCATGTTCGAAGTGAATAAATGTCCGTATTCCACAATCAAGTGGATATCTGTGTTTGGAAGAACCTTTCTTCTTGGATTTTCTGGAATAAGAAGCATCTGCCCTCCTACTCTTACATTTCCATACCAAAACCTGTCTTTATGAACTTCAGGATATTTAAATGCAGTATAACCGAACAAATCAAGTTTCATCAGAGCATTTGCATCAGACATTGTATACCCACCTTCGATCTCAAATATTGGTTTTGCAGTCCTTACCATAGCCCAAAGCCGATCCATACCTTTTAGACCAGTTTCATATTCCGGCCTTCCAAACGGCCTGAATGTAAGACCAAGACCAGCATAAAGCTCCTTTCTGTCAAGGTCAATATCTAAAGCAAGAGGCCCAAGCTTTTTTGAATTTTGGATATTCCAAATCGCTCCTCCAATAGTTCCATAAACAGATAAAACTGCTTTTTCACCTTGCCAAACATCTCTAGAAACCATGACAAAAATGTCACTTAGAGTTTTGTTGTCCCTCATATCACTATAAGTCCATAAGCTCATACCTGTGTATTCTTCAAGCATTAATAGCATTGATTCAGAAGCAAGCGGAGAATTATATGCTGTATTGCCAATTGTAACAGACCATTTGCTGTCCCTATCCTCAACATAAACCGGCTTGTCAGGATCTAGACTAAGGTCTCTGACTGTTCTTAATTGAGTGAAATCAAGATTATCAAGCAGCTTTGTGGCTTCAAATGCTTCATCTCCTGGAAGAAGCATAAGTCTTGGCTCAAGAGGAGGGATAGGTTCATCTCCTCCATAAGACCTAATGTTATCCAGTCTCAGTCTTTGTCCTGTATCAAAGTCAGATATTACTTTATCAGGTCCATCTGAACTTAGAGCTGGTTGGTTTCTGCTGCCATCTGAAGAATAAGGATCAAAAGGCCTGACTGATGTTGGATTTGTTGTATGGCATCCTATCGCAAGCAAGATTGAGGCAATTGTTGAACCAATTACAGGCCAACGATAAGATTGCCTTCTTTGTACAGGAATATGTTCTTGAACCCTGTAGACACCCTTTTTCAAAGTGATATCAACAGGCCTGTCTAGAATATTTTCACAAATGCCAGTTAAGTCAGAGTATGCCATTTTAATACTATCGAGAATACTAAGGTATTTAATAATATTACTGTGTTGATTATTATAGAAAAGGAAAGAAAGAGAATTACTTGAAGTTATTGGAAATTTGAATACCTCTTCCGTTCAAAAATCTTCGATTTTTGGCGCACTAGAAAAACCCTGTTTTTCTGAGTGTTTTAAGATGAGGATACAGGATGTTTAATGTTCTAATCCAAATTTTCAATCCCAAAAACCGAACGATAAATACCCCTGCCTTCAGGCAGGGGAATAGTTCGGTTTTTGTTATTTTTAGTTCAAATATTTGTATTTGACCTGTCTCAATTTGTAAATATCAATTTGTGTATGTCAACTCAAAACTGCCTGGATTGACATTTCTTTCATTGCTGTATATCTCATTGTCCACACACTTTATCACATAACTATCAACATCAGCAACAGGAAGTGCAGCAGTGCAAACAGACCTTTGGAATTCAGCAGTGCATGCAAACGCATTCTCTGCAGGAATCTCAAGGAAATGCTGGTTCTGGTCCTTAGTGAACCTGCACACTGAATCAGAGTAAAGTGTAAATGTAAGTACAGCATCGCCATTCACCATCACAGAAGGATTTTTGATCAATGTTGTCTCAAGATCAACATTTACATTTGTCCCGCCAACAACCTCAATATTATCGCTGAAACTCTCATCAGCCACACCTGGAATGCCTGTCTTGTAAAAAGTTATGAAATATTCCCTGACAGGCAGAGGCTGGTCCTTGCACTTGACAAAAATCTTGTTTTCACCAGAGCCTGCTATCATGTTTGCAGAGCAATGGAATGTCCTGTCCAAAGATTGGATATCAGAAGTCTGGCAGTCAAAGAAATTATGCATACTATCATAATCTGCATCCTGATTCAATGAAAAACTGCATTCAGCTGGCTCATTTAGATGAAGCCTCAATTGATAATTCTTATCAACTTCTGAGCCATCAGCTGGCTCTGCATAAAGAAGCTTTGCAGGAGTCTTGTCCTTTCCAGCCGTGAACCTCAAAAAGAAATCCCTGTTAGGATTGCCTGACCTGTCAATGCAGTCAAAGAACAGGACAGTGTTGCCCTGGACCTGCTGTGACAAGACAAGATTGAGGGCACCTCTTGCACTCTCAAAAGTCTCAGTTATCCTTGGCTTTAATTCATAATAATCCTGGACCCATTCCTCAATGACACTGGCGTCAAACCCTCCTTCAATCTCTTCAGACACCTTATTCATTGCATCTGTCATTGAGACGAGCATCTGCTCAAACTTATCAGGAAAATGCGATAACTCCAGCATTGTGTTTAATGTGTTGCTCTGGAAAAGATCCCTTGTCAACTGCGACTTTGGATAGACAGGGATTGACACATCAATCTCATCCTTGAATTCTGAGCCAAACATTGCTGAGATGTCCATATTATCAATCACAGGGATAGGATGCATGAACAAGGTGACAAACATCAATGGAATTCCCCTATAATCATAAGACGGGAAATAACTGATTGAACATTGAGTAGGCTCAGAGAACTTCATCTTCAATTCCACATTTGAATAAGGCTCAATCCCATCAGTGATCCCATTGTCATCATCGCATGAATCATGGCAGATCCTATTTCCTTCAAAGACCCTTGTAGGGCCCATCATGTGAAGAGTATCTGGCTCCATTGTCATATCATCAGTCAAAAGCTCAACCTCAATCCTTGGAGGAACAACATCAAAAGGATCAGCATCTTCGCATACACCTTTTCCATTCACATTGCCAAAGACACATCCCTGGCCAAGAGACCTGCACCTGTATTCAGAGCAAGGCCTGTGCTGCTCCTCTGCATCAGAATTGCAGAAACTGCACATCTGCAAACCAGGATAAGCAGGAGTCTGTCCCATGAAAAGCACTCCTCCAGTCGGAAAAAAAGAGTATGAACCGCCTGGACCAGCCGGATTCTGTGGAGCAGTCCAGACATTGCACAATGAGACATGCCTGACACCATAATGGATTGTAACAGGCAGATCAGGGGGGATCTTCAATATATGTTCATCCATAATATGATCTTCAAAATTATCCTTTGTATACTGTGATGCAGCATAATTCCAGAAATCAGCTGACTGGCTCAAAGCATTTCCAAAAGAATCCCTCACATCAGTGAATTCATTGCCATCCAATTCAAAAGGAAATCGTTCAGGATCATTGGAAATGCCATGGGCAAATATGCCAGTATCAGCCATCTCAGGCAGACCAGTGAACAATTCAGAGCCCTGGCGCATGCCATCCTCTTCAGGATTCAAGAGGTCAGAGTTAAAAAAACTATAAGCAGTGTATTGGTCAGCAAAATTAAAATAATTTCCGCAGTCTCCAAGGAAAAAGCAATAAGCATTTGAATTCTCAACATATGCAATCTGGTCAGAAGCATAATCTCCATCATTCAGCTGGTTGGCCATTGCACACACCTGAGCTCCATCACCTTTCCAATGCTTGAATCCAGGAGGATCCAGAGGAATGCATTTTCTTGTTGAATAAGGGCGGGAGGGATCGTCAGCATAGAGGATTCCAGTGTCTTCCTTTTCACCACCGTCATAATCAATATAAAACCCATTTCCATCAGGCTTGTAAAGCCAGTCAGACCAATAGCAGTCGCCAGCTGCTTCGCAAGATTGCTTTGATGTCTGCTTAACGCATTCCTGCCAATTGTTAGGCTTGCAGGCAGAATTTCTCATGGCATTGACAGGGGTCAATGGAAGATTAGGATTTATCTTTTCAGGCCAAGAGACACATATCTCCTCCCTGTAATCACGGCATTCCTCATAAAATATCTCACCGTCAACACATGATCTGAGGAAATGCCTTGAACCGACAAAATCAAAACCAGGATAAGCAATGCTGTCATAATCACACCAGGACTCACCATGCCTAAAAATTCCAATAGGAGTTTCACAGCTATTGCACAATCCATCAGTGCATTCAAAATCTGAGAAAGTCGCAACACCCCGGCAATCATCAGGCTTTGTCACAGAATAAGAGCCTCCTTTGTCAAGGCAGTCATCCCTGTTAGAGTTTGAATAGCAGTTTGAATCATCAGTATAATAACAATATCCTAGAATTGTCCTTATAGGCCTTGGCTCTCCGATCTCAGCAGCAGTATCATGGCCCTGCAATGCAAAATTATACCTCAATACCTCATTTGTCTTGAGATTTTGAGTAGCAAGCTGATAAATAATGTCAGGATAAGGCTTATGCTTGTAAATCTTGATGTCAGTGCCATGCTTAAGCATGAAATCATCAGGATCAAAATAAAAAAGCTCAACCTCATCATTAGTTATCTTGATTGACAGATCAACCAATCTTCCAAGAGGAAGGTCAACAGTTGAAGAGAAATCAATGAACTCCAGCTCATTCTCGCCTTGAGTGAAGACAAGAGGATAATCAAGAGATATCAAGACATCATCAACATTGATATTAGTGGATATCTTCATATCACCTTCAGAGTATTCATAGCCCTGGCCTTCAAAAACACTGAGGTCAAGGCAGCCCCTGATGTTCTCCAAAATCTTCTGGTTCAGCTCAGCCTGCATAGTCTGCCTAGTGATAAGGTTGCTTACACAATCATGCCCCTGCTCCCAATGGCATGCGTAAGTATATTGAGACTCGCCCTCAGACATATATGATTTTGTATTATCCTTGTAAGACTCAACAGCATCATAATTTACAAAACCATAATTGTCAGGATCAAATGTGCCCCCTTTCTCAGCAATCTCATATATTAGAGGCCTTGCAGTCTGATAGATGCATGACTGCACATAATCCTTTATTGAAGCAGGCTCAATCGCAATCACAGAAATCCTTGAAACATCAGAATCAGGGATCCTGATGAGATCAGTGTAAAAATATATGTATACAAACACAGATGCAAGAAGGAATATGCCGATTATGACATAGATAGTCACTTGGCCTTTCTTTTTCAAGAGCAGATTACTCAATATAGGTACACCTCTTTTAAACTTCAATATAATATAGAAACCAATATTATTAGTATATAAAGTTTTGGTTGAAAAATTTGAAAACAAAAAAATTGTTGTTCAAGTGATCAAATTTGGGAAAAAGGATCAAGCCGGAATTCGATTTGAAATAATTTGTTCATTCGAATTCCTAAAAAAATAAAAAAAAAATTAAGTAACGAATTCAATTGATTCTAAACATTAATGAATTCGGAATTCGAAGTTTTTTATAATCAATCATTTGTATCTGCTATTGATCACTAGATCAAATATTAATAGGAGTTTGAATACCTAATGAATCTGCTAATATCCTGTTAAACTCTGTATAAGAATCATGTAATTCAGGAAATCTTCTTAAATGATCCCTAACACCTTGCTGATACCTTTCACTTGTGTAAAATTCTCCCTGGATTTCAGCCCTTGCCTGCTCTAATTCACATAGGGATAATCCTGGAGACACTAATATTGGAGTGTTTCCATCAAATTTTGATAAATCTGTTGTGTAGATATTTCCTTTATTGTATAGTTTACTCACCTCCACTTTTGTATATGAAGGTATTAAGAATGAAATCCTCAAATCTGTCAAGCCTGACTCCATAATATACCTTCTTTCTGTTTCCAACTGTTCTTGAGTTTCTCCCCTGCCCATAATAAAATATCCCCTGCAGAACATGCCTCTGCTTGTGACATCTCTTGCAAATCTCTGAACACGGCTGGAATAATTTCCAGGATTTTCAACCAACCCTGATTTAATATTTTTGTCAGTATACGATTCAACTCCAACTCCAATTCTCTTAACTCCTGCTTCAGCAAGTAAATCAAATACAATTTCATCAGTATCAAGGCGTATCATAACATAAAATGTTGCTCCTGTTTTTCCCAGAACTTTACAAAGTTCTTCCATAAAAACAGGATTATCATTACCACCTGCGAAGACAGAATCTGTAACTAAAAAAGAAGTTACACCAAAATCTTCTATACACCTATATACTTCTTCTTCAACTAATCTTATATCCCTGTATCTTATCCCTCCTGGCCTCATTTTCGTGCTGAGACAAAATCCACATCCATATTTACAACCTGCAGTTGTCTGCAGGGATGCAAATTTATGCCTGCTTGGAGGAGGATAGAATAATTCTTCCCTTACATTTCCTTCCATTAAATCTCTTGTCCTAAAAGGGGTTGAAGATAGATCAAATCTTGTAAAATTATCTGCTACAAGTTTGCCCTTATTATACACTTTACCTTCAATATCTGATAAATCAATATTCCTATCAATATGCCGAACCACTCCTTCAAGACCTAGCTCACCTTCTCCCTCAATAACAAAATCAAAATTAGGCTGGTTTATTACATCGTCTGGGTCTACAAGAACATGGTATCCTCCTACAATAATCTTAATGGATGGGTTCTCTCTTTTAACTGCTTCAGCTGCTTTAAGTGCTTCTGGATAGTCAGGAGTTGTAATACTTAAACAAACAACTTCAGGATCAGATTTAAGAATTCTATCCAAATTAACAACAGGTTCACTAACTGTTGGATGGACAATATCAATTTTGTCATAACCAATTTGTTTCATATGCCCGGCCAGAGAGCATACAGCAATAGATTCCATTCTCCTGAATCCAGCTCCGCAAGCTTCCATCAATTTCGGATCGCCTTCAAATTTTGAATTCAATAGATCAACAAAACATAACCTCATTTTGCCCTCTAACTCTCCTAAAAAATTCATTCATTCTCTCTAAATTTCTTTTCACATCAAAAGAAATAGCAGAAGAGGTATCTCCCATGGAATGCTCTTTTACATAAGCCCTCCCATGCTTACCTGTATGTTTCCCTATCATAATGCTTGTTTGTCTACCTATTAATTGAGGGTTTATGACCTCATAGGTTTTAGGATCAATAATTATTCCATGTGCATGTATCCCTGAGGAATGCCGAAAACAATTACTGCCTAATACCGGCTGATCTCTTGGGATAGGCAAACCAATAACATCAGCCAGATATTCACATGCGTCCACTAATTTTATTAGATTAATATGATGTTCTATCTTTTCATGCGTATGAACATTTTCAAAATAATCTGGTCTGCATTCCAATGCCATAATTATCTGCTCTATTGCTGCATTTCCTGCTCTTTCTCCAATACCTAAAAGAGTTGTCTGAATATGGCTGACTCCATGCCTTATTGATTCAAGTGTATTTGTAACTGCCTGCCCAAGGTCATTATGACAGTGTATGCCAAGTTTGATCAATTCTTTCTCATTTCTTCCATTAGAAATTCTAGCTTTGTACAATGAGTTAATAAGATGAAAAATTTCTCCTGGCTGTAAATAGCCAACTGTATCTGCAAATACAAACATCTCAGCACCTGCATCAGCAACTCCATTCATCAGTCTTGATAAGTATCCTGGCTCTGCCCTGCTTGCATCTTCAGCCCCAAAAATAACCCTTCCTACTTTTCCTTTTGCATATCCAATCATTTCACATGCGAGGTCATATACATTGTCATAATCAAGACCTAATTTTTTTTCAATATGAAGCTTGGATGCAGGCAAAAACACATGAACCATTGGATCAGAGGCATGTTCTAATGCAGATGCAGCCTTGTCAATGTCCCCTTTTCTCGCCCTTGCAAGAGCACTTATAGCAACATCTTTTACTTGCCTTGATATTTCATAAACAGCATTATAGTCATCAGGATTTGAAGCAGGGAATCCTGATTCAATAATATCTACACCAAGATCCTTAAGATTTAGTGCTAATCCCAATTTTTGAGAAGGATTCATCCAATTATAAGGACCCTGTTCCCCATCCCTTAAAGTGGTATCATATATTTCAAGCTTCATTTTTTAATCCATTACAAATTTTTATATATAATTCAGGAGAAGATCTTGGAAGGCATTCTAATTCATACAATCTGTATCTTCCAATAAATTCCTTCTTTCTCTCCCAGATTGATCTTAAACTTTCATAAGAACCATCTCCAAGAAGATTTTCTCTTCCTCCTGCACAGATAATTGCCTTCCCATCTGAACAGAGTTCTATCCCATTTAGAAGAGATGCGCAGCCACCAACAGGTCTTGTAAATGTCTGTTGAGGTCTTTCAGTATAATCTGTTGCAATTTCTACTAATTCCGGGTTAGCTTCACCATTTTCCATTCCTGTCAACATTTGCCAATTTCTCTTTGCATCACCAGAGTAAACAGGATAATTGCAAATAAAACAAATATCATCTCCACACCAATCCCTAATATTAGGGATTTCACCCATATTTTGTAATGTAACAACGCAGTTTAATGCTAATCTGCCCATGATATTTTCATCTCTTTTTGTCAAATCATATTTATATAAAGACCTTGCATAATCGATGTTTTCCTTAGCAATATCAAAAAAACCTTTAGTGCCTGTTAATAAATCATATGTCTCTCTAATCAAAGAATCAACGCTTAAAATTAATCCAACATTATGATCAAAGCAAAATTGTGCTATTTCTGTATCCAGATCAGATGCATTTGTAAATATCACAGAATCAAGACCGCTTTGATAAGCACCTCTGACCAAATCTCTAAATTCATCTGGAATCAATGGCTCACCTTCACCTGTTACTAAAAAAACTTTTGCACCCAAATTTCTTGCTTCCTGAATTAAATCCAATTTTCTTTTAAGAGGAAGGGAATTTTCTGTTTTTGAGTCTGAAAAAGCGCATTTTGGACATCTATAATTGCAATTAAAGGGAAGTCCAATTGTAAACATAAATAAGCCGCTATCCCAATCAAAATCAGCATAATATTCAGGAAATCCTCTAAGAATTTTTCTTGCCATTTTTATATAATGCTAATTTTTAGTTCAACAATTGTTCCAGGTTTTAACATGTCCTCAAGCATACGGGGAATAACGATGATTGCTTGATTACCATGTTTTGCTATTTTCTTTGTTATTGTAAATTGTTTTTCCAGTCTCATTTTCGTCGCCACCTATTTTAATTATTGTTATCTAAAGATGGTAACATCATATCACATATAATATTATGCTGTGGATTTTTCCACAACATTTATATAATAATGCAGGTTTTATCTGGATTATGGACATCAGCCAGCTTGAAAAAATAGGATTAAAAGAAAAAGAGGCAAGAATATACATAGAGCTGCTAAAAGAAGGACCGAGCCTAGCTAATCAAATTGCCAAAAAGACAAATATATTAAGATCATCAATTTATGACTATTTTGACATACTTCTTGACAAAGGATTCGTATCTTATGCAATCAAATCTGGAAAAAAGTATTTTCAGGCAGTTGACCCAAGAAAAATAATTGATAATTTTGAGGAAAAGAAAAAAAAAGAGGAGGATTCCTTAAACCAGATTATTCCCGAGCTAGCAAAACTTCAGAATCTTGCGTTAAAAAAAACAGATGTTGAGGTCTTTGAAGGCAAAGAGGGAATGAAGACTGCAATGTCTTATATTTTAAAGGAAAAGCCAAAAGAAATAATGATTTACGGCTCTTCTGGAGTTAGCTACAAGATTATCCCGTTTTTCATGAAACACTGGCATGACCAAAGGATAAAACAGGGAACAAAACTCAGGATTATTTATAACTATACATCTGAATCATTAAAGAGAATAAAAGAGGGTCCTTCTCTTAAATTTGCAAAAATTAAGTTTATGCCTATAAAGAATGTTTCACTGACTGGAACTTTAATATCCAAAAACAGGGTTTTATTGACAATCTGGAACAAAGAAAATCCACTGGCAATATTAATTGACAGTAAAGAAATCAGCAATAACTACAAAGACAATTTTGAAGTGTTGTGGAAGTCTGCATTTGAAAAACCATGTCATTCTCATTGACATTCGAAGCTTTACTCTTTACTCACTCTGCTCGTAAAAACCAAAAACTTAATATATCAATATTGCTGAAAAAGGCCTAATAGATGCAGTTATACTAAAAAAAGGTTGAAATAATGCAGGAAACAGTTTTCAGGACAATATTGAAACACTGGAAAATCTATGTTCTCATAATAATCATTGCGATATTCCTCAATGCAAGCGGATGCATGTGCGGAGAAGATGATGACAATGCAGATGACGGAGATGAGGGTGCAGAAGACCAGTTCAGCAATATACAGGACATGTTTGACCAGATGAACCAAGGCCTTTGCGAGAATGGGATATTGGCACAATTAGGCCTATGCGGTGGAACAGGCCTGCCAACTGGTGATACTAGCACAACCACTACAACAATCCCAGCAGACATATGCGACAGATGCCCAGCCGGACCATCAGGAGACACATGCAGAAGCGTATGCCAAGGGATATCAGAGCCACAGCTGTCTGGAACAAAGATTGTCAAGGATTCAGAATATTCATATAGCTATACTTTCACGATGAATGTGAGGGCTGACACTATATATAACATGTATTTCAAGGCATTATCTGGTGCAACTCATCCAATATCTGATTGCGCATCAACAGCAACTGCCAATACTGCAGCAAGATGCTCAGGATCAGGAGTAGTCTTAGATGCAGATTACAGCCAGGTCTGTGTCGATTATTGGCAAGAGGGAGGGGCATTGAAGACAAAATGCGAGAGTTTTGCAACAAGCACTGCACCAATAATTGACCTCACACCACCAACAAACCTTCCTCCTGGAGTCTTTGTATCAGGACAGGAATATTATGTCAATCAAGGTGCAAGATTTGAATATGTGGTCCAATACTCAGACCCTGACTGCGATGATGAGCTTGGGTGCGTGACATTCTCATATACATCAACACCATCACTCACTGAGACATTCACCCTAAATCCCCATACAGGAAGGATAATATTCACTCCTGGACAAAATGATGTAGGAACATTTAATATCGAGATAAGTGTGAATGACGGAGAATTCTCAGACAAGGCAATCATGATATTGCATGTCATTGACATAAATGACAATCCAGTAGTCAGCATCTCAGACATCACATTCCCAGAAGATGAAGAGTACCAGATTGATCTTGCTGAATATGCAGAGGATGCTGATGAAGATGACACAATAACATGGAGTGCAGCATCAACATCAGCCTCCAGCAAACTGACAATAACCATCTCAGGCGATGCAGCCGCAATCAGGTCTGCGGCAAACTGGCATGGAAATGAAATGGTAAAATTCACTGCAACAGACAATAAAGGAGGGTCTGGAAGCGACACTATAAAAGTGACAGTAACCTCTGAATCTGACAGCCCATGGGTCCAGCCTGTTATACCTTCAAGGACATTAAATGAAGATTTTGGGCTGTTGTCAATAGACCTTACAGCATATGAGAAAGATGATGATGACACAGGAGCAGGATTGACATGGACTGTATCTGATTATGATTCATCAAAGATTGAAGCAAGAATATCAAATTCTGACGATGATATATTATCGCTAAGATCTGTGGCTAATGCAAATGGAGAAACAACAGTGAAATTGACTTTAACAGATTCAGAAGGAAATTCTATTGATACTGACATGTCAATAACTATCAATCCAATAAATGATGGGCCAATACTCTCAGTCCTGCCAGACATAGTCATATCAGAAGGATCACCATACATGCTAGACCTGACAAATTATGGAACTGATCCTGATGAGGATGAAGAGCTTGTATGGATATACAAGTTTGACTATCCTGAAGTTGAAGTGACATATAACAGTGCCACAAATTCAATGCTATTCACAGTTGAGCCAAGAACACAGCCAACTGTAAAATATATCCAACTGATTGTCACAGACTATTCATTGACAGCAACTAGATGGATAAAAGTGGTGATTGAATCTCCTGCAACTACAACAACTCTTAGTTAAGTTCTAACCAACCCTAAATCCATCATCAATATCAACAGAAATATCTTCTTTAATTGTCTTCAGGGTTTTGCTCTGTTCTTTTACAATGACTCTGTGCTTCTTTGTTATCATATGGACTTTCTCAAAATCATCAAATGAGATCTCTTCAGTATTGTTCTCTTTGCCTTCAATAAAAACCTTATCACCTGGCTTTGATTTAGGCGCTTCAAGCAGTTTTACAATTTTCGAATCATCTGAGCCAGCAGCCAACAGCATGCCATTGCTCTCCTCTCCTCTTAAGACAGCTGGCTTCAGGTTTGCCACAACAACAATGTTTCTTCCCTTAAGCTCATCTTTTGGATAATGATTTTTTATTCCAGCAACAATCTGCCTTTTTTCAGTCCCTAAATCAATCTGTAAAATCAACAGCTTGTCAGCCTTAGGATGGTCTTTGACTTCCAGAATCTTTGAAACCTTCAGATTAAGCGGGAACAGGCGTGATTCTTCTGATTCTCCTGCTTTATGCTCATTTTCTGAATTATGATTTACTTTTTCTTCCTTTTGTTTTTCTTCTGTTCCTGATTTATCCCTGGATTGCTGTTTTCCAGCAATTTTATATCCTTTTTTGCCAGCATATCTCTTTTCAAGATCTTCCCTCTGCTTGTCCTCGATTTTTGCAAACAGGATCTCTGATTTCCCAATCTTTGTATTTTCTTTTAAGTCCAGTCTGCCAAGATTGTCCCAGTCAAGATCATTTATACCAAGAGTTTTCTGGATCTTTTCAGATGTTTCTGGCAGATAAGGTTGAACAATTATTGACAGGTCTTTGCAGATAAAAGCGAGGACATACAATGACGCTGCAGCCCTCTCTTTTTCATCCTTGCCCTCACCTTTAAGCTTTTTCCAGGGCTCTTCTTCCTGAAAATACTGGTTGCCTAACCTTGAGATGTGGAAGATCTGCTTAAAGGCGTCTCTCAAAGATTGTTTTGAGAATAACTCATCAAGAATCTCATATTCTTTTTTCAGTTTCTCCAGAAGTTTCTTATCCTTTTCATTTAATCTAGGTTTTGGAATCTTAGAGTCAAAGAACCTGTTTATGAAAGTGAAAGTCCTGTTCACCAAGTTTCCAAGATTTGCCACAAGCTCTCCATTTACTTTTGTCTGGAAATCCTTCCAGGTGAACTGGTAATCAGTTGTCTCAGGCCTTGAGCTGAGGATATAATATCTCCACACATCTGACTTAATGCCTGTCTCAATCGAGTCATCACCAAAAACGCCAATCTGCCTTGACTTTGAGAACATTCCATTCTCATAATTAAGATATTCATTTACTGAAAGCTCAGAGACTAAAGTATAAGTATCTCCAGTCCCTAACAAAAATGATGGGAACAGGATTGTATGAAAAGGAATATTGTCCTTTCCCATAAACTGGACAAGTTTTGTATCTGGATCAAGCCACCACTTTTTCCAGTCTTTTTTGCACTCTGCAGTTATTCCAATGTAACCAATTGGAGCATCAAACCAGGAATAGAAAACTTTTTTTTCAAATCCTTTTTTCGGGATACTAATTCCCCATTTCAAGTCCCTGGAAATGCACCTCAGCTTCAATCCTTCCTTTATCCATGAATGAGCCATAGTCCTCGCATTCAATGACCAGTTCTTGTCAACCTTTTTCATCCAAGCAAGAAGCTTTGGCTCAATCTTTTTCAAGTCTATGAACAGGTGCTCAGAATCGACAACCTCAGGAGTGCTGCCGCAGATCTTGCATCTTGGGTGTTTTAATTCAACAGCATTCAGAAGCTTACCGCAGGACTCGCACTGGTCCCCTCTTGCCTCTTCATAGCCGCAATGGGGGCATGTCCCATTCACAAACCTGTCTGCCAGAAACCTATCGCATTTTTTGCAAAAAGTCTGCTGAAGAATATCTTTGACAATATAACCATTCCTGTCAAGCTTATTGAAGATGTCAATCGCAATCTCCCTGTTCTCTTTTGAAGAAGTCCTGCCAAAGCAGTCAAATGAGCAATTGAACCATTTGTAAATGTCTTTGTGAATCTTGAAATACTTGTCGCAGATCTCTTTTGGAGTCACTCCTTCCTCAATCGCCTTTGTCTCAGTTGTTGTGCCATGCTCATCTGTTCCGCATACCCAGATAGCATTCTCTTTCTTTAATCTTAGGTATCTTATGAAGACATCTGCAGAAAGAGTTGGGACCAGATTGCCCAAATGAGGCACATTATTTACATAAGGCAGTGCTGCTGTTACAATAATTCTTTGTTTTTCTATTTTCTTTGATTTTCTTTTCTTTTGCTTGAATTAGACCACCTTGGATTGATTTTATCAGGTATAACAATCATATTTATCTAATATATACACAATAATATCCTGTAATATAATATATTGTGATAAAAGAAATAATCAGATGAGCTATATAAATATTTGGGATTATAAAGGCCAATTCTTCATTTGTAATCAGCAATCATTTTTATGATTATTGGGGAAAATATTTAAACTAATAAAAATCTTAGGATAAAATGAGCCTCAGGGACAAGATCATCACAAGTGTCGCTGCCATAGCAATAGTTGCAATAGCTGGCGGCGCGTATAAATCATATGATGTCTATAAGGACACTGTTAACGCTTTTCAAACAATTGGGGAATCTCTCAGAAATATTGAATTGCCTGCAGATTTTGAATTTCATTTAGATTATAATCCTTTTAGAAATAGTGCATATCTTGCAAAATTTGGATCTAGCCCTAGCACTGGAATAGAGAGCAAAGTCGAGAATCAAGAGACAGACAATTCTTAAAAGAAAATATAAGTGAAAAAAAAATCATTTCTTCTTTTTTTCCAATGATAGTGTAACTACTTTGTAGTAGTTTTAAAAGAAAGTTTTATATATTAGTTGTTTCAACCTATAAGTAAAATGACAAGATTAGCTATTATTGGAGCAGGAAATATGGGCCAATATTCTGCAAGGGCTCTTTCTAAAAAAGTAGAAGAAATTTCAGTTTATGATTCAGTTAAGTCTCCCACAGAATTAAAAGAAGCATTTAGAGGAGTTTCACATAGAATTTATGAGAATGTTGGAGAAGCTGTTAAGGATGCTGATTTTGTACTTTATTGTATACCTACAGATGAGGTTGAAAGAAGTATGAAGGAAAGTTTACCTAGTTGTAAACCGGGAGCTATTATTTCTGGACAAACAAGCAGGAAAACACCAGAGAGAAAGGCTTTTGATGAGTATACTAGATTACATCCAGGAAGTGGATTAGAAATGGTAACTATTCATACTATGTGTAATCCTAAATCATCTGATCCATCTCAAGAAATTTTAGCTATTATCCCTAATGGTTGTTCTGATGGGGCTTATTCAAGAGCAGTAGAATTTTATGGAGGAATGTCAGGTCATGTAGAACATTTTAGAGATGTAGAAGAACATGATAATATTTTAGCAAATACTCAAGTTAATACATCTAGGACAAATTTATCTATTGCAAGCGCATTTGCCCAAGCAGGATGTTTTCCATGGATAAATGGAAGTTATGGAAATGGATTAGATGTTATGAAATTTTCACTTGCCATGAGAACAGCAAATTTGCCAGGCCATGTATATAAGTGGATTCAGATTGGAAATGAACATGGCCAAAATTTAGTTGCGCTATCTGCAAATGTGGGATCTGCATTACTAACAATGGTCAGAGATCCTGAAATGTTTGAAAAAAGGATAGAAAGAAATGTTTTAGAAGCAAGAAGAAAATTATTCGGGGATGGGAAGAGAGAGACAATATTAAGAGATGAAGATGTAGAAAGGTTTAATATTGGAAAAGCTCTGCCAAATTCTCAAATAGCTTTAATATTATATGCATTGGATGATGCGATAAAAGAAAGAAACATTTTTGCATATATGAAAGGAACAACCCCAATGCATACTTCTTTGTTATGTCTTACAGATTATTTATTTAATAAAGATGGTTTGTTAGAAGAATCATTAGATGCAATAAGAAAAGGGGTAACTTTAGAAGATGATGTCACTTTTTTTAATGAATGGTTAGCATGGGAAGAGGCAATAAGATTACAAGAACCTGGAAAGTATGATGTTCAACACGGAAAAATGAGTGAACAGCTAAGAAAGCTTGTGACACCAAAACAAATGCAAACATACCTTGATACAAGTAAGGAAGTTGTGGCATTATGTCGTCAAAGGATGCAAGAAGCTGTTTCTTCTGGAAAAATAGAAGTTCCATCATAGCAGACCTAATACAAGTTCTGCGCTAATTTCCCCTATTTTCCAGAAAATCGAGAGATTTAAAAGTAAAATTTGATATGTCAGAAATATACCACTGGCCTGCATGACCAGTGGACAATAGTCCGCAATCTATTTTTGGAAGGCGGTATATTTCTGAGCATGCTCAAAGCCGGCAGAGTGAGCGAAGCGAACATGCCTATTGACTGGTGGTCCCTGCCGACTTTGACAATATTTACAGAACTCTTATGATAGATATAAAATAAAAAATCATTTCTTCTTTTTTTCCTTCATCTTTTTTGTGACATCTAGGTTTGCCTTGCATTTGCTGCAGACAAAACGAAGCGTAGGCACGCCGTCAATGCTCTTTCTCTTGAAAGGGATTTCACCAGAATCTTCTGTGCCGCACTCAGGGCATTTGTAATTGGCTTTTGCAGTCAATGTCCCTTCATATTCCCCTTTTTCAGCTGTATTATTGCATGAGGGGCAGACATACTCTTTTGCCCTGATCTTAGGCTTGCCTGTCTTCTCATCCTTTGGCTTTGACATCAAGCCAGTCTTGCATTGAGGGCACTTCTCCTTATTGACCCAGCATATGATTGTTCCCTCGCCAGCCTCTCCTAAAGTGCGGTTAGTGTAATATACCAATTCATCCATTGATTCTGGTTCTTCAAACATCAGATCACCCCGGTTTTAGTAGCAATATCTATCTTTAGCAATTGTCGATTCCATATTCTCTTTTTCAGATATGATATAAATGGTCTCATTCTTTTTTTCTGGATTTTCAGGCAGCCAAGGCTGTTTTATCGCATAACCAACCACATTGAATGTGTTCTTTCCAATATCCCAAACCCAATTAGAGAACTTGAAAATAAAAGTCTTTTTGCCCTCTTTTTCCGCCAAATCAATGTCATTCCTTAATACAATCAGGTATGCTCCTATCAGGATAAATATTATGAACAACACAATCAGTTTTTTCATTTGCAATCCCCTCAATGTCCTGAATTCAATAT
Organism: Candidatus Woesearchaeota archaeon; assembly: GCA_043805595.1. Taxonomy (GTDB): domain Archaea; phylum Nanobdellota; class Nanobdellia; order Woesearchaeales; family JAGVYU01; genus JAZDHV01. The sequence goes on from JAZDHV010000011.1 coordinate 33,412, forward strand.
AGTTTAATAAACTTTTTGTTTTTGTTGGTGAAATATTCTCAATAAACATGGATTAATCATGGATTCTGCACTTGATTGTGAAATTATTTTATTGATTCTGAAATTAGTGTAAAAAAGGCTGCTTGATCACGCCAATCTTTTTATTTCGATTTAGATCGCTTTGTAATTTTTTCTGATAGGTCATTTACTAAAGAACCACCAGCCATAGACTGATGGGATTCACTAAATCCGCAATTACCTTATGATAGGACTGGTGGTTCTTAGTGCTCAGGAATTTTTCACTCCTGAAAGCTAAATCAATCAAAGATTGCCACCAGTCAGAGATTGGTGGAAAATTCCTGACATTTTAATATGTTTTAGGCTTCTCTTCGTTGATACATATTCACTTTTTCATGAGTCTGTACATAAGCTAACCCTGGAATATTTCTTAATCTGTCTGATTCAATAAAAAGAACTCCCTTGGGTTTTAGCCTTTGAGAAACATTAAGGATTACTCCATCTTCATCAGGTATTCCTGCCTTAATCTCTTCAGCTTCTTCTTCAATCCCTGATAAAATTCTCAGGCATGCAATAGTTTTTCTTAAAAACTCCTTTTCAATATCATTTAAACCAGAAGTACCCTCAAGGTATTGGCTATAAACTTCTGCTAATTTACCTGAGTAAAGTGAAGGGTTGGATTCAATTTCATTTATTTCAAATTCAGAGACAGTTTGTTCAAAATGACCATTCAATACTATTTCTAAATAAGCTAGTTCTGATTTATGGCCATTGTAAAATTGTCGTATTTCCTCTATATCCCTTTCATGAATTTCCTTGAAGACTTCACCAACAACATAATCTGAAGAAATTCTATCAAAAAAGGATTCACCTGACATTCTTAAATATGCAATATCAAAACAATCAGGTGCACTCCAAAAATCACTTGTTAAAAGGCTGGCCATGCCCATAAAATGATGCCTTTGTTTATTTTTAAAACTTCCAAGAGAACCATCACTTTCATTGCCTAAAAACAGTTCCAGCGCATTCATGGATTGGGAAAAAACATTTAATTGTTCCCTAATATAATTCCTTTCTTGAAATCTGTATTCTCTTTTCTTAGAGAATATATTATCAGGAGAGGTTAAAAGCATGTTAATCATAAGTCCGGCAACAGCAGGTCTAAGACTATCTCCTGGTCTTAAAGCGTCACTTACTAGAGAAGCTAAACCTCTATAATCAGATAAGTTTATAGGATGCATTTGTTCAATTCCCATAAAAGGAAGAGGTGTATATGGGCTATCAGTCTTTTTTCTTGAAAAAGCCAATCCTAATGGATTACGTCTTTTAAGGCTAGCCTGCCTTTGCCTTTCCTGGAACCTATTATTAATTGCATAATCCCCCTTATTACGATGATGTCCTTTAGGAATCTTCAATTTTTTGACAGCCATTATATTTGAGAATAAATATGTACTTAAAATACTTGCTATTAGGTTTTCATGGGAAATTTATTATCTGTTTTGGTGTCCTAAAAATCTTTGATCTAAAGAACCACCAGTCAGAGACTGGTGGGATTCATCAATTCAACATCCACTACATCTACGGACTGGTGGTTCTTAGTGCTCAGGAATTTTTCACTCCTGAAAGCTAAATCAATCAAAGATTGCCATTAGTCAGAGATTGGATGGAAATGCCCAGAAAGCTTTGCTTTTCTGGCACACTTAGAAATGCTAAATGCATTTTTTGTGCCCAAAAAACACAAGGTGTTTTTTTGGGTGTTAAAAATCTGAAAGATCTAAAGAACCACCAGTCATAGACTGGTGGGATTCATTAAATCCACAACTACATTATGATAGGACTGGTGGTTCTTAGTGCTCAGGAATTTTTCACTCCTGAAAGCTAAATCAATCAAAGATTGTCACCAGTCAGAGATTGG